>NZ_JAHXRM010000011.1:0-142745 GCF_019392235.1 Pseudoalteromonas sp. CR1 | reverse complement strand
CCAGAAGGCGTAGAAATGGTAATGCCTGGTGATAACATCAAGATGACAGTAACTCTAATCGCACCAATCGCGATGGACGAAGGTCTTCGTTTTGCTATCCGTGAAGGTGGCCGTACTGTAGGTGCTGGTGTTGTAGCAACTATCGTTGAGTAATAATTAACGTTTTAGTTAATTAATACTAAAAAAACCCGAGCTTAGTCTCGGGTTTTTTAATGTCTGAAGAAAAGGGTTTAGTTTTCAGCTATCAGTTATTAGTAAAATGATCTGACCCCGATAATTACTCAGCTTGTAGTGCACTTTAATAAACGAATTAATCCCGATTAAAAAAGCTCACAAAGCTAGCCCCTAGATATGTGTATTTGATAAGGTAAAGTGTCACTGATTAAAGGAGTCCTCATGCTAAATAACCTAATTTTTACTGCAAAGGAAGTTAAGGGTAACGAGGCTCTGGCAGCCAAAAATAGCGATTGTGAGTTATTTACACTCATGCAGCGCGCAGGGGAGGCTGTATTCAACGCGTGGAAAAACTTTAATGCAAAGCATACCTTAGTCGTTGTGGGTCATGGTAATAACGCTGGGGACGGTTATATTACCGCGAGCCTAATTAAGCAAGCGGGTGAGCGAGTAACTTTGTGTGCCGTTAACCCTGAAAAAGCACTCACAGGAGATGCTGCAAAAGCGTTTAAATTGTGGCGTGATGAAGGCGGTGAAGTTAATGCTTATACGAGTGAGTTATTAAACCGAAGTGATTTAATTATAGATGCAATGCTAGGTACAGGGGTCACAAGCTCGGTTCGCAATAATTTTATTAAAATTATTAATGAAATTAACGCCAGTAATAAACCTGTACTGAGTATAGATGTTCCCTCAGGTATTAGCGCAGATACTGGCCAACCTTTAGGTATTGCTATACAAGCAAGTAAAACAATAACCTTTGTGGGTATTAAGCAGGGGCTAGCAACGGCTATAGGTAAACAACATTGCGGGGAGTTAATATTTGACGATCTAAATATTGGACCTGCATTTCTTGAGCTCGCTACTTCAAACGGCACACTTATAAATATTAAGAGCTTTAAAAAGCTTGGTGCGCGCAACCTAAATAGCCATAAAGGAACTCATGGTAAACTCCTCTGTGTAGGCGGCAATGAGGGAACGGCCGGTGCAATCCGATTAACCAGTGAAGCTGCACTTAGAGCAGGAGCGGGTATGGTAAAAGTATATACGCATTCAAGTTCTGTAGTGCCTGTAAGCATTGGTAGGCCAGAATTGATGGTAAGCAGTGGCAACCTACAACAAGCGCTTGAATGGGCTAGTAGTGTGGTAATAGGGCCCGGCCTTGGGCAAAATAAATGGGCACAACACACGTTTATAGAGGTTATATATTATTGCCAAACTAATAGCATACCACTGGTTATTGATGCCGATGCGCTAAATTTATTAGCTAAACAAACCTCATCTTACACGTTAAAGCAATGCGTACTTACACCACACCCAGGAGAAGCATCAAGGCTATTAAGTGTAACGACTCAGGAAATTGAATCTAATAGATTTGAAAATGCCCGACTGTGTGCTAAGCGCTATAACGCGACTTGTGTATTAAAAGGTGCAGGCACATTAATTGATAATGCAGAGAACACGTGGGTGTGTAAAGACGGTAATCCGGCACTGGCCGTTGGTGGTAGTGGCGATGTACTCACTGGTATTATTGGCGCCTTACTGGCTCAGGGTTTAAATATTGATGAAGCAGCGCGTTATGGTGTAACACTGCACGCTAAAGCCGGTGATATCGCCAGTGAGCGAGACGGGCAGCGGGGTATGCTCCCCTCAGATTTATTTAGCATAGTAAGACGGCTGTTAAACTGACTTTCATTAGATTAGTGTTTAGTAACTTTGCTTAAAAGCTTGGTCAGTATGAGATCTTTTTCTGCCTGAAGGAGTTTATCTTCAGTCGCTGCTTTTTCAATATTAGCAAACATCTCTAGGCGCTTTACTTTTTCATAGGCGAGCTCGCTTTTATTGAGCTCACTAACCAATACAGGTTTTACTACCCCAAAGTTAGGGTCCTCAATTTTATTAAAATCAAACTCTGCATCTAAATACTCACCGTAAGGTACGTTGTAAATAACAGCTATCCAGAGTTTTTTTTGATTTTCATCGCGAGAGTCTAACCAATGTGTTTTCGGAACTAAAATATCAGCCGAATAATAAATATCATCATAGAAAAAGTCACCATCAATTCTAAAGTAAGCGAGTGACTCTCCTTTACTGTCTGCCAGCTCTATTTCGGCCGTCAGTAATTCTTTTTTACTGCCGCTTAACTCAACAAAATCTTCTTTGCTTATCCCTATATAAGGGTTTTTAAATTTTTTACGTTGCTGCATTTAGTAATTAACTTCATAAATTATTAATAATAAATGTACAGAGTTTCGCAAGTACTTGTCTATTGTTAGCTAATATACGTAATCATTTATTCTATTTCTTCATCCGGCGGGTCGCCTGTGTCTTCTTTACGTTTTCTTTGCTCTTGTTTAGCTTTTTGAACATTTTCGTAGGTAGGTGGCGGAATAGGCATCAATGAGATAAGCGGGAAAAACGCTAAAAATAGATATGCCCCCTTTGGCATACTTTTGCCCTACGCTATCATTTTTAACAAAAGCCAAGCTATTAAAAGCAGCAATACCGAGACTAGGGTCACAAGCACCGAGAAGAAAGTAATTCCATTACTATTAAGTATGTCCATGGTGTCGCTTTTTAACTTATACGTTATTACTACTTTGGGGGTAAATTGAACAATATCAATAACAAAAGTATTAAAAAGCAAAAACCCAGCCGAAGCTGGGTTTTTATATAAGCAAGGTGCTTAAACGGTGATGATTACATCATGCCGCCCATTCCACCCATTCCGCCCATGCCACCCATATCAGGTGCACCAGCAGATTCATCTTTAGGGATTTCAGCAACCATAGCTTCGGTTGTGATCATTAGACCCGCAATAGAACCTGCAAACTGTAGTGCAGAGCGCGTTACTTTAGTTGGATCTAAGATACCCATTTCAATCATGTCGTTGTATTCGCCAGTTGCTGCATTGTAACCGTAGTTACCTTCGCCGCCTTTAACTGCGTTAATAACAACAGATGCTTCATCACCCGCGTTAGTTACGATTTGACGAAGTGGGGCTTCCATTGCACGAAGTGCAACTTTAATACCGTGGTTTTGATCTTCGTTGTCGCCAAGTAGTTCAACTAGCTTGCTAGCTGCACGTACTAGGGCAACACCACCACCCGGTACTACGCCTTCTTCAACCGCTGCACGCGTTGCATGTAATGCATCTTCAACACGGTCTTTTTTCTCTTTCATTTCAATTTCAGTCGCAGCGCCTACTTTAATTACTGCAACACCGCCGGCAAGTTTAGCCATACGCTCTTGTAGTTTTTCTTTATCGTAGTCTGATGTTGCTTCTTCAATTTGTGCTTTAATTTGAGCAACACGACCGGTAATGCCTTCTTCTTCACCAGCACCATCGATAATAGTTGTATCGTCTTTAGTGATAACAACGCGCTTAGCTGTACCTAGGTCTTCAACCGTTGCTTTTTCAAGCTCAAGGCCAATTTCTTCTGAAATAACAGTACCGCCAGTTAATACAGCAATATCTTGTAACATTGCTTTACGACGGTCACCAAAGCCAGGTGCTTTAACCGCTGATACTTTAACAATGCCGCGCATGTTGTTCACTACTAGTGTTGCAAGTGCTTCGCCTTCAAGGTCTTCTGCAATGATAAGTAGTGGCTTGCTTGCTTTAGCAACGGCTTCAAGTGTTGGTAGTAACTCACGGATGTTAGATACTTTTTTATCTACAAGTAGAATAAATGGGTTATCTAACTCAACGGCGCCTTTTTCAGCGTTGTTGATGAAGTAAGGAGATAGGTAACCACGGTCAAACTGCATGCCTTCTACAACATCTAGTTCGTTTTCAAGTGATTGACCTTCTTCAACGGTAATAACACCTGTATTACGGCCTACTTTTTCCATTGCCTCTGCAATGATGTCGCCAATTTCTTTATCAGAGTTAGCTGAAATAGTACCTACTTGAGCGATAGCTTTAGTGTCAGCACAAGGAACTGAAAGCGCTTTAAGTTCTGCAACAGCCGCAATGACTGCTTTGTCGATACCGCGCTTAAGATCCATTGGGTTCATGCCTGCAGCAACCGCTTTAAGGCCTTCATTAACAATAGATTGTGCAAGTACTGTAGCGGTAGTTGTACCATCGCCTGCTGCATCATTTGCTTTAGATGCAACTTCTTTAACCATTTGCGCGCCCATGTTTTCAAACTTGTCTTCAAGTTCGATTTCTTTAGCTACAGATACACCATCTTTGGTGATCACTGGAGAGCCAAACGATTTATCTAGTATAACGTTACGGCCTTTAGGACCTAATGTAACTTTTACTGCGTTTGCTAGGATGTTTACGCCCGTTAGCATTTTAGCGCGTGCGTCGCCTGCAAAAAGTACTTCTTTAGCTGCCATGTTTTAAATTCCTCTAAATTCTTAAATATGTGTTAAACGAAAAGTAGGCTTAGCCCACAATGCCTAAAATGTTGTCTTCACGCATGATCAGGTACTCTTGACCTTCGATCTTTTCAGTTTTCTCAACATATGAGCCAAATAACACAGTGTCACCGGCTTTTACTTCTAAAGCTCTAACGTCACCGTTATCTAAAATACGACCATTACCTACGGCTACTACTTCTCCGCGAGTTGATTTTTCAGCTGCAGAGCCAGTTAATACAATACCGCCAGCAGATTTTGTTTCTTCTTCTAGACGTTTAACGATTACGCGATCTTGTAAAGGACGAATGTTCATGTTTTTTAGTTCTCCTAACAGTTTCTGAACAGTACAGAAAAAAGCTTTTCTAATTTGCATTCATTAATGGGGGTAGAGTGAAAAATTCCAAGAGAAAAAATGATAATTTTTTAATCTTTTCGTTCAAACTCACCATCAATGGTTGTTGGTTGTTCGGTTTGATGTTGGTCACGCATTGAATGTGGTTGTTGAGTATAAGGTGAAGGGCCTTGTTGCATACCCGCACTCATTCGTACAGTTGCTTGACTTGCAAGGCCTGCGGCTAATTTATTACGAATTGCAGGGGTTAATAAAAGTAAGCCAAAAACGTCTGTCATAATGCCTGGCGTTAACAGTAGTATACCGGCAATAATAACGCATATTCCCGTAAATAATTCTTTAGCAGGCATTTGGCCTTGCGCCATTTGCGTTTGCGCATTTTGTAATGCGCCCATGCCTTGTTGCTTAACCATTTTAGCGCCTAAAACTGCAGTAATAACAACCAATGCAATAGTCGCTACACCGCCTATTACGTCGCTGACTTGAATTAACAATGCGATTTCGATAATAGGAATGATAATAAACAACACAAATAAAAATCTAAACATAATGCTCTCTAAATAGGGTACTCATAAGAGTTGATGAAATATAAGTGAGGGTTGATAGGTCTCTTTTCAAGGTTAATGAGTAGGTAGTGTCATTTAACTGGATTTCTACACATTGGCTTACCTATCAGATACTATGAAGCTAGACATCGTTCAACAAGTAAAGGTTCATAATGAATACACAATTTAAATTAATTTTTACTACCTGTAAAAACGAAGCTGAAGCACGCATGCTTGGCAAAGCCTTGGTAGAAAAAAAGCTGGCTGCGTGTGTAAATATTTTACCCGAAATGTCTTCTATTTATATGTGGGAAGGCGAGGTGAAAGAAATGACAGAAGTTAAAATGCTAGTGAAAACCAAAACAGAGAAAATGAACGATGTGTTTTTAACGATAAAAGCGATGCATAGTTACGAAGTACCCGAGATACAAGTTATTGACATAACAACCGGAAACTTAGCCTATTTTAATTGGATGGATGAGGTATTACATTAATGCGCTTTTTGTTTTTGCTATTAGTGACATTATTAATAGCCCCTGCGAAGGCTACACCAAATAATGTGCTTAACGATTTATTAGCGCCCGCGCAGCAAACCTTTTTACCGGTCACACAAGCGTTTGAGTTTGACTTTGATCAGCAAGGCCGCACCTTGTTTATTGGGTGGGATATTGCGCCAGGTTACTATTTATATAAACAAAAAATAGAAATACTCGCTAAAGACGCCAGCATTGAAGTAGGGAATTTAGGTGATGGCGAAATTATCGAAGATGAATTTTTTGGTAAAACAGAGGTATTTTTTCAAAGCGTTAGTATTATCAGCAAACTGAGTAACGTCAATGAAGGCGCTGTAGTAAAGGTGCGTTATCAAGGCTGCGCTGAGGCTGGGCTATGTTACCCGCCAGAAGTTATCACAATTCCATTAAGTGTTATTGCGGGCGAGCAACCGCAAAATGCAGGACCGTCTCGTACCTCAAGCGCATTAACCGATTCAACATCGCAACCAGATGCTGCTATCACTAAAAAAGATCTTTCGTTTACTGAGCAACTGGCAAGTCAAAGTTTAGCTATTAACTTATTAGTATTTTTTGCAGTGGGTGTGGGGCTTGCTTTTACGCCGTGTGTGTTCCCGATGTTTCCTATATTGTCGAGTTTAATTGCCGGGCAAAAAAACTTATCAACTAAAAAAGCCTTTGCACTTTCGTTCATATATATACAAGGTATGGCGGTAACTTATGCGGCGCTTGGATTAGTCGTTGCAGCATTAGGTGGGCAAGTACAGGGGTATATACAGCATCCCTATGTACTTATTAGCTTTAGCTTATTATTTGTATTACTGGCTATGTCGATGTTTGGGTGGTACGAAATAAAACTTCCTAGCAGCATGATGAGTAAGCTCACGCAGGTAAGTAATAATCAAAAAGGCGGCAATTATGTTGGCGTATTTTTGATGGGGGTATTATCGGGTTTAATTGCATCCCCTTGTACCACGGCGCCGCTATCAGCTGCTTTATTATATGTTGCGCAAAGTGGTGACTACTTAGTGGGCGGCTTAACGTTGTATGTATTGAGTTTAGGGATGGGGCTACCTTTATTATTGCTTGGCACATCAGGCGGTAAATTACTGCCTAAAGCGGGTGGTTGGATGGAGCAAGTTAAAACGCTGTTTGGCTTTGTGATGTTGGTAGTTCCGCTAATATTATTAGAGCGCTTGGTCAGTGCCAACATTATATTACTTATGGCAGGTATATTGGCGTTAGCTGCTGCTTTGTACTTACACCATTGGCAAAGTAATCAGCAGCAAAGTAAATTAAAAACAGCGCTATGGTTCGCGGCCATGTTGTTGGTATTTACTGGCTTTAGCTTAGCAAAAGACTATTTTTGGCCTGTACAAATTCAAGCAAGTTCACAAAACAATGAGTTTAAACACGTTGCCAATTTAGCCGAGCTAAAAGTCGCGATTGCTGACGCAAATAAACAAGACCGACTTGTTATGGTCGACTTGTACGCCGACTGGTGTGTGGCATGTAAAGAGTTTGAATATTACACCTTTCCTGATGAAAGAGTGCAAAAAGAATTTAGTCATTATCAGTTAATCCAAATCGATTTAACTGAAAGTGACAGTAAAACCATAGCGCTAATGGAAGAGTATGACGTATTCGGTTTACCGAGTATTTTATTTTTTAATACTCAAGGACAAGAGCTAAGTGCGTTGCGTGTGACGGGCTTTTTAAATGCTGACGATTTTGCTAAACATCTTGCTACAGTGCGTGCCAGCGCACAATAATAGTGCAATAAAGCCACTTAAGTTTACTAAGTGGCTTTGTTCTTCATACCTTTCAAAATGTACCTATAATAGTGATTGGACCAGTATTTTGCTGTTATTTACGTCGAAATCACTATAATACCCAGCTAACGTGAGAAAATGTTGCAAATTAGCTTTTTTATGCTTAGTTTAAAGTGAAAAAATAGCTGGCAATGGCTTAACTCATTACTTAGAGGGTATATCGCGTATTATGGCTGCAAAATTAAAGATTTTAGTTGTTAATGGTCCAAATTTAAACATGCTAGGAAAGCGCGAACCAGAAAAGTATGGTACGCAAACACTTAGCGAGATTATGAGCGAACTAACAGATACCGCTAATAGTCTGAATGTTGAACTTACGCACTTTCAAAGTAATGGTGAGCAAGCGCTCATAGAACGAATTCATAATGCTTGGCAAGCGGTTGATTTTATTATTATTAACCCCGCAGCATTTACGCATACAAGCGTTGCATTACGTGATGCATTGTTAAGTGTTGATATTCCGTTTTATGAGGTGCACTTGAGTAATGTGCACGCACGTGAAGCTTTTCGCCATCATTCTTATTTTTCAGATGTGGCACAAGGCGTTATATGTGGATTAGGTGCAATGGGTTACCACGCAGCATTAAATGCAGCAGTTAATCGGTCGCAAAACGCAATTTAATTTTAAAAATTAACACACTAACAAACTAACAGGCGGGTCGTGTAATGGATATTCGCAAGAT
Organism: Pseudoalteromonas sp. CR1; assembly: GCF_019392235.1. Taxonomy (NCBI): domain Bacteria; kingdom Pseudomonadati; phylum Pseudomonadota; class Gammaproteobacteria; order Alteromonadales; family Pseudoalteromonadaceae; genus Pseudoalteromonas; species Pseudoalteromonas sp. CR1. The sequence goes on along the minus strand of NZ_JAHXRM010000011.1, from coordinate 134,273 downwards.
AAAAAAACTGATCGAATTAGTAGAAGAATCGGGCATTGCTGAGCTAGAAATCACTGAAGGTGAAGAGTCAGTACGCATAAACCGTAATAACATGAGCGCGGGTCCGGCTTACCCACAATTTGCTCCACAACAATATGCACCAGCTCCTGCACAGCAGGCTCCAGCAGCACCTGTAGCAGTTGAAGCAGAAGCAGCACCTGCTGCACCAACGGGTCATCAGGTTAAATCACCTATGGTTGGCTCATTTTACTCAGCATCTTCTCCAGAGGCACCTGCTTACGTAGAAGTGGGCTCTAAAGTTAATGTAGGCGATACTTTATGTATCATTGAAGCCATGAAAATGATGAACCAAATTGAAGCTGATAAAGCGGGTACTGTACGCGCAATTTTAGCTGAAAACGGCGAGCCAATTGAATTTGACCAACCTCTATTCATCATTGACTAATAGCATAACGTAAAAGGCCAACTCTAATGTTAGATAAAGTAGTCATAGCAAACCGAGGTGAAATAGCACTTCGTATATTGCGCGCCTGCAAAGAGCTTGGGATCAAAACGGTTGCTGTTCATTCAACGGCGGATCGCGATCTTAAGCATGTATTGCTTGCAGATGAAACCATCTGTATTGGTAAGCCATCAGCAACAGAAAGTTATTTAGATATACCGCGCATTATTGCTGCGGCCGAAATAACTGATGCGGTAGCGATTCACCCAGGTTATGGTTTTCTTGCAGAAAACGCAGATTTTGCAGATCAAGTTGAACAAAGTGGTTTTGTATTTATTGGGCCAAAAGGCGACACAATTCGCCTAATGGGCGATAAAGTATCTGCTATTGCCGCAATGCGTAAAGCCGGCGTTCCCTGTGTACCGGGTTCTGATGGTCCTGTAACAGACGATAACGAACGCAACATGCAAATTGCTAAGCGCATTGGTTATCCGGTTATTATTAAAGCCGCTGGTGGCGGTGGTGGCCGTGGTATGCGTGTAGTGCGTAATGAAGCTGAATTAGTAAATTCAATTTCGTTAACGCAGCAAGAAGCTAAACAGTTTTTTGGTAATGGTATGGTTTACATGGAGAAATACCTTGAAAACCCACGTCATATCGAAGTACAAGTACTAGCCGACGGACAAGGTAATGCGGTTCACTTAGGTGAGCGCGACTGTTCAATGCAGCGTCGTCATCAAAAGGTTGTTGAAGAGGCTCCTGCACCAGGCATAACAGCTGAAACACGCAAGTTTATTGGCGAACGCTGTACACGTGCATGTATTGAAATTGGTTACCGCGGTGCGGGCACGTTTGAGTTTTTATACGAAAACGGCGAGTTTTATTTCATTGAAATGAATACCCGTATTCAAGTTGAGCACCCAGTAACAGAAATGGTTACAGGTATCGACTTGATCAAAGAGCAGCTAAAAATAGCAGCGGGTCAGCCATTATCGTTCACGCAAGACGACGTCGTTATTCGTGGCCATGCCATTGAGTGTCGAATTAATGCTGAAGACCCTGAAACGTTTATTCCGTCACCGGGTAAAATTACACGTTTTCACCCAGCTGGTGGGTTAGGTATTCGTTGGGACAGCCATATTTATGCTGACTACACAGTACCACCGCACTATGATTCGATGATTGGCAAGCTAATTACTTACGGCGAAAACCGTGATGTGGCTATTGCCCGTGCACGCAATGCACTAAACGAATTAGTAATCGATGGGATTAAAACAAACACGCCTTTGCATAAGCGTATTCTTGCAGATGAGAATTTTCAAAATGGTGGAACTAATATTCACTACCTTGAGAAAAAGTTAGGTTTGTAATCTTCCTAAAATATAAAAACCGGCTTAGGCCGGTTTTTTTATGCCTGAAACTTCAATTTATCGCCATAAATAAATAATCTGGTATGATTAGCCAATATGCGCTTTTAAGTTAATTTTGAGGTAGTAATGACCCGTAGTTTTGAATCTCACTTAAATGATGAACTTGCAACTGTTGCAATGGGTAACCAAGTAGCAGCGATTATTGAGCAAGGTGCTGTGATTTATTTACATGGTGATTTAGGCGCTGGTAAAACAACGTTTACACGTGGTGTAGTGCAAGGCTTTGGCCATACAGGCAAAGTTAAGAGTCCAACTTATACACTGGTCGAACCTTACGAACTTGAGCGTGCGAACGTATATCACTTTGACTTGTATCGTTTAGGTGATCCAGAAGAACTCGAATTTATGGGAATACGCGATTATTTTTCACCACAGGCTATTTGTATTGTAGAGTGGCCGGAAAAGGGGGGGGAATTTATTCCTGTGCCTGATTTAGATATAACGCTAAGCTATGTAGGTGACGAGCGTAAAATTGTAATCAATAGCGCCAGTGAGCGTGGTGCAGCAATTGTCGATAAACTAAAAAACAAATAATAAAATAGTGAAGGCAGTAATTATCAAATGAATCGAGGTGTAATTAAACGATTAGTTTACCTCATGGTTTTTACCATGAGCTTTTCTTTGTGGGCACAAAACACAATAAATAGTGTACGTGTTTGGCCATCTCCTGATAGTACACGCGTCGTATTTGATTTAGACGATAAACCTGATTTTAGCTACTTTATGCTTAAAAACCCAAGCCGTTTAGTGGTCGATTTAGAAAACACCAAAGAGCTTAAAATACTACCGGGTGTACCACCTAAGCACCAGATTGTTAGCAAATTACGTTACTCAAAGCCTAAAAATAAACAAAGTGTTCGCTTAGTGTTTGAACTAAGCGAGCCTGTAAAACCGGTACTCTTTGCACTTGCGCCTACGGGGCCTTACAAAAATAGGCTTGTGGTAGATTTGTATAATAAAAGTGAGCCTAAGGTGGTTCCTTCACCTGCACAAAAAGCTGCTAAAAAACGCCAACTTAGCCAAGAGCGAGATATTGTAATTGCTATTGATGCAGGGCATGGCGGTGAAGATCCTGGCTCAATAGGGCCATCTGGTACGTATGAAAAGACGATTACATTGCAAATTGCTAAACGCCTTGAGCGAATGATCGACGCTGAACGAGGCATGATTTCGCGAATGGTACGAAGCGGCGATTACTTTGTAAAACTTAATACACGTACACATCGAGCTCGTCAGAAAAAAGCAGATTTTTTTGTATCTATTCATGCTGATGCTTTCACAAGCCCAGGCCCTAATGGTGCATCCGTTTGGGTTTTATCACTGCGTAGAGCCAACTCTGAAACGGCCAAATGGATAGAGGATAAGGAAAAACACTCTGAGTTACTGGGTGGTGCGGCTGATGTAATCAAAGATGCCACTAACGAAAAATACTTAGCGCAAGCATTGCTTGATATGTCGATGGATCATTCAATGAAAACCGGCTTAAACGTTGCCGAAGAAGTGGTTAAAGAACTTCGTAAAGTTGCTAAACTTCATAAAAAAGACCCGCAGCATGCTAGTTTGTCTGTACTTAAGTCGCCTGATATTCCGTCTATTTTGGTCGAAACTGGGTTTATATCTAACCCTCGAGAAGAAAAATTACTAAAAAGTCCAAATCATCAAGAGCGGTTAGCAAAAGCGATATTCACGTCCATTAAAAATTACTATTTGAAAAATCCACCGGATGATTCGTTGTTTGCAAAACTAAAGTCGCAATACCCCACCAAACATAAAGTACGTCCGGGTGAGTCTTTAAGCATGTTGGCAAATCGCTATGGGGTGAGCATCAGTAAAATAAAAAAAGTAAATAAGCTGAGCTCAAACACGCTTTTTATTGGTCAAGAGCTCGACATACCGCAAAGTTAATCACATAAATCAGTATGCAGTTTGCTAGGAAATATCATGAATATTGAAATACTACCCGCTCGTTTAGCCAACCAAATTGCCGCAGGTGAAGTGGTTGAGCGCCCAGCGTCGGTAGTAAAAGAGCTTGTTGAAAATAGCCTTGATGCAGGTGCAACGCGTATTCAAATTGATATAGAGCGTGGCGGTCATAAGCTAATTCGTATACGTGATAATGGCTCTGGCATAGGTAAAGAAGAGCTCACACTGGCGCTTTCCCGTCATGCAACAAGCAAGCTAAAGTCACTTGATGATTTAGAAAATATTTGCTCACTTGGCTTTAGAGGCGAGGCATTGGCCTCTATTAGCTCAGTATCGCGATTAACACTCAGCTCCAAACCTAAAACTCAAGACGCTGCGTGGCAAGCATTTGCAGAGGGTCGTGATATGGCTGTACAAGTTAAGCCGATTGCCCATCCTGATGGTACAACGATTGAGGTTAAAGATTTATTTTTTAATACCCCTGCACGGCGTAAATTTTTACGTACCGAAAAAACAGAGTTTACCCATATAGATGAGCTTATTAAGCGCATAGCGCTGAGCCGGTTTGATGTATCGATTACGTTGACCCATAACGAAAAAGTAGTTAGGCAATACCGTGCAAAAACAGATCCCGCTCAAGCAATAACGCGTGTTGCACAAGTTGCAGGTAAAGCGTTTGCAGAGCAAGGGCTCCATATCCAATCTGGAGAAGCTGGTTTACAACTGCATGGCTGGGTTTTACCTGTTGGCTCAGCTAATACAACACAGTACACGTACGTAAATAATCGTATGATGCGCGATAAGCTAATATTACACGCTATTCGTCAGGCGTTTGAAGAAGTGAGTGGGGTACAAGAGTTACCTGGGTTTGTGATTTATATTGATATTGACCCACGCCAAGTTGATGTAAATGTGCACCCAGCAAAACACGAGGTACGTTTTCACCAAGGCCGTTTAGTTCACGACTTTATATTGCAAGCTATTAAGCAAGTAGTAGTGCCATTACAAGGTGAGTTTAACAATGAAGCAGTAATGACAACGGATGAGCATTTTCCTCCCTTTACTCATGCTGTGCATTCGTCAACATTTAAAGACGAAGCCAGTGGCAATTTCGACTATCCTAAGTCTCAGTTACAACCAAGTTACTCAGCTAGTTCGGGCTCATCAGGTGCTCCTGGGGCTAAAAATAGTAGTGGTGAGTACAGGGCTCCATCCAGTGCAAATCATCAAGACGTGAATGCGTTTTATCAGGGAGTGAGTGAACAACACGCAGCACACTTTGATGCGGTGGCGCAAACCACTCAGCAAGATTCATTAGTACCTAAGCAAAGTACTATGAATAGGGTGTCTATTATTAGCCTGAATGATGGAAATTGCGTTTTTGGTGCCCAGCAGCAACTTTATTGCTCACATTTTAAATACGTCTTGGTTGATGATTGGCATGAACAAATTAAGGAGCTGGGGAGCCTTGAAGGTAAAGCATTGTTATTGCCTGTACGGGTTAATTTATCAAAAGAGGATTGTTTACTAATAGAAGCACAGCAATCGTGGTTCACGCTGCTAGGCTTTGAATTAGTAATTGAAAAGCAATTTGTTATGGTTAAAAAGTTGCCTTCATGCTTGTATTTACTTGATGTAAGTAATGCCGTTGACGAACTGCTCAGTGCGTGTAAAAAATCGCTTGAAAACATAGAGAGCTGGTTAAAATGGCAGGCTGAATGTATACCGCCGCGCTTTTATGCAAGCAATGTATTTATAACTCAACAAATGCGCTTACAAAATAATCCGCAAACTATTGAACGCTTGCGTGAAAAAGCAGTTAAAATAGAGCTAAGTCAGTATTTAGCGCAATTAAATTAGGGTGTTCGTGTTGAGTCAATTACCAGTTATATTTTTAATGGGTCCCACCGCTGCAGGTAAAACAGCATTGGCTATTTCTTTGTGTGAACACTTAAATACAGAGATAATCAGCGTCGATTCAGCATTAGTGTATAAAGGTATGGATATTGGCACCGCAAAACCTGACGCAGAAGAATTAGCTCGCGCCCCACATCATCTTATTGATCTGCTTGACCCGAGTGAAACGTATTCTGTTGCAGATTTTAGACGCGATGCAATAAAAAAAATTGATGAATTTCATCAACAAGGTAAAGTGCCTGTACTGGTTGGAGGTACAATGCTGTACTTCAAAGCACTTATAGATGGTTTATCGCCTTTACCTGAGGCAAACCCGGCTATAAGGGCTCAACTTGAATCAGAGGCTAGTGAGTTTGGCTGGCCACATTTGTACCAAGAACTAGTAAAGGTAGATCCACAAGCGGCACAAAAAATGAGCAAAAACGACTCGCAAAGAATTAACCGTGCGCTAGAGGTATATCGATTAACCGGTAAAACAATAACTGAACTGCAAAAGCAAAAGCAGCCGCCTTTACCGTATACTTTTCATCAATTTGCCATTGCGCCGCAAGAGCGAAGTGAATTACACCAGCGAATTGAAGAAAGGTTTAAAATAATGATAGATCAAGGGTTTGAAAATGAAGTTTCGGCCTTATATCTACGTAAAGATTTACACCACAATATGCCTTCTATTCGTTGTGTGGGCTATAGACAGATGTGGGATTACCTTGCGGGTGAAGTAAGTCATGATGAAATGGTATTTCGAGGTATTGCAGCAACTCGGCAATTGGCTAAGCGTCAATTAACCTGGTTGAGAAGTTGGCCTGATGTTACTTGGTTAACAACCGGCGATGAAGAAAACTTGCATCATGTAGTAAGTTCGCTAAGCTAGTAGTAGTTGGATATGATTTAGCTTTATTAAATGAGTTCAGCCACTTAATTATAATAACACCTAGAACGAAGGAAGAATAACATGGCAAAAGGCCAATCGTTACAAGACCCATTTTTGAATGCACTACGTCGTGAGCGCATTCCGGTATCAATCTTTTTGGTTAATGGCATAAAATTACAAGGTAAAATCCAGTCATTTGATCAATTTGTTATTTTACTTGAAAACACGGTAAACCAAATGGTTTACAAACACGCAATTTCAACAGTTGTACCTGCTCGCGCAGTCAACTTCCAAGGTGTTCAAGGGAGCGATGACACTGAAGAACCAGAAGCTGGAAACTTTTAATTAGGAGCGTAATGCTTGTTTGACCGCTATGAATCCGGCGAACAGGCAATTTTAGTTCATATCGACTTACCTAAAGAAGGGGATCGTGAAGATCTTCATGAATTAGAAATGTTGGTATCTTCTGCTGGTGTTAGTAGTTTGGCGGTTGTGCAAGGCAGCCGTCAAGCACCACATCCGAAACTATTCGTCGGTACCGGTAAAGCAGAAGAAATAGCTGAGATTGTCAAAATCCACAATGCAGATGTCGTTATTTTTAATCATCAACTCAGACCGTCACAAGAACGTAATTTAGAGCGTGTTTGTGAGTGTCGTGTGCTTGATAGAACGACCCTTATTCTTGATATTTTTGCTCAGCGTGCACGTACCCATGAGGGTAAACTTCAGGTTGAATTGGCACAACTTCGTCACATGTCTACTCGGCTGATCCGAGGTTGGACCCACCTTGAACGTCAAAAGGGCGGTATTGGTTTACGTGGACCAGGTGAAACTCAACTAGAAACAGATAGACGTTTATTACGTGTACGTATTCAAAGTATTCGAGCGCGATTACAAAAAGTGGCTGTTCAACGTGAGCAAGGCAGACGTGCGCGTAATCGTAATGAAATTCCAACGGTATCGTTAGTTGGTTACACCAATGCGGGTAAATCTACATTATTTAATCGTATAACGGACTCTGAGGTATATGCTGCCGACCAGCTTTTCGCGACGCTTGATCCAACTTTACGTAAACTTGAGTTGGGTGATGTTGGTCAAGTGATTTTAGCTGATACCGTGGGCTTTATTCGTCATTTACCTCATGATTTAGTGGCTGCATTTAAAGCTACATTAACCGAAACACGTGAAGCCGATTTACAGCTACATGTAATAGATGCTGCTGATTCGCGAATTAAAGAAAATATTGAGCAAGTGCAATCGGTGCTTAAAGAGATTGAAGCCGATGACGTCCCGCAGCTATTAATTTATAATAAAATTGACGCGCTTGATAATGTTGCTCCGCGTATTGATCGAGATAGTGAAGGCCAACCTATAAGAGTATGGTTGTCTGCACAAACAGGTGAAGGGTGTGAATTACTAAGCGAAGCCATTAGTGAGTTGCTTGCTAAAAAAATGTTTAGTGAAACGCTTTTATTAACCCCTTTATACGGGCGTTTAAGGGCTTCACTGTTTAGCTTAAATGCGGTGCATGAAGAGCGATTTGATGAACAAGGTAATTGGCTGCTAGATGTTAGGATGCCAATGGTTGAATGGAATCGCTTAATTAAAGAATTTGGTCCTGAAATTGTTGGTTTTATCAACTAAGACTAAAAATTGACGTTTAAATGTCGGTTTTTGTATGAGAAACGCGGTAGATTTGATAGATTTAACACAATTTCCTAATTTATTTAGATAACAATGGAGTATAGCTATGGCCTGGAATGAACCGGGTAATAATGGCAATGACAAAGATCCGTGGAACAATAAAGGCGGACGTGATCAAGGCCCACCTGATTTAGACGAGGTGTTCCGCAAGTTTAGTAACAAGTTCGGCAGCTTATTTGGCGGTAAAAAATCCGGCAATGGAAGCGGTGGCGGACTTGGCGGAGCCGGTATTTCATTTATCCTCATTATCGCTGCTATTGTGTGGGCGTTAAGTGGTATTTACACGGTTAAAGAAGCCGAACGTGGTGTTGTTTTACAATTTGGTAAGTATGACCGAATTGCTGAACCAGGCCTGCGTTGGAAAATGACATTTATTGAAACGGTTATCCCAGTTGATATTGAAGCCGTTCGTTCACTGTCGGCGTCTGGTTTTATGCTTACTGAAGATGAAAACGTGGTAAGCGTTGAGTTTCAGGTGCAATACCGTGTTATTGACCCATACCTTTACAAGTTTAGCGTAACGAATGCTGATAGCAGCTTAGAAGAAGCGTTAGATAGTGCACTACGTTATGTTGTTGGTCATGCAAAAATGGACCAAGTTTTAACCAACGGCCGTGAAGTGGTGCGTCAAAATACATGGGATGAGCTTAACAAGGTAATCGAACCATACAATCTTGGTTTAATTGTTACTGATGTTAACTTTAAAGATTCTCGTCCACCGACTGAAGTTAAAGATGCGTTTGATGATGCGATTGCAGCACAAGAAGATGAAGAACGTTTCATCCGTGAAGCAGAAGCATATGCGCGTGAAATTGAACCGCGTGCACGTGGTCAAGTAACACGTATGACGCAAGAAGCTGAAGGTTACCAAGAGCGCATTACATTAGAAGCACAAGGTGAGGTTGCTCGTTTTGAGAAACTATTACCGGAGTATCTAGCGGCTAAAGAAGTAACCCGCGAACGCTTATACATTGATGCAATGGAAGAAGTGTTAGGCAGTAGTTCTAAGGTGTTAGTTGATGTGAAGGGTGGTAATAACATGATGTACTTACCTCTTGATAAAATCATGGAAAAGCAAGGCACAGCAACACGTGTTGCACTACCAAGCTCAAGTGACATTCAAGACTTAAGGAACAAAGTAAATACATCACGTAATAGCACCGTTAATAGCAGCAATGACCGCTTTAACAACGATCGCTTTAACTAGGGGAGATAAGCATAATGAAAAATTTTAGTTTAGTAATATTACTAGTTGCCATTGTGATGTCTTTCTCGTCGGTATTTGTTGTACCTGAAGGGCAAAAAGCAATTGTGCTATTGTTTAGTAAAGTACAAAAAGATAACGATGATCAAGCGGTTGTTTATGGCCCGGGTCTGCATTTGAAAGTCCCATTTTTTAGCCAAGTACGTCGTATTGATGCGCGTATACAAACGCTAGATGGTACGCCGGATCGTTTTGTTACGAGTGAGAAAAAAGACTTAATTGTTGATTCGTTTGTTAAATGGCGCGTTAATGACTTTAGTGCTTTTTACCTGCGTGCCCGTGGCGATAAGCAATATGCTGAAACGCTACTTGAGCAAAAGGTTAACAATGGCCTTCGTACTAACTTTGGTACACGTACAATTCGTGAAATTGTATCGGGTGAGCGAAGTGAGCTTATGGAAGAGGCATTAGTTCAAGCATCTGAGAGTGCTCGAGAGTTAGGCATTGAGGTGCTTGATGTACGTGTTAAGCAAATTAACTTACCTCAAGAAGTAAGTAGTTCAATTTATCAACGTATGCGTGCTGAGCGTACTGCTGTTGCTAAAGAACACCGCTCTGAAGGTCAGGAAAAAGCAGAGACTATTCGTGCAAGCGTTGACCGTCGAGTAACGGTTATGCTTGCAGACGCTGAGCGTAATTCTCGTTCAGTGCGTGGTCAAGGTGATGCAGATGCTGCGGCTATTTATGCAAATGCGTATAACAAAGATCCAGAGTTTTTTAGCTTTGTACGTTCTTTAGAAGCGTATAAGAAAACATTTAAAGGTAAGCAAGACGTTATGGTACTTTCACCAGACAGTGACTTCTTCCAGTATATGAAAGGCGCTAAAGCGCAGTAGACTATATTTTTTACTTTTAAAATATAAAGCCTCGCACATGCGGGGCTTTTTGTTAAATACAATCTAGAACTTTAAATCACTGTTATATATGTGGTTATCTACTCATATTTTAATTTAATAATTCTTCGCAGAAAAAATAAGCTGAACAGGGGTGATCTTTACTTGGGTTTTCTGGTAAAATCTCGTCCTAATTTTCTCTAAGTGAATTTACAATGGGTAAAAACGTTGTTGTATTAGGCACCCAATGGGGTGACGAAGGTAAGGGTAAGGTAGTTGACCTCCTTACGGACAAAGCATCTTTAGTAGTTCGTTATCAAGGTGGCCACAATGCAGGTCATACTTTAGTTATCGAAGGTAAAAAGACGGTTCTACACCTTATTCCATCGGGTGTATTACGTGACAATGTTAAATGTGTGATTGGTAATGGTGTTGTTTTATCACCAGAAGCGCTAATGAAAGAAATTGGCATGCTTGAAGAACGTGGCGTACCAGTACGCGAGCGTCTTTTGATAAGTGAAGCATGCCCGCTAATTTTGCCTTTCCATGTAGCATTAGATGTAGCCCGTGAAACTGCTCGTGGCGATAAGCCAATTGGTACAACTGGCCGTGGTATCGGTCCTGCGTACGAAGATAAAGTAGCACGTCGTGGTTTACGCGTAGGCGACTTATTTAATCCAGAATTATTTGCAGCTAAACTAAAAGAAGTACTTGAATATCATAACTTCACATTAGTTAATTACTACAAAGTAGATGCTGTAGATTTCCAAAAAACGTTTGATGATGCAATGGCTGTTGCAGATATCTTAAAAGCAATGGTTGTTGATGTAACTGAGCTTTTAGACCAAACACGTTTAGCAGGTGAGCACATTTTATTTGAAGGTGCGCAAGGTACATTACTTGATATTGATCATGGTACTTACCCTTACGTAACTTCTTCAAACACGACAGCTGGTGGCGTTGCTACTGGTGCTGGTTTTGGTCCATTAAACCTTGATTATGTGTTAGGTATTATTAAAGCATACACAACACGTGTTGGTTCAGGTCCTTTCCCTACAGAGCTTTACGATGGTCTTGATAAGCAAGATCCGGTTGGTAAGCACTTAGGTGATAAAGGCCATGAGTTTGGCGCAACAACAGGTCGACTTCGTCGTACTGGTTGGTTAGATGCTGTAGCAATGCGTCGTGCGGTTCAAATCAATAGTATTTCGGGTTTTTGTTTAACTAAGCTTGATGTTTTAGATGGCTTAGAAACACTTAAAATCTGTACTGGCTACCAGCTTGAAGATGGTACAGTTACAAACGTAACACCATTAGCTGCTGAAGGTTACGAGAAAGTAACACCAGTATATGAAGAAATGCCAGGTTGGTCTGAGAATACCGTAGGTGTAACTTCACTTGAAGGCTTACCAAAAGCTGCAATTGATTACATCAAACGTATTGAAGAAATCACAGGTGTTCCAATTGATATTATTTCTACCGGTCCAGATCGTGTAGAAACTATGGTACTTCGCAATCCATTTGCGTAATAACCTAAAATGTAAAAAAGCTGCTTAATGCAGCTTTTTTTGTGTCTAAAATTCACCTTGGAACGATCTTTGTATATTATTTGGTAAGATTATTTTTGCACGTGGTGAATATGCGTCTATTTTTAAGAAATTCAGTATTAGCTGTATCGTTAGTGCCAGTATCTTTATTTATATCTTCCAATACGTTAGCGGATGAATCGCCTGCCGCAGTGCCGTTATACACTGAGTCAGAGCTTATCGCGCTTATAAATAAAAATGTGCATTTGCAGCGTGTAAAGGCAGATGATTGCCAGCTAGTTCAAGATATTGAAGCGCGAGCCAATAAAATGGCATTGCCTTCGTATCAGTTTTTATATGGCGACATGCTTGCTTATAACGTGTGTGTTGAGCGAAACGTAGAGCTAGGTGTGTATTATATGAGAAAGTCTGCTGAGCAAGGTTTAGCGGCAGCGCTTGAGCAGTTAGGTCGCTATTACGATACTGGAAGGTTAGTGCAGCAAGATAAAGCAATGGCAATTACCTATTTACGCGAGGCTTCAGCGCAAGGTAATTTAAAAGCGCAGCTACGATTAGTGAAGTTGTTTAATGATGGCTATGGTAGTCCACGCGATTTTGAAGATGCGTACCGCTGGTTATTTAATTCTATGGTGGCAGATAAAGCAACGCATAAGAAAATTGAAAGCGCCTTAACAAAGCTGGCTCAAAAAATGCCAAATAGTGTCGTAGAGCGTGCACGGTTACCTATGTAATAGCAATCTGCAGTAAACCTTAATTAAGCGTTACTGTAAATCTAACAAAACAAAAGCCCTAACATAATTAGGGCTTTTTTTGTGGAAATTACTTTATTTAACTTTGTTCTTTGTCTTTAGGCTGCGGGTCTTTTAATAACGACATTTTTGGTGGTTGCAATGCAACAATTCGCTCACCTTCTTGTGGTGGTTTTTCCATATTAATTGTAAATGGTGTTACTTTAGCTGGTGTATCGTCATCGCTGTCTTTATCCCCTTTAAGAATAAACAAAGGAATAGCCTCAGGGTTCATTTCTTGGTATTGCTCCCAACTAAACTCATCTGAAATACGTGTAGCACTCACTTTTCCGCCTTTAGCAATCACGCTGCTTAAACGAGCATATGAGCCTTCATCACCAAATAAAATTTGACGCGATAAAAAAGTTGCACTGTCTTTGTTGGCTTTAGCATGTGTTGTCGATGAGCGTAGCGAAAACACGTTTTTTTCATTGAGTAAATGAGAAAAGTATTGCACACCTAACGCATTATGGTGACGGTTTGGTGAAAGCGCTAAAACACTTCGAATAGTGGTGAGCGGTAAGTATCGTTCAGCGTGCTCTGATTGTGGATTACCGTAGTAGCAAGGTAGGCCATCCATGCGCGCCATTTTGCAGTTCTCCCAGGCTGGATCTGAAAGGTGTACAGGAATATTTTGCTCTTTCAAACCACGTCCTATTGCACGTGACACATGGTTAGCCCCAATGATTAATATAGTATTAGGCGATGGTTGGCGCACACCGAGTAGCTTAGCCACAGGTATAGCCGTTAGGCTTTGTAGTACCACAGTGATAATAATAACGGTAAATATAAGAGGGACTATTTTTTCTGCATCGGCCACACCTGCTTCCATCATACTCAGCGCAAACACCGAGCCAACTGCTGCGGCTACAATACCCCTTGGTGCAATCCAAGCGAGCACTAAGCGAGACTTAATTGGCAGGTCTGTGCCAAACGTTGAGATAGCAATACATAAAGGGCGTGCTACGAATAACACAATTGCTAAAAATATAAATACATCACTGTCTAACATCATTAAATCGGAAAGCTGTAGACGGGCTGCGAGTAAGATAAACAATGTTGAGATAAGTATCATCGACAAGTCTTCTTTAAACTCTAAAACAGAATCTATTTCTAAGTCGTCTTGATTAGCAAGCCAAATGCCAAACACAGTAACTGCCAGTAAGCCTGACTCGTGGCTTAAGTAATTTGATACAGAAAAACTGATTAATACCAGTGCTAAAATACCAAATTTATGTAATTCAAACGGTAGCCACTCACGGCGCATTAATTGGGTTGTCACCCAGCCAGCTACAACACCTATTGTTAAGCCAACACCCACTGTTTTAACTAAGGCGATAACAGTATGGCTTAATACCTCTCCTTGCCCAACAAGCATGACAGCTTCAAAAACCAGTACAGCAAATAATGCCCCGATAGGGTCAATAACAATTCCTTCCCAGCGTAAAATGCGGTCTATGTCTTGAGTAGGGCGCATGGAATTTAATAACGGTGCTATTACTGTAGGGCCCGTTACAACCAAAACAGCGCCAAGCACCGCAGCAACTCGCCAATTGAGCTCAAGTAACCAATAAGCACTTAAACTAATAACAACACAGGTTGCAATCATACCAATGGAGCAAAGGTTTCTGACTACTTTACTAATCCCTTTTAGCTCTCTAAAGTGAAGAGTAAGAGCACCTTCAAATAAAATAACAGCCACACTCAATGACACAACTGGAAAAAGTAAGTCGCCTAAAAGTGCATCAGGGTCTAAAACACCACTAAATGGCCCAAGTAAGAGGCCAGTGAGCAATAAAAAAAGAATAGCGGGTACTCTAAATGCCCAGGCCACCCATTGGGCAAGCACAGAGCAAAGTGCGATACCGGCTATGTAAATTGCTGACATAGATTAAGAATTCCTTATTATGATTTTATCTAAAGTATAACGTTATTAATTGTTATTAAAGGGGTATACACGGGAAAATCAACTATTGCTAATTAATTTTAGCCGCTTATACAATATTAGTACGTATTAATTATGGTTAGCGTAGCTAAATATTTTATAAATTATCAATAATCGTTGCTATCTCATTGTTTTAAAATTAAAAATCTCTAATTTTAAATGTTTTATAATGTGGTCGTCTGAATTTTAGCCTTGATCTTACCCCCTTATTTGGCGTATTATACTTCGAGTTCAAATAATTAGGTATCTAATTAAATTATTTAGGAAATAAATTTACCGTTAATGTTACGGTCATATTTGCTAGGTATAATCGTTATTTAGAAGCTAGTTGAGTATTTGAACATCTAAAATTTAATTTATTCGATTACTTGATACGGTTTATCTCAGCTATATAAAGTTTGAGTTGAATTGATATCTTTCAATGTTTAATCCCCATCGTGGCGGTTAAATCTCGGTCCTATAGTCTTCACCCTATCTGTTGGTGTACCAGACTTTAGAGGCTCTATGTATGTTGTTAATAGAAAAGCCACCAAGGCTTTTTACAGCGATGCATAAACAACACTTTTTAAACTTTCTTATGGGCACTACTTTCATTGCAAGGTATCTGCTCTTTTATATCTGAGCTTAAATTTAAAACATTACTTTTAGATTTTGGCTTACTTGTGTGCGTTTAAAAGTGTTGCTGAAAAACACAAATTCGAAGCTGCATTTACGGGTAGCTATTTAGTTTAGCTCATTAGCACTGAGCACAGATAAAATGGAAAGTAGAAGACTTATGCAAAAGTTAAATTGGCGACGCATTGTATTAAAAGTAGGTAGTGCACTAATTGCACCAGATCAAGACGGCTGTCGTTCTCGTTACATACTTACTATCGCACAGTTTATTGTTCGTTGTCGTGCTCGCGGCATTGAAGTAATTTTAGTTTCATCAGGTTCGGTTGCAGCGGGCTCGCATCTATTTCCATCAGACCAGCCTCGTTCAGTTGTATTGAAAAAGGCAATGGCCGCAGCGGGTCAAACTGAAATGATTGCTATGTGGGACCGCTTCTTTGATTTTCCATCTGCCCAGCTTTTGTTAACTCATGGTGATTTGCGTGACCGTGAGCGCTATCAGAGCATTCGTGAAACCGTATTTACTTTGCTTGAACATGGTGTACTGCCAATTATTAACGAAAATGATGCAGTAACAACTGATGATCTAAAAGTGGGTGATAACGATAATTTATCAGCAATGGTGGCAGCTGCTGCCGATGCAGACGCTTTACTTATTTTTTCAGATGTTGATGGTTTATACGATAAAAATCCGAATCTTCATGACGATGCTGTTTTATTACCTGAAATAAAATCAATTGATGAGTCTATTTATGCCATGGCAGGATGTGCTACAAGCTCTGTAGGTACTGGCGGAATGAAGACTAAGATTGAAGCTGCAGAAAAGGCAACATCGCATGGTATTGCAACGTACATTATCAATGGTTTTAAAGAAGAAACATTTAATCGCTTACTCGCGGGCGACAATCCAGGCACGATATTTTCACCATACGAAAAACCAATGCAAGACTCGGTGCACTGGATGACACATACTGCAAATGAGCAGGGTGAAGTTGTGGTTGATGGATCGTTTGATGAGTCAATTGAAGGTGAAACAGGCATTATTCGCGGTGATGAAATTGTTGAAGTACATGGTGAGTTTGCAATTGGTGACACCATACTTGTTAGAAGTGAAGATGGTACGCGTTTAGCTAAAGCGACCGCAAATTACAGTAGTTGTTTGTTGAATTTTATTGCGGACAACGAACAAAGTGAATTTAGTGAAAAAATGCAGGACTCTATTGGTCCTGTCATTTCAGAAAAAGATATCGCATTATTGGAGAAGTCATGAGTTTAATTACGGATATTTCGCGTCAAGCAGCTAAAGCTGCAAACACACTTGCTTTACTCGACACCGAGACAAAAAATCAAGTATTAACAGAGATGGCTGCGGCATTAAGAGAGCAAAAAGCATTTATAATTCAAGAAAACGAAAGTGACTTAAGCGCTGCTCGCGACAACAATCTACCCGCGGCAATGGTTGATCGTTTAACACTGAACGATGAACGCATTGAATCGATGGCTGAAGGTATCGAAGTAATAGTGAGCCTTGATGATCCAGTGGGCCAACTTCGTGAAATTACGGAACGACCTAATGGTATAAAAATTCGTAAAATGCGCGTTCCGCTAGGTGTTGTTTGTATGATTTATGAAGCACGCCCTAATGTTACAGCAGATGCCGGTGCTTTGTGCTTTAAATCGGGTAATGGGGTTATTTTACGCGGTGGTAAAGAGGCACTTAAAAGCTCACAAGCTATTGCAAGTGTAATGCACACTGTACTTGAAAAGCACAACTTACCTGTTTCATTAATCTCAGTTATTCCAGATCCCGATCGTGGACTTCTTATGGAGTTAATGCAACAACGTGATAGCATCGATTTAATCATTCCTCGCGGCGGTGAAGGTTTAATTAACTTTGTTACCGAGAATAGTACGATTCCTGTTATTCAGCATTACAAGGGCGTTTGTCACCTGTACGTAGATAAAGATGCTGATTTAGAGGTTGCGATTAATTTATTACTTAACGGTAAAACACAACGAACGGGTGTATGTAATGCACTTGAAGGCTTGGTTGTACACGAAGATATCGCCGATGAATTCTTAAACCTGTGTGCTGTAGTGCTTCGTCAGGAAGGTGTAAAGATCAACGCAGATAGTTTTGCGGCTAAATACTTTGATAATGCAACGGTGTTGGCTGACAATGAATTCGGTGAAGAATACCTTGATTTGGAGATTGCGATACGCATAGTGCCTACATTTTCAGCTGCTGTTGAGCACATTGCTCAATTTGGCTCAAATCATACAGAAGTTATTTGTACTAAGAACCAAGCCGCAGCTGAGTTGTTTCAACGCAGCGTAGATGCGTCAGTCGTAATGGTAAATGCATCATCTCGTTTTTCTGATGGTTCTCAGTTAGGATTAGGCGCAGAAATTGGCATTGCAACGTCTAAGCTTCATGCGTACGGTCCTATGGGACTTGAATCACTTACTACAGAAAAGTATTTAGTGAATGGCGAAGGTCAAGTTCGCGAATAAATTTTATATTAATTTAGCAAAAAGCCGAGCATAGCTCGGCTTTTTATTTTAATGACAAAAATCATTTTAATTTAGCTAGCCAATCGTTTACTGGCTCAGGTTTATGCAAATGATAACCCTGCAGTATCACCTCCGGATATTCCTGTAGTAAATCGAAGTGCGATTGGTTTTCGACACCCTCTGCAACAACGTCTAATTCAAATAAACGTCCCAAACTCACAATCATATCTATTATTAGTTTATCATTTTTATTTGTTGGCGCTTCGAGCACAAAAGAACGGTCTATTTTAAGTTCTTGAATCGGTAATTGCTTTAAATATGTGAGGCTTGAATAGCCAGTTCCAAAATCATCAATTGATACTTTTACACCCAATTTTTTGAGGTTATGCACAGCTTCAATAGCAGAGTCCATATTATTTAGTAGCGTACCTTCAATAATCTCTATAGTGAGTTGCGACGCAATAACATTATTAATTGTTAGCTGTTCAACTAAAAAGGCTAAAAAGCGTGGCTCATGGAAATGTCGACCACTTATGTTTATTGATAAACTTAAGTGAGGGTGCGTTTGATTAATCTTAACTAATGTTTTTAAAGCATTTTCACATACCCAGCAGTCTAAGTCATAAATAACGTCAGACTCTTCTGCAATAGAAATAAACTCACTGGGGCTAATAAAGCCTTTCGTTGTGTGTTTCCAACGAAGTAAAACCTCAGCTCCTTTTAAAATTTGATTACTATCATATTGGGACTGTAAATGAAGTGATAACTCGTTATAAGCGATTGCTTTACGTAGGTCTTGCTCAATTTCGAAACGTCTTTTTGCTTGTTCACCAAATGAGGTGTCAAAAAATGTAACTCGGTTACCCCCTTTCTCTTTTGCTTTATAGCAGGCAGCTTCACAGTTTCTGATAGTCTCAATAGCGCTTTCCCATTGCCCATGTTGCGGGAATATATACATACCAATACTTACTGTTAGGCTAACCTCTTGCAAATCAACAAAAAAAGGTAGTCTTACGGATGTAAGAATTTCTTGTGCTTTTTTCTCTGCAATAATTTGAGCCCTAGCTCTGCCAATGCCTTTATCTAGGACTGACAACGTTGCAAAGGCATCGCTTCCCAAGCGGGCAATAATATCACTATTATCAGTATTTTCATGGATACGCTTCGTTAGTTCTTTTAGGACATGGTCACCGGCTAGCAGGCCCATTCCATCATTAAACGAGTGAAACCCATCTACATCGATAATAAAAATATAGGCAAAATTTTTGTCAGTGGAACAGTTTTGTAATTGCTGCTCTAACTGCTTTAAGAAGCTGTTACGATTAGGTAGGGCGGTTAATTCGTCATGCCAAGTTAAGTAATCTATTCGCTCCTGAGTCACTTTTAGGCTTGATATATCGCTAAATACACCGATGTAGTGATCGTTGGTATCGTGTTCATTTTTTACAAGGCTTAACGTTAGCAGTTCAGGATATAACTCACCACTTTTGCGTCGGGTAACTAACTCACCACTCCAGTAGCCGGCTTCACTTGCGTGTTGCCATACTTGTTCAAAGTTTACATTTGGCTGATTATTTTGTTTGATATCGTGAATGTGCATATTTAACGAGTCATCTTCATCGTAACCCGTGATGCGGCAAAATGAAGGGTTAACCGCGATTATTTTGCCTGCACTGTTGGTTATCACAACACCGTCAGCTGTACTTGTTAGTGCGTGAAAAAATAGTTGATGTTTAGATGATAGTTGTTTTAATTCTTTTTCTCTAACATCGAGCTCCATCGCTAAAGATTCTATTTCAAGCAGCTTGTCATTTAGGTCAAAGTTTTTCTCTATTAATCGGTCTAGCATACCTTGTGCTGTTATATGTGTACGAATGCGAGCTCTGACCAAGGCTAATTTATAAGGCTTGTGAATATAGTCTATGGCGCCCATAGCAAAGCCTTTTTCTTCTGACTCTTCTTCTGTCAGTGCGGTAACAAATATGATCGGAACGCTTTTTGTTTTGGGTTTCCCTTTTATTATGGTGCACACTTCATAACCATTCATTCCCGGCATCATTATGTCGAGTAAAATTAAATCTGGGCGGGTAGACTCAATAAACGTTAGTGCTTGTTCTCCACTTATCGATATTCGAACATCGTAGTCGGTTGAAAGTCCTTCTACCAAAACATGTAAGTTACTTGGTTCGTCATCAACAATTAGAATTAAAGGTTTTTGTCGTTGCGCTTTTTCTTCACTTTTATTTGTGGTGGAATAAGTTAAATGCACTATTAATCCTTTTTACATAGTATTTAAATTCTGAATCACTCAATCATAAATGCTTTGTGTCTGCTTTATATGTTTCAATAATCGAAATTACAGACGGATAGTCGAAATTATTAATCGCCTCTATTAGTTTTGATAAGGCGTGTTCAGTATCATAGCTATTCGCTTCTAAATGCCTTTTTAGGTAGTTTGGGATAGGACGAGACGCTAATGCTAGTGAGTGAATCTCATTTATCACTACCAGCTCATCTTCGAGATTGTGTCGTTTCGGCTCTATTTTTTCCAAATTGAGTGTCGCTAATAATTCTTTAATAGAAAAAAGCGTTGCTGCCAAATTTTCTTTTAATAAATCTATATTAAGCGAGTTTTCCTCAAGTAGTGCTTTTTCAGTCTCTAATGCACATTTTTGCAACTTTTCTAGCCCTAATGTACCCGCTAACCCCTTCAGTGTATGCACCGTTCGCTTTAAAGTAGCAACATCATTATTGTTTATTAATAAATCAGCCTTCGCTGAAAAGTCATTATTACCATCTATAAACCGAGTAAGCAATGTCATGAGTAAGGTTTCATTGTTATCAACGTTTTGCTTTGCTTTTACTAAATTTATTGTTTGCAAATTATCTCTACTTTTTAGGTGGTTATCTAAGCTTTCGTAAAGCGCGTCAAATACAATGGGTTTAGCCAAAAAGTCATCCATACCTGCATCAGCGGCTGCTTTTTTATCTCTGGGCTCTACAGCAGCACTTAAAGCAATAATAGGCATATTGTATCCTTTAGCTCTTAGTTGTTTAGTGGCTTCAAGGCCGTCCATATGGGGCATTTGTATATCCATAAATACAATGTCAAAGTGTTGAGCTGATACTTTATCTATAGCGTCTAGCCCATCGTTTGCAATTGTTGTATTAAGGTCAAATTTACCTAGCATTGCAGAGGTTATTTCTTGGTTAAGTTTGTTATCGTCCACAACAAGTGCTTTAAAATCAGTTAGTTTTGGCAGGACTACCTTTGCAGGTAAAGGGTTGTTTTTGCCAGCAGTGTCATTAATTAATTGCTGTTCTGCAATGGTGAATGGAAGAGTAAATAAAAACTCACTTCCTTTGCCAAGTTCGCTTTTTACTTGTATGTCACCACCTAATAATTTGGTTAACTGTTTGCTAATCGTTAGGCCAAGCCCTGTGCCTCCGTACTTTCTTGTTGTACTTGAGTCGCCTTGAGCAAATGATTCAAACACCCTATCAGATTGGGCTTGCGTCATACCAATTCCGGTATCACTAATGCTAAAGCGCAACTGTACTTTGTTTTCTTTTTGAAAAATGACTTCTATGGTTAATGACACCTCACCCTTATCGGTAAACTTAATGGCATTACCAATGCAATTATTAATTATTTGATTTAGCTGTATAGGATCGCCCAACAGAGTCAAGTGTCTGTCGGCATGCACAACACAATTTAATGCTAGTCCTTTTTGTTGTGCATTAATCGAAAATAAATCTTCAACGTTAGATACGATCGTATCAAGTGTAAAAGGAATTTTCTCAAGTTTGACGTTATCAGAATCGAGTTTTGAAAAGTCTAAAATATTGTTTAAAACTTGCAGCAGGCTCTGCGCACTAGAAAATGCTTTTTTAGCATATTGCTCCTGCTTAGCGGGCATTTCACTACTTTGTAAGAGTTGAAGCATACCCAATATTCCGTTCATAGGAGTGCGAAGTTCATGGCTCATATTGGCTACAAAATCTATTTTTTTTTTATTTGCTCTGTTTGTTTCTTCTATTGCACGTGTAAGGTCCGTATTCATTTCTGCCATTTTTACATTTAAAGCGCGTGTTTCATCAAGTAATTGCTTCGTTTCCTCACTTTTTAAATAAAGCGTATTAGCTGCTTTTAACACAGATGCAATTTCGGTTAGCTTTGCATGCTTATTTTTTAGTTTAATCGGCTCACCTTCATTCATACTATTAAGTAACAGGGTAAGCTGTGAAATAGGCTTGATAACAAAGGTAAAAATAAAATAACAAAGGAGTAAAAGGATAATTAAAATTAAAAAGGTAAACAGGCTGCTTTGCTTAGTTTTTTTTGTCAATTCGCTATTAAACTGTAATTTAGCCAAGTTTAGCTTTTCTTCTTCAGCGCTTTTAATTTTATTAGATAGGTATAAAAGTTCGTTTTCGATCCCTGTAAGCACTACATTTACAGAGTACGTATAACTGCGAGTTAGAAGTATTAGTTGGTTATGTGTTTTTTTTAAATTAATTGTTTTATCAAGCAAGGAGTCATTAATAGCCGACATACGGTTAATTTTTGTGTGCAAAAACTCTAGATTTTGCTTCACATTTTGAGCTTCATCAAAATTAGGTTTATAAAGATAGCTGACAGCTGCATGCTTAAGGTTACTAATGGTTAGTAAAATATCATTGTAGAGAATTTTTTTATCTTCATTTGATAGTGACTCAAGTGCCATTACCTTTTTTTGTAGCTCTTCAATGGGCTGTTTAAATCCAGATGAGTATATTTGCTCGCGCTTTTGTCTGTTAATAACTACTTTTTCAAATGTAGTTTCATAGTTTTTTAGGTGCTCGCTGAGGCGGGTAAGCATATTTTTATATTCAGGGGTTTTGTCTAGTGTGTTTAATGTTAATTGCCCTAAATGACTATTTGCTTGGTCTAAATATGTTTTAAACTTTGCAATATTATTTTTATTAGCGTCATCAATAAATGAAACTGCATGACTTTGTAAGGCCATTACATCTCTTTCTAGCTTTACGACAGCTTCACTTTTACTAATTGCATTGTTTTGAATGTTTTGCAGGCTGGTTAACGATTTTTGTAAGTGGTTAAATAAATAACTTTGTAAAAGAAGTAGTCCAGCTAGTACCGCTAAGGTCGCAATTATTTTTGATTTAATAGAACGCATTATCGACTTATTAACTCATACCACTTTTGTAAACTGTAGTCGTAGGTTGGCATAACGGTATTCCACACTGCAACGTTACTGAAGCGCTTAGTATAGCTTCCGCCATTTCTTTGCTCGCCTTTTCTAACTGCAATATTGCCATTTGTCTCGAGTAAATCAGTGTTTGCGGTTTTGCCGTCATACCAATAGTCCCATTCATCCTGTGAAAGTAGTGGTTTAGAGCGTTGTGGGTTACTTATGTAATAACCTTGACGAGCAATAAAAGCACCGGGCCATCCAGATAACCACCAATTCATATAATCGTAAGATGCATCTTTTACACTATCATGGGTTTGTGACGACAAGCACATTACACCATGCCAGCCTCTGTAGCCTTCTTTAGGTGCTGCAAAGCGCACATTTATGCCTTGGCCATTTAGCGCAGATACCGCAGGAGAAAACATACTTTCAATATGAACGCGTTCATCTTTCATAAACTGAACAGATTCAGGCACTGAGTTCCAATAACCGCTAAAGTGGCCTTGGCGTTTGAGCTCAAGCAGTACCTTAAATAAGTTATCCAATTCAATACGAGTCATTGCCCCTATATTGTTAATTTTCACAAGCCCTTTAGCTTTAGCAGCAAGCGCTAAGTCAAATAAACCAATAGTAGGCGCATTTACAATACCTACTTTTCCTCTGTGTTGCTCATCCAGTAACCATCCCCAACTTTCAGTTTCATAGGCAATTCCGGGTTTAATAAATTTAGTGTTATAACCAAAGGAGTCTACATTGTGCACGTAGGGTAAAAAGCTTATTAAGTCGCTTTCTTGCTCACTGAGTGTGCCATCAGGTTGTACATTTAATATTTTAAAGGGGGCGTCGCCGGCGCCAATATTGGCGTTTTCTGACAGCTTACCTGTTTTTGTGAGGCTATTTATTTCGTTAAAATAGGTAAGGCGTTTTTTTTCTATAGGCTGAATGGAGCCTGCGTTCCACAATACATTAATACTGTTTGACCACTGTTCGTATAAATCAAATGAACTAGGGTCCATTGATGCTCTCTGTAAAACTGCGGCACTGCCAGCGGGCGTAAATTCAATATTAATGCCTAAATCACTCATGGCTTGCTTACGAATCGCATCTTGTAATGTTACATGCGTCCCTAGCACTCTTATCGTTGTTTTATTACGAGCAAATACATAAGGAGCGTGCGTTATTGCTCCTGCAGTTAAGCCTATAGCTGCAAGTTTTTTGAGTGTTGAGCGTTTTGGAGAGTCCATGATTAACCTAAGGCATTAATAGATATACAAGTATGTATAGCTAATAATTGATAAACACTCAAGCTAATAGAGATAAATGAAAAACAAAATAAAATTAATGAATTAGGGTATTTCGAGGTGAAATTATATCTAAGAAAGGAGTAGGAAAGTGGTGGAGCTAAGCAGGATCGAACTGCTGACCTCCTGCGTGCAAGGCAGGCGCTCTCCCAGCTGAGCTATAGCCCCACATTCCTAGTTTATGTAAAACATAAACGCTTGGCTGCTGAGTTCCAAGCGGGACGAACTTTAAGTTTTTTTATAAATTTGGTCAAGTATTTTTTCGCTAATTTTCACTGTTTAGATGAATTTTTGATAGACTCGGCTTAATTACTCATTAAAACGACAGAAAATAATGAAAAAAAGTTTTTTTGCACTGGTAGTTTTACTTTCGGGGTGTGCGTCAAATGAAGAGCCGCCTTTTGAAATAAACACTAAACAGTTTTTTGAAAAACAAGACGAGCAAGGAAATAATGTATTTGCTTATGTTGTATCGGTTAAAGCTAAGCACCGTGAAAACTTTAACCTTGATCGTGGACGCAATAACAGGCCTTCTCGCAGTGAGGTTAAAGAATATATTGAGCAAGAACACTTTGAAGAGTCGAGTGTGTTAAAGCTTAAGTTAGAAGACAGGGCCGTTGAATTATTAAAGCAAGAGCTTAAAACGCGTGAGTATTGCGCTAACAAACATGAAATAACAGAAGTTCTATGGCGAGATCTCAGTGTGCAACTAAGAGGGCGTTGTTTGTAACTATGTTAGCGGACAAAACAAAGTTAGAGGCGTGTTTAGCGCATTTAGATATCAATTACGACGTTATTGAACATCCACCTTTGCATACTAGTTTAGCAGCTGATGAATTATTGCTTGAACGTCCAGGTACACGTTTAAAAAATTTATTTTTGCGTGATAACGAAGGTAAACGTCATTTTTTAGTTATTACAGCTCACAATAAGCAGTTAGATCTAAAAGCGCTTTCAAAACAGCAAGGTTTGTCGCGTTTAGGGTTTGCTTCAAGCGAGCGTTTAGCAACCTATTTAAAAGTTGCGCCAGGGTGCGTATCAATGCTTGCGTTACTTAACGACAAACAAAGTGCGGTAACCGTATGGTTAGATCAAGATATTTGGTTTGGCGATCTATTTCATTGCCACCCATTTGAAAATACACAAACGTGGATTTTGAGCAAACCAGACTTAGAAGCTTTTTTTGAATACACAGCACATCAACCGCGAGTTATGTTTTTACCGTCAAAGTGAGCCCAAATCACAAGCAATAATCCGCACAAACACATAATAAGCAGGGTTAGCATAAAGGGTGTTTGTCCGTATTTTTGGTATACCACACCTGGTAATAACGAGCCAATGGCACCTCCACTGTAGTAAAATGAAACATACCCTCCATTTGTCACGCTTGGTGGTGCCTCACTTATTTTATTAACCAGTGGGGCTGCGGTTGAATGAATAATAAACATAGCCCCACAAAATAGCGTGAATGCAGTTAAAAAGACGCTAAGCTGGTGGCTCATGAGCACAACAATACTAAGGCTGTAAAAAATGAAGGTCGCCCCTAATACGTGCCAAGCTGAAGGCGCTTTTTTTAATAGCCAAGGCGTGGCAATAGAAGCCAAGGCTCCAATTAAGTAGCCACTGTAAACCAAACCAATATCACGCGTGTTTGTAATTAAAAATGTACTTTGCAGTATAAATGGCAAATAATTAAGTAAGGCTGCAAAACAAAAAAACATACAAAATACAGCGCCATAAACTTTTAAAACAGGGCCCTCCTTAAGTTGTTTGATGTAATCTAGAGGCGATTTTTGAGCGTGAGTACCAATGTTGTTGAATTTATGGGGCTTAATTAGCATAGCTAAAAAAACAAGCATAAAAGCAATTAAGTAATAAAAGCTTTGCCAATGCCATAAGTCGCTAAATAGCGCAGCAAGTACCCTTCCAAAATAACCGCCTGCAATACTGCTGCCTATATAAAGAGTCATATTTTTTTGAAGTGTATCAGCGGTGAAACTTATTCCTATAAAGCTGGTCATGGCAGTTAATGCTGCAGGAAGGGTAAGGCCTTGTAAAAATCGTACTAATAGTAAGAGCTCAAAACTTGGTACCCAAATAAATAGTAAGCAGCTAAAGCCCAGTACTATCATTGCAATACGAAGTATTTTTAAAGGATTTTGTTTGGCTAGAAACAGGCCATACACTAATGGTGCAATAGCTAAGGGCAACATTGTTGCCGTCATTAAGCTGCCTGCTGTGGCAGGCGATACACCAAACTCACTAGCAAATAGGCCGAGTAGAGGCTGAGGTGCGTAAAGCACGAAAAATATAACAACAGAGCAAGCAAGTAGGTGAATTAAGCGCATTATTTGGCTTTTAGGTAACTAGTTGGCTTTTTTATTGTATTAAAAATCCCCCAGAATTGATAATTATAAAGTACGCTGTTGTCCCATATCATGCTAAGTATAAAGGAGTTTATTAGATTAATGTCGATAGCGCTGTTATTTAAACTCGTAGGTGATTAAAATAACGCTAATACTAGTTTTTATTGGAACAATGCCATGGGTTCATTACAAGACCAATTGCTGCAAGCAGGGTTAACAACATCGCATAAAGCTAAAGTTGCTAAATCAGAAAAACGTAAGCAACAAAAAAAACAGAAAAAAGGGGCAACAAGTAACCCTAATGATCTGCAAAAGCATATTCAACAAACTAAGCTTGAGCAGCAAAAAAAGGCGGAAGAGTTAAACCAAGCCCGCCAAGTGACTTTAAAACAGCGTGAGCAAGAAGCGCGTGTTAAGCAAATTTTAGAACACAACAATCAAGATGCTATTCGTGGTGAGCGAACCTTTAATTTTACTTACGATAAAAAAGTAAAAAGTATTGAAGTGAATGAAAAAACTCAAAAAGCATTGTCGGGTGGTCGTTTAGCGATCTGTGTTCTAGAGGGGCAGTTTTACGTATTAGAAGATGAGCCAGCACGCAAAGTGGCTGAAGTAGACGAAAAATACATTGTTTTTCATGTTGAACCTGAAAACAAGCCTAAAGATGAGGACGACCCATACGCAGACTTTGAGGTACCAGACGATTTAGTTTGGTAACAATCAATTAAGCGTCTGCTCATTTTTGTTTGCTAAACTAGTTTTAGGTAAATAGAAACGAGCTAGCAGTGCAGGGTTAAGTTGATCGTCTAGCATCGTTTCTAACGTATGCTTTTTATTTGATTATTGACTACAATCAATTGAACAGTTTTTTCTAACCGTCAAAAAGAAGAGTAAATACAATGAGCAAGATGAAAACACTACTACTAGGCGCGGGCATTAGCTTAGCCGCAAGTTTCTCGTTTAATGCAGCTGCCGCTGATGGTGCCGCATTATACACTGCAAAAAATTGTCAAACCTGTCATGGTGCAGATGGTAAAGCACCAATCATGGGTATGTATCCTAAACTTAATGGTCAAAACAAAGATTATTTAGTTGCACAAATGAAAGATATTAAGTCGGGTGCACGTAATAATGGTATGTCTATGGCTATGAAGGCAATGGTTGCTACAGTAACTGACGAAGAGTTTGAAGCTATTGCAGACTACTTATCTAAAGTAAAATAACTCAAAGTAGTTATTAACCCTTTAAAAAACAGCCACACAAATGTGTGGCTGTTTTTGTTTGTTGATTGCTATAAAACGCAGAGTGTTTTAGACTTCTAAACATCTATTCGCATTCATTATCTGCGTATTTTAAAAGGTTTATTATGTTTGATTTACCCCAACTTGATTTAAAAAATAAAGTGTCTGCTCAAGAGTGGCAACTACGTGTCGATCTTGCGGCATGTTACCGGCTAGTGGAGCATTTTCGTTGGGGAGACTTAATTTATACGCATTTATCGGCTCGTTTGCCCTGGACTGACCATTATCTAGTTAACGCTTTTGGGTTAACATTTGACGAAGTAACCGCGTCAAACTTAGTTAAGGTTGACCTAAACGGGAATATAATTGACGACACTCCCTTTAGCATTAACCCTGCTGGCTTTACTATTCACAGTGCAATACACGAGGTCAGAGAAGACGCGCATTGCGTTATTCATTTACACACCAAAGAAACCATTGCTGTGGCTACCCAAAAAAAGGGTTTATTGCCATTGAGCCAGTATTCAATGTTTTCGTTACCGTCGCTTTCATATCATGGTTACGAAGGCCTTGCAGTTAATGATGATGAGCGCAAAGTACTACAGGATGACTTAGGTTCAAATAATCATATGTTATTAGTCAACCATGGTGGCTTAACGGTAGGCCCGACCGTAGGCGATGCGTTTATGCGTTTTTACGACTTACAACGCGCCTGCGAAATACAATTAGCGCTGCAAGCTAGCTCGCAAGAAGTTATTCCTGTACCTCAACCAACTATCGACAATATTTATAACCAAGCCAACGTGGTACACAGCGGCAGCACTGGAGGCCAGCTTGCTTGGCCTGCGATGCTACGAAAAGCATATCGGCTTGATCCCAGTTTTGCAAAATAACCCGAACAGGTTAATAAGGAATTTTTATGAAGGTAAATCGCGTAGAAGTATTTGATATTCACTGTCCAGAGCGCCCAGCGTGGACACCTGTATTTGTTCGCATCCATACTGATGAGGGCATTAGTGGTGTGGGTGAAGCCGGTCTTGCTTACGATTTAGGCCATAGCGCGGCCGCCGCCATGATCAAAGAAATGGCAGATGCCTTTTTAATTGGTCACGACCCGTTTCAAACAGAAAAGCTGTGGTCTCGTATGTTACGAGAAAGCTTTTGGGGTTTAGGCGGTGGACCCGTTGTGTACGCTGCAATGAGTGCTATTGATACCGCGCTTTGGGATATTAAAGGTAAAGCGCTTGGGTTACCGGTCTATCAATTACTGGGTGGTAAGGTTAACGATAAACTTCGTACTTATGCATCGCAACTGCAGTTTGACTGGGATAGCGAATTTAAAGCACTAGTACAGCCACAAGAGTATGCAGAGGCGGCATTAAAAGCCATAGCAGAGGGTTACGATGCAGTAAAAGTAGATCCAATTCAATACGATAAAGACGGTAATACGTATTACGATCGCACTAATATTATTTCACGCCCAGAAATGAAGTTATACCGCGCGCGTATGCAAGCTATTCGTGAAGCTGTGGGCGATGAAGTCGATATTATTTTTGAATGTCATAGTTTACCGGGTGCCACATCAGCTATTCAAATTGGTGAAATAGCCGAAGAATTTGATTGTATGTATTTTGAAGAGCCTGTGAACTACTTAAATCACTCGTTGCATGCCAAAGTAGCGGATAAAGTTAACGTACCCATTGCGGGCGGTGAGCGCTTGTACAACCGCTGGGGGGTTCGTCCTTATTTAGAAGATCAGAGTATTGACGTGCTTCAGCCAGATATAGGGTTATGTGGTGGTTTTACTGAAACTAAAAAAGTATGTGATTACGCCGATATTTTTGATGTACGTATTCAGGCGCACGTGTGTGGTGGACCTGTTGCGACAGCTGCATCGTTACACCTAGAAACCGCTATTCCTAACTTTTTGATACATGAGCATCATACTTATGCGATTAAAAAGTGGAACCGTGAATTGTGTTTACAAGATCCACAACCTAAAAATGGTTTCTTTGAAGTGTCTGAGGAGCCAGGTTTAGGTATTGAGTTAAACGATGAAATTGTGATGCGTTCACAACGAGTAGAAATAAAATAATAACTAAGCTTTGTCTTAATTTAAAAAGCCGGTAAGTGACTATTCACTTATCGGCTTTTTATTAGCAACATTAAGGTAATTCGTTCATTACGCACTTAACGCCTTTGAGCTCTCGCGTGGCTTTGCTATCTACGTGGCGTATAAAGCATTGTTTATTTTTTATCATCAGTTCAAATTGGTCGGGCGGATTAAGCTGATGACTTTTTATAATGTTATTTTTGTTTAGATTCCCCAGCGTAACCACACTATTTTTTGTAAATACATCGTCAGCTAACGTTATGTTTTGCATATTCGTAATGGTACTAATTACTTTGTTAACCGCGCTTTGATTAGGCGCTAAAAGTAGTGCATGTTGTAATTTGGGGGTTGGTTCAGCGCGTTGCGACACACAGCCACTTAATAAGGCGCACCAGGCTAAGCTCACAATGAATAATGTATTTTTCATAAAACCTACGCCATTTTAAGCATAATAGAATTTAAATATAACGACTTTTACTTACACTTGGTAGTAGTGCATTGCATTTGCATAGCTGAGCTTATGCCATAGGCTATGGCTTTTACACAGCGCGTAATGCTGATGCCATAGCGCATTGTAATGAGTGTTTATTTGGCATACCGGAAAGTTACTAGCAAACATAATACGCTGCTCGCCAAAGTGTTGTAAAAGCCATTTAAAGCATGCTTCTTGTTGTGCTTGTGTCAGGCTTAATAACTCAAAGCCAGAAAATTTAATAGCAATGTTTTTATGTTGGGCGAGTAATTCAACGCTTTGTTGCCAAGAGGCTAAGTCATCAGGCAACCCTGCATGATTAAGAATAATTTGTAGATGAGGTAATTGCTTTGCACAGTGAGCAATATGATTAGCTACGCTAACGTTGTGTAGTTCAAATTGCGCTTCAAAATGCAGTTTATTTGTCGCTAATAAATCAAGATTATGAATACAACGAGGGCTTTTTAGCCTTATAGCATCATCGCCTTCTGTTATATCTCTAATGCCACATAGGCTCGAATGCGCCAGCGCATCGAGCGCGTCACTAAATTGCTCAGCAAGCGCATCTATTTGGTTAAAACTAATGGCTTTAAATGGCACTTCACTTAAATGCTTACTTAGCCAATTAAGTTCATTGATAGGGGCCGAATTATCAAAGCCCGCTTCTATGTGTACAATACCCGCAAGTTCAAAATCAGTACTTTTAACAAGTTGCTCTGCACTTATTGGTTGTTTTATTTTGTCTAAATTGGGCCATGCTGGTGGGTTTTTGCCTTGTAACCAAGTGTACTGACCATCAAGTAAATTAAAAAAATGAACATGCGGGTCAATTATCTTGGTACTCATTGGGCTGTATAGCCGCCATCAATACTTTGTAAGCTACCAGTAATAAAGCTTGCGTCGTCACTTGCTAAAAAACTCACAAGAGCGGCTACTTCATCGGCTTGGCCTAATCGGTTTAGCGGTTGCAGGCTTGCTTCTTCTGCCACTATATCGGCTTTGTTTGCACCACTTTTATCGCAGTAAGCGTCAATTGCGTTATGAAATAAAGGGGTTTCAATTGTGCCTGGGCACACTGCATTAGCACGAATGTTAAAGCGTGCGTAATCAAGTGCCGTGGTTTTTGCCATAGAGGCGAGAGCATGCTTAGTAAGGTTGTAGGCAAATGAATTGTGCTTAGCAATTAATGCTTGGTCAGACGCTATTAATATAATAGAACCCGCATTATTTGCTTTCATACAGGGTAGTACACTTTGTACAGCCGCGTAGGCACCTTTTACATTAAGCGCAAATAGCGCATCGAGCGTTTGCTCATCAGTGCTTTCTATATTTGCGCTTAGGTGTTTTCCAGCATTAGAAACCAGTACATCAATACGTTGAGATTGTTTATATACCGCTTTGATAGAGCGTCGAACAGCATCCACATCACTTACATCGCAATGATGAAAAACGCCCACATCGCTCGGTGTGATATCAAGGTTGTGAACCTCATAGCCACTACTTAGCAGGCGTTTTATTACCGCTAGGCCAATCCCTTTCGTTCCACCTGTTACAATTGCAACTTTTGACATACGGGTTCCTTTTTAGCTAATTAGTGAGCGTGGCCACAGCCGCCTTCAGCATGAACATGGCCATGCGAAATTTCTTCGCTAGTTGCTTCGCGTACCGATACAACTTCTACATCAAATGTCAGTGTTTTACCTGCAAATGGGTGATTTAGGTCACAATCGGCATTAAAACGACCTACTTTAACAATCGTCACCTGATGACGGCCTTGGTTAGACTGAACCATTGCAGTCATGCCTGGCTTCCATACTTTAACATCGCCTTGTAAGTGCTTAAGTGGTATACGTTGAATTAAGTCATCAACACGCTCACCATAAGATTCACTTGGCTCAAGCGTTACACTAAATTTTTCGCCAGCGTTTTTACCCTCAAGGGCTTTTTCTAAACCAGGTAACATACCTTCGCTGCCATGAATGTAGCTAAGTGGCGCATCATTTACACTGCTTTCAATTTGTTCACCCGCTTCACTAAGTGTGTAGTGAAACTCTACTGCCGAATTTTTACTAATTTGCATGCTGTTCTCTTTAAAATAACTATGTTGGGCGTGATTTTACGCGAAATAGATTGGTTTATAAACTTAACGTGGTTGATTTAGTGTTTTTTGCAAATCATGTAGTAAATCTTGTTTGATTGGCTGCGCTTGTGGTTTTTCTGCTTGAGGGATATAAAGCACTAACTGACGGCCGGGTTTTAAAATGCTGGATGCCGACAGTTTATTCCATTTGGCCAAATCGCTATGTGGTACATCGTAAAGTTGGCTAATGCTCCACAGGCTATCACCGGTTTTTACGGTGTAGTCTATTTCTATGGTTGGGATAGCAATGTCTTCTTGGTGTTCTAAATAAGGGCTTATTTTGTAATCTATAGTTAAGGAGCTTGGTAGGGTTTTGGGTTGCCCAACCAGTAGCTTTTCGCCTACGCCAATAAAGTTGTTGGTTTTGTTATTGAGTTGTTTTAGCATTTTTACCGACATGCTAAAGCGTTTGGCAATAGCATAAAGTGTGTCGTTTTGTTTTACTCTGTATTCACCTGCAAAATTAGATTTAAAAAACTGACTTTTTAATAATGCTTCTTGGCCTATTGGTAGCAATAAGGTATGTGGTCCGTTTGGCGAGCTTTGATTTTTTAAATACCCTTGGTTTATCGCATGCAGCTGCTTTGACCCAATACCTGACAGCTTGGCAATAACCGAAAAATCGAATTGCTGGCCTATATTCATTTGTGTGGTGAGTGGTTTATAGGCAAGTTTTGGCTGCTTCATACCTTTTTGTGGATGCTTAACTAAATAACTTAAAGCGAGCAATTTTGGCACGTAATCGGCGGTCTCTTTTGGCAAGCTTAGCGACCAAAAGTCAGTGCTTTTTCCTCGTTTAGTATTTTTCTCTATGGCCCGCTTTACGCGTCCTTCACCGCTATTGTAGGCTGCCAATGCATGTAGCCAATTGCCGTTAAAACGCTTATGTAAATAGCTCAAGTAATCAAGTGCCGCATCAGTAGAGGCTAATACATCTTGGCGACCGTCGTACCATTGATCTGACTTAATACCAAAGTGATATGCTGTCGCCCCTACAAGTTGCCATACCCCAACGGCTTGTTGCGATGAGGCAACCGTGGGCCTAAAGTCACTTTCTACAAAAGGTAGCAGTGCTATTTCCATTGGTAGGTTTCTTTGCTCTATTTTTTTTACTATGTGATACAAATAAGGCGCTGCACGTTTGCTTACCGTGGTTAGGTATTTAGGCTGTTTTAAATACCAGTTAATGCGTTTCTTTAAAGCTCGATTTTGATAAACCGTAAAATGTAAGTTGTTGGCAATATGCACCCACAAATCCGTTGTTTTTGCTGGGCGCTTTTTTACAACTCTATTTTTAAGTTTGAGTGAGGGAGTGTTTTTTTCAATAAGACTGGTTTGTTGCTCTGGGTTTACTGTGGCAGTTACGTTTTCGTGATTTGCGTAATCAGGCTCAAAGTGAGTAAATATTTGAGGCGCTTCCGTCTGCTTTTGCTCGGTTGATTCACAACCAAACAAAAAGAGTCCTAAAAAGCATAATATCAAACTGCGCATAATGATCACTTTAGTCAATTCCTTTTATTATTTTAACACAATCCGTTGTGTTGGGTTATTTTAAGCTTTTAGCGCGGTTAAGTCCCGCTTGTAAAAATAACTGACTCGACCTTTTGTTAAGCGTGTCTTGCTGGTAGGGAGCGAGCACTTTTTGTGGAAACGTTTCTATGAGTGATTCAGTCGTTAGATTTTGATTACTTTCGACGTGCTCAGTGAGTGCATTTAAAAATGCCAGAGGCTGCTTGAGTTGTTGCTTGTTAAGTATGCCGCCATGCCCGGGTATAATTAGTGATAGCTTTTCATTGCCAATATATTGCTTTAATAAAGTTTGCCAACTTTCAAGTTCACCGTGTCCCGGATAGGGAAGCCAATCAACAATGTCGCCACCAATAAGTATGCTTTCATTGTTTGTAGTAACGGTTAAATCGCCATTAGTGTGCGCTATATGGGGGGTAATATTTAATTCAAAACTGCCTAGGTCAAGTGTTGTACTTACTGCCAATGCTATGTCTGGAGGGCTAAGTTGGTACTCGCGCCAACGAAAAAGTCGTGTTTTAGCCAACTCTAGCTTTTCTCGCCATGCTGTTTGTTCTTCTTTGGGGATTGATGCTAAGCGCTGATAGCTCAGTTCAATGCTTTTTTCATAGCTGTCGAGTTTATCAGTGTAGGCTTTTTGATAGGTTTTAAAGTCTGCGCTTACTTGCTGGTGGGTGATAAGTTTGGCATTAGGATAAAAGTGTTGAATAACTGCCATGCCCAGTAAGTGATCGTCATGATAATGGGTTGCAACCAAATAACAAAGAGGCGTTTTAAGGCGTTTTTTTAGTTCAACAACAAGTTGTTCAACACCTGCAAAATTTCCACTGGTATCTACTAGTAAAGCGCATTCATCACCCTCAATTAATACTTGGTTAGAGTCGTAAAAACGTAGAGCGTCTTGTTGTTTTAAAAATTGGATGTTGTTGTTAATGGTTTGCCAGCTAATGGCTGCATTTGAATTGGCTGTGAAAAAAAGTAAACATATTATTAGGAATGTACATTTTAACGATGAGTGAATACCAGGTAAGGAGTACTTCATTAACTATCTCTTGCAGGCCAATTATTACCCTAATGATAAACAAAAAGCGCAGGTTGCGCTTTTTATTTTGTTTGTTTTGGGTCATTTGCCAAATGTTGACTCAGTTTATCAACAAGCTGGTCTTGATGTTTCTGCTCAACAGTTGCTTGTGTTTTTGCTTCAAGCAAATCGTGGCTTAAATTAAGTGCTGCCATAAGCAATGCTTTTTGATCGTTTCGAACGGTTGAACGCTGTTTCATTTGTTCAACTAAGTCGTTTAGATTTTTAGCTGCTGCTATCAATGCCTCTTCTTGTCCTTGCGGACAAGCAAATTGCTGCTCTTTACCTAGCAACTCAACAGTGACCCGCTGGTTTTGCAGCTCAGACATTAGCTAGCCTGTTGTGCGCTTTGTAATTTATCTAGTAAGCCAGATAACGTTGTGCTGGCATCTTTTTGCTTTTCTTCGTTTTCAAGCGCTTCTAGTTGTAAAAGTTCATTATCATCAGCGAGTTTACTATTTTGCTCTTTTAAGCTAGCAACATCAGTTTGTAATTGATTATTGCGTTCAATAAGTGAATCGATCAGTTGTTCGAGTTGTTGAAGAGTAGTGTTGTCCATAAGGCGCTCATATAACTGTAATTAATGTCTTGCAAATGTAAAGCAAAGTGCATTGATTTACTAGCATTTAGGCCAGTTTTAGCTGATTTTTCTTCTTTGTTAAGGGATAATTCATACAACGTGCTTTTTTGTTCAGAAATGGTTCATTTAAGCGCCCCTTATCCGAGGCGTTATTGGACTTTGCGGATTGAAAGTTGTTTAAATTAGGGGCTATTTAATCGCAGCGCGAGGTTTGTAACCCAGTGGACTCGATGACTGCTCCTGCGTTACTCTCTGAATTACATTCATGTAAGAATAACCACACTATGTAGGTTCTACCTTGCCTGAAAATCCAATAAGCTGCTGAAAGTTTAACCTTGAAAGGTTAACAGACCCTAGTGCAAGTTGCTAAAGCCCAGTGCTTATGGTTCACTTGCGATATTAAATTGCGTATGGCGAAAATAAAATAATGCTTAGTTACAGACACTCATTTCATGCGGGTAATCCGGCCGATGTTCTTAAACACCTTGTGTTGGCTCAGGTCCTTAAATATCAAACAATTAAAGATAAGCCGCTTGATTACATTGATACGCATTCTGGCGCCGGTTTTTTTGAACTTGCTGCAGCTGATGCCCAAAAAACGCAAGAATATCAAGACGGTATTGAAAAATTGTGGACTCACACAAGCCAGCATGAAGCACTTAACGAATACATTGAGCTAATTAAATCGTTCAATAATACGAGTGACCTCGATTTTTATCCGGGCTCGCCAAAAATTGCTGAACATTATTTACGCCGCCAAGATAAAGGCTGGTTTTTTGAATTGCACCCGCGAGACTTATTGCTTTTAGAGGATAATATGCAGGGTAAGCGTTCTATTCGAGTGCGCGGCGAAAACGGGTTTACTGGTTTAGTTGGGTTACTGCCACCTGCATCACGCAGGGCATGTGTATTAATCGACCCGCCATACGAAGTTAAAGATGATTATGAGTGCGTTGTAAAAACATTAGTTAAAGCGCATCAACGATTTGCAACGGGTACATACATGATTTGGTATCCGGTTGTTGACCGAGAGCGCATTAACAACATGGAGCAGGGTTTAATTGACTCCGGTATGCGAAATATTCAGTTATTCGAGTTGGGAACAGAGGCTGATACTGACGTCCATGGTATGACTGCATCCGGTATGATAGTGATTAATCCGCCATGGAAGCTTAAACAAACTATGGATGCGGTATTACCTGAGTTAGTTTCGTTACTAAGTAAACCAAGCGGCTTTTATAGGTGCGAGCAACTCGTCGACGAATAACGACTGTTCATAAAAATGCCCAGTATTGCTGGGCATTTTTGTTCTACTGTATTACTTTCGGTTAAAAGCGAAAATAGTGTGAATTATTTTGCACTTACTTTTTTACAAATTTAGTAAGAATCACAATTCGCTGGCCATCAACACGCCCTTCAATGTGCTCTGGGTTACTGGTTAAACCAATATTGCGTACCGCAGTGCCGCGTTTTGCTGTAAGACTACTGCCTTTTACATCCAAGTCTTTTATGAGTGTCACGGTATCGCCAGCTTGAAGAACCACGCCATTACTATCGATATGCTTCACGTCGTCATCTTCTGCAAGTGCTTTTTTAGCCCAAGCCAAGGTCTCTTCTTCAAGGTATACCATGTCTAGAGCGTCTTGTGCCCAGCCATTATCTGGCGCTAAGCGAGATAGCATTCTATACGCAACAACTTGAACTGCAGGTGTTTGGCTCCACATGCTGTCGTTTAAACAGTGCCAATGTGTTGGCGTTATATCTACTGTGTTTTCAATTTGTTCTTTGCATGTTTGGCAAGTGTAAATGCATTTATCTGAATGGGTATCCGTAACCGGCGGAACTTCATAAACAGATAAGTCATTGGTAGCTGTACATAATTCACATTGGTTATTGCTGCGTTCAATTAAAGCTTTTTCAATACTCATAGGGACTACTTTTTTGGTCGAGTTGATATTTTTGCGTAGTATAACTCAGCACACTGAGAGTGTGTTATAAATCCCTTAATTTTGTGTGGGTATATCTTGCATGTATTTTTTAGCTGCATTTGTTATGTAGCCGTTGCCATGTAGATTTTTTATTGTTTTATTAATAACCGGTAATAAGTGTTTGTGTTTACTCAATAAGCGAATTCTTAAAAAGCCATGAGAATATTGAGCACCAAAACCCATACTCACATTTAGCTGTTGTGACCAATATAAGGCAGGTAGTTTACTTATAATGGCAACATCGACTCTTTTACGAACAAGCGCTTCCATGAGTTCTTTTTCTGAGGGGAAATCCACTCGATTAAATGAATCATCACTATGGTAATAATACCCTAATACGGTGCCTACATTTTTACCTGTTAGATTTGAGATGTTTTTCCATTTGCTTGAGTTTTCGGGCAAGGTTACAAGCATTTCGGTGACCGTAATTAAAGGGTCTGAAAACACATACATGGTGTTATTGCGCTCGCTTTGGGGTAGCCAATTAAGCGAAATAACATCAAAGTCTATGATGCCTTCATTAAGATATTTGGTGATTCGTTTTGTAGGTAGAGGTTCGTGATAAGCAGTTATGTTGGCATCAACAAGGACTTTTTCAATGATTTCAGGTAATACGCCAGGGTGATCTGGGTTATTTGTGTAATAAGGGTAGTGACTCCCAGATGAGCTAATATTGTATTTTAACGTATTCTGTTTTTCTGTTGCCAAAGTAGAAAGCGAGCATATTGCACAGCACGTTATTAGTAACCATTTCAAACAAGTCAAACTTCCTCCTTCGCTAATAAATTTTTTACTAGTTTTATTTACTTTGCATAGTATTGCAACGATTAAGATATTTTTACTATACTTTTAGTATCCAACATAGATTAGACTCAAAGGAGTAAGCTTAATCTTATATAACCTTATAGGCGAATTATATTGAACGTGTCTGATACTCCATCGCTAACACCTACTTTGACACAATATGTTGCTCGGCAACCAATATTTAATGCCGAAAAAGCAGTGTTTGCTTACGAGCTACTTTACCGAAACTCAGCAAATAATGCGTTTCCTGTCGGTACGAGTGATGAGCACGCAACCAGCCGTTTGTTTTTTAATACGCTGATGCTGGTTGGCGCAGAAAAGCTCACTGCCCACCAACTTGCTTTTGTGAATCTTTCTACAGATGCCTTGTTAGATGAATTCCCTAAATTATTAAACCCAGAGCATACTGTCATTGAGATTGTAGAGCGTACGGTAAATATTGCAGCGGTTGCCAGTCGTATTAAAACACTAAAAGCTCAGGGGTATATATTTGCACTGGACGATTATGACGGCGATGAAAAATGGGAGCCGCTACTCGCCCTTGTTAGCTACATAAAAATTGAAGCTGAAGAGCCTATTATTAAAACTAACATGCGGGTTAAAAAGTTAAAACGTAGCTACCCTCATTGCAAAATAATTGTAGAGCGAATAGAAACCTACGATCAGTTTATAAACTTACGCGATGCAGGGTGTGATTATTTTCAGGGGTTCTTTTTTGCTCGCCCAGAAATGCTCACTTACAGTGGAGTCGACCCTTCAAAAGTTACCGTTTTCGAACTCCTTAAAGCAATAGCAAAAGAATCGTTATGCTTTGAAGAAATTCATCAGCGTGTAGCTAAAGATGTAGGAATAACGGCGCGAATTTTACGTTTAGCAAATGCGCGCTCTGGTAATAGTAATTTAGTTATCACGTCTATATCGCAAGCTGTTGTTTATTTAGGTGAAGACGTAATTCGCCAATTTGTGCGCGTATTAGCTGTTAGCGATTTAGGAATAGATAAACCCACAGAGTTAACTAAATTTGCTCTTGTACGCGCTCGGTTAATGGAACTTATATTAACAGAAACAAACAAGAATTTATCTCAGCAAGGTTACTTGGTGGGGTTGTTTTCGATGCTTGATGCAATATTAGATATTGAACTAGCAACTATTGTAAAAGAGTTTACGCTTGATAAAAGCATTACAGATGCTTTGCTAATGCAAACCGGTTTGTTGGGTGATTGCTTATTGCTTACAAAAGCGATTGAAACTAAAAATTGGCCAATGGTTGAAACACAACTTAAGCTGGTTAACCCAGAGATGGAAATAGAAAAAGTATACAGTTTTATATTAGAGTCAATGCTTTATAGTGATGATGTAATAGAAGTTATGAGCGAATAAGATGCGTAATTTTTTATCTGTTGTAAGTGTGGTTATTGCTTTATGTTTGTTATTTCCGGGTATTACAAAACCAGTGCTAACAATTGAGGGAAATATTGATAAATCAAAACTTGCTCAAGCGGGTATTGAAATGTTAGCAGAAGAAGGCGATGGCCGAACGCGCAGTATGCTAATGATGTTTTCAAACATGTTGGGGCTAGATAAGTTAGAAGGCGAGATTAGCGCCTATAGCAAAACGCAAAGTATTTACGGCACTATTAAAGACCTAGCAAATAATAATAATTTGCTTGTTGCTATCTTGGTTGGTCTTTTTTCAGTGGTGGTACCAAGCCTAAAGTTATTATTACAGCTACTGTATTGCTGTTTACCAGTGAATAAGCTTAAGCAAGTTTGTGGCAATATTGTGTGTGCGCTCAGCAAATGGAGTATGGTTGATGTATTTGTAATAGCATTAATTGTTACGTATTTAGCAGGCAATGCACACGCTAAAAGTGGTGAATTACTTGTTATGAATGCACAGTTTGGTGAAGGGTTTTGGTACTTTGGAGCCTATTGTCTATTTGCAGTTACTGCCAGCTATTTAATTAAAACTCAAACCAAACTACATAACACGCCCTAAATTATTTGTAGTCGTTTATAAGTTACTTTAAACTCTCTTTTTTTGATAGGGGTATCACTTTGCAACGCATGTACACTATTTTACTGACGCTTACTTTACTACTCACGTTTGTGGGTCAGTCTTTTGCGTCTGTAGCAAGTGAATGTGAAATGCCTCATCAGTCTAATGCTCACGTTAATATGCATTTGGGCAATACCAACGAAGGGAACAACAGC
This sequence comes from Pseudoalteromonas sp. CR1, assembly GCF_019392235.1. Classification (NCBI taxonomy): domain Bacteria; kingdom Pseudomonadati; phylum Pseudomonadota; class Gammaproteobacteria; order Alteromonadales; family Pseudoalteromonadaceae; genus Pseudoalteromonas; species Pseudoalteromonas sp. CR1. The sequence goes on along the minus strand of NZ_JAHXRM010000011.1, from coordinate 93,458 downwards.
GCTCACCATACCATGATGCAAATGGATTGCTGCGATGACGAGGCGACGGCTCAAAACGAATGCAGTTGCCCCGTTAATGGCTGTACCGCTAACTCAATGCTTAATGTTGATATTTTATTAGTTACTGCAGTTATTATTACTGAAAAAGTGAATACGCCCGAGTTAAGTGCTCAAACAACCTCTCCCAAATCACTTTACCGCCCTCCTATGTTTGCTTAAATAGCAGGATAGGTGTGTCTAAATTTTATGAACCTCTAGCTGATTTTGACCCTTTGAAAACGTGATTAGTTTTCGTATTCGGTGCGGCTGATATAAACACCTTTCTTGCCAATTTAAATTTTTATTAATTTTTAAATGGAGCAAGCGATGAATTACGCTTTGAAAATAAACGCAGTGCTATGTTGTTTGACTTTGTTCAGCAGTGCGGCGAATACCCAAGAAGAAAACACAAAAGGCGCAACGGATAAGTATAACTCACAGAGAACGCTAAACTTATCTCACGCACTTAGTTATGCACTTGCAAATGATCCGTGGTTATCTGCAAGTCGCCACCAAGAGCAAGCCGTTATGGCGCAAAGTATTATGGCGGGCACTTTACCCGACCCAACACTCACGCTTGGTCTGATGAACTTACCAACAAATGGTTATGCGTTTGATCAAGAAGGGATGACTCAATTTAAAGTAAGTGTAAATCAAAAGTTTAGTCGCGGTGATAGCCTAGCACTCAAGCAAGCGTCACTTTTGCAGTCATCGCAGCAATACCCATGGCAGCGAGCTGATAGGTTAGCTCAGGTAAAAGCGATAGTTACCGAGTTTTGGCTAAAAGCTTATAGGGCACAGCGCAGTATTAACTTAATAGAGAAAGACAGAGAGTTATTTACTCAGCTTATTCAAATAACTGAGGCCAGCTACGCAAGTACACAGGGTAAGACACGCCAGCAAGATATTATTCGGGCCCAGTTAGAGCTTACCCGCTTAGAAGATAAGCTACTCACACTTGAGCAACAACTTCACAGTGCTAAAAATCGGCTAGCGCAATGGTTGCCCATAACAATGTTAGAAAAACCTTTAGATGGTAAATTTATAACCCCTCCCGCGCTTACTAATTTTAATACACTTGAATTTGGTCAACTTATACAATTACTTATGGCTCACCCAGCCATTGTAGCCATAGAGCAAAGTGTATTGGCCAAGCAAACACAAGTGCGCCTAGCTAAACAAAGCTACCAGCCACAGATAGGGGTTAATGTAGGGTATGGCTATCGAGCAGACACACCAATGGGCCAATCAAGGGCTGACTTACTTTCTGTGGGGGTTAGCATTGATCTACCTTTGTTTACAGATAATAGGCAAGACCAACAAGTTAAATCGGCTATATCGATTGCGGAGGCGACTAAAACACAAAAAAGAGTCGCTTTGCAAAAACTCAAAGGCATGTATTTTAAAGAATATAGCCAGCTATCTCAGTTACAAAAGCGAAATACACTATATCAAAATACGTTATTAGTACAAATGGCTGAGCAATCACAAGCAACCTTAAATGCTTATACGCGTGATGACGGTGACTTTTCTGATGTGATGCAAGCGCGTATTAGTGAGTTAAATGCCAAAATTGACGCGCTTAATATTCAAGTAGATAAACACATTATTATTGCACGGCTAAATTATTATATAAGCAGCTTAGACTCCCAAGTTATGGGCGAACTAGTAGGGGATTCAGCCTGATGAACGCTAATTTAAAACTATTAATTGCCGCTGTTGTGGGGGCAGGCTTTTGGGCTGGTCTTACGCAAATTACATTTAATGAAAAACCGGCAACTACCGAAAAACAACCCTTGTATTGGGTCGCACCCATGGACAGTAATTATAGGCGTGACGCTCCTGGCCTCTCTCCTATGGGGATGGATTTAGTACCTGTTTACGACGAAGCTAGCAATAGCGAAAGTGAAAAAGGGGTGGTTACTATTTCGCCAGTGGTAATTAATAATTTAGGGGTGAAAACCACAAAAGTGCAGTTAAAAGCACTGCAAAATAATATTAATACACTGGGGTATGTGCAATATAACCAAGATGAAATGACGCATATTCATCCTCGTGTAGAAGGGTGGCTTGAAAATTTATACGTAAAAGCGCAAGGCGATAAAATCAGCGCAGGCGAACCTTTGTATACCTTGTACTCACCGCAGCTGGTTAACGCACAAGAAGAGTTTTTATTGGCAGTAAATAGAAATAACAATGTGCTAATTCGTGCTGCAAAAGCACGATTAGAGTCGTTAAATGTATCTGCTGAATTTATCGAGCGCCTACAAAAAAATAAGCAAATAATGCAAAATATTACCTTTTATGCGCGTCAAAGTGGAATTGTTGATGAGCTGAATGTGCGAGAAGGTTTTTATGTAAAGCCAGGTACATCAATGATGAGCATTGCTCAACTTGATGAGGTATGGGTAGAAGCTGAAATATTTGAGCGCCAATCGTCGCTTATTAGTGTTGGCTTGCCGGTAACCATGACTCTTGATTATTTAAAGGGAAAAGAATGGCAAGGGCAGGTTGATTATATTTATCCTGCGCTCGATGCTCAAAATAGAACACTTCGGGTCAGGCTCCGGTTTGAAAATAAAGACCTTGAGCTAAAACCGAATATGTTTGCCCAGGTAGTTATTAATACAAAGGTGAGTAAGCCTCAGCTTGTAGTACCAAAAGAAGCTGTAATTCGTACGCAACATCAAAACCGTGTAGTTGTCGCATTAGGTGAAGGGCGCTTTAAATCTGTTGAAGTACAAGTAGGGCAAACAAACCTTGATGAAACGGTTATTTTGTCAGGTGTGATGGCAAACGAGAGTGTGGTCACATCGGCACAATTTTTAATAGATTCTGAGTCGAGCAAACGTTCAGACTTTAAGCGAATGGAGATGCCAGCAGCTCATGCGAGTAACGATGTTACCTCTCAAAATGCAACTGTAAATGGCGTTATAAATGCAATAGATGCACAAACGCGAGTTGTAAATATTAGCCGCGAAGCTATTCAAAAATGGAACAGAGGTCCAGCAACAATGAACTTTGTATTAGCATCGCATATAGAGGCTAGCTCTCTTGTGAAAGGCCAAACCATTAATTTCACATTTAGCATTATGAATGATGATTTTGTGATCACCGCTTTAAACCATGTTGAAATAATGGATCACTCCTCAATGCAACATATGATGGACGAGGAAGTAAAATGATTGCTGCTGTTATTCGCTGGTCTGTCTATAACCGGTTATTTATATTATTGCTTACATTAATTTTAGTGGGTGGTGGTGTGTTTGCCGTTAAAAATACGGCAGTAGATGCCTTGCCCGATTTATCGGATGTGCAAGTTATTGTAAAAACATCGTATCCGGGGCAAGCACCGCAGGTGGTACAAGACCAAGTAACCTTTGTGCTTACTACTGCAATGTTATCGGTACCAGGGGCAAAAACCGTAAGAGGTTTTTCATTTTTTGGCGACTCGTATGTTTATATTATTTTTGACGACAGCACCGATTTATATTGGGCACGTAGCCGAGTGCAAGAATACCTAACACAAGCTGCAAACCGTCTGCCTGAAGGCGCAACGCCAGAACTTGGACCCGATGCATCGGGCGTAGGTTGGATTTATTTATATGCATTGGTTGATAAAACAAATAAGCATGACATAAGTCAGCTAAGAAGCTTACAAGATTGGTTTTTAAAATTTGAATTACAAACCGTACCGGGTGTTTCTGAGGTTGCCTCTGTAGGGGGGATGGTTAAGCAGTATCAAGTAAATGTCGATCCTAATAAGTTACGTGCTTACGGCATTCCGTTGAGCCTTATTCAAACTGCAATAGAGCAAGGAAACCAAGAAACAGGTGCCTCTGTTATTGAAATGGCCGAAGCGGAATATATGGTTACCAGCACAGGTTACGTTAAAAGTGTTGCCGATTTAGAGGCTATTCCATTAGGTACTAATGCAAACGGTACCGCTTTGCAGTTACGCGATGTCGCAAATATTCGACTTGGTCCCCAGATACGGCGTGGCGTAAGTGATCTTAACGGTGAAGGCGAAGCTACCGGTGGCATTGTTGTTATGCGTTATGGTGAAAATGCACAAAAAACCATTGAACTGGTTAAGGCCAAGCTCGAATCGCTCAAAAAGGGACTGCCCGAGGGCGTTGAGATTATTCCTGTTTACGATCGCTCAAACTTAATTAACAACGCAATAAATAATCTGACTAGCAAACTTGTTGAAGAACTTGTTGTTGTAGCGCTTGTGTGTGTTGTGTTTTTGTTTCATGTACGCTCATCTTTGGTGGCTATTATTACTTTACCGCTGGGTATATTAACGGCGTTTATTGTAATGTATTGGCAAGGAATTAACGCTAACATTATGTCTTTGGGCGGGATTGCGATTGCCATAGGGGCAATGACCGATGGCGCCATAGTTATGATTGAAAATATGCATAAGCATATGGAAAAAACACCACTGACTGATCAAAACCGTTGGCAAGTCGTTATCAAAGCGACAAGCGAAGTAGGCCCTGCGCTGTTTTTTAGTTTATTAATTATTACCGTCAGTTTTTTGCCTGTCTTTATTTTAGAGGCGCAAGAAGGGCGAATGTTTTCACCTCTCGCTTACACTAAAACTTACGCTATGGCGGCCTCAGCAGGGTTAGCGATCACCTTAGTGCCTGTATTAATGGGCTATTTTATAAGAGGCAAAGTAATACCTGAAAATAAAAATCCCGTTAACCGGTTGCTTGTAGCGGCTTATCGCCCTTTGCTCAGCTGGGTGCTTAATTACCCAAAAACGACCTTAATATTTGCTTTAATTATGACCATGATTGGCTTTTACCCGCTGAACAAAATAGGTAGCGAGTTTATTCCACCACTTGATGAGGGGGATTTAATGTATATGCCCACTACATACCCTAGTATATCAATAGCTAAAGCTCGAGAGGTTTTGCAGCAAACAGATAAATTAATCGCAACCGTGCCGGAGGTTAAAACCGTATTTGGTAAAGTCGGAAGAGCCGAAACAGCCACCGATCCGGCCCCACTGACAATGATTGAAACGTTTATTCAACTCAAACCCAAAGACGAATGGCGAGAGGGAATGACACTTGAAAAACTCAAAGCCGAACTTGATGCATTAGTTACGTTTCCTGGTTTAACTAATGCGTGGGTTATGCCGATTAAAACACGCATAGACATGTTGGCAACCGGTATTAAAACCCCTGTAGGTATTAAAGTGGCAGGTCCGCAGTTAAGTGAAATCCAAAAAATTGGCGAGCAAATAGAAACACTACTTGCTGATATTGAAGGAACCGTCTCTGTTTACTCTGAACGAGTTGCAGGTGGACGCTACGTAAAAATTGATATAAATCGTGAAAAAGCAGCGCGTTATAATTTAAACATAAGCAATATACAGCAAGTTATAGCAACGGCTGTTGGCGGTAAAAATGTAACACAAACAATAGAGGGGCAGGCTCGTTATTCGGTTAACTTACGTTATCCGCAAGTTTTTAGAGATTCACCTGAAGCCCTTATGTTATTACCCATTGTGACGCCGCAGGGGCAGCACATTCTTCTTGGAGATGTTGCCGATGTATTTGTTGAAAATGGCCCCTCTGGCATTAAAAGTGAAAATGCACGTTTAAATGGTTGGGTTTATATTGATATAGATGGCGTAGATATTGGTCGCTATGTTGAAAGCGCGAGAGCCGTGCTAAATGAACGCTTGATATTGCCTCCAGGGTATTCTATTTCATGGGCTGGGCAGTATGAATATATGCAACGTGCAAAAGAGAAGCTCACCTACGTAGTGCCTCTTACCTTGGCCATTATTGTTGTGCTGCTCTATCTTAATTTTAAAAGCTTTGCTGAGGTAACTATTATTATGTGCACACTGCCATTGGCTATGATAGGGGGTGTATGGCTCATGTACCTTGAAGGCTTTAACTTTTCAGTCGCCGTAGGGGTCGGTTTTATTGCACTGGCTGGTGTCGCGGTAGAGATTGGGGTGATTATGCTGGTTTACTTAAATCAGGCATATCAAAACATGTGCTTAACAGCTAAGCGAGCTGATAAAGCACTTTCGTTAGCTCAGTTACAGCAAGCAATTATTGAAGGTGCCGGCTTACGTGTACGCCCTGTAATGATGACGGTGGCTACTATTGTTATTGGTTTATTACCTGTGCTTTATGGAACGGGTACCGGTAGTGAAGTAATGAGCCGAATTGCAGCGCCTATGGTGGGTGGAATGGCGAGCGCGATAGTATTGACCTTATTGGTTATTCCTGCGGTTTACTTATTATGGAGAAAAAAGGCTATTAAGTAACAGTGATAGGGTAATGACTTATCATTGCCCTATAAAAATTACCTATCGTTTGTAAGTTATTCTACTAATTTACATTTTAATTTGTCTATAAGGTTTAACCCATTGTTTTAAAGTGTATTTTTTGTTGGCATGATTCAAGCAACCCGTAACTTATCAGTTAACTAAGTAAGGAATGCACATGCAAGTTAAAACAATTAAAGAGGTATACGACTGGACTGTATTATTTCATACGCAAATGGCGGCTAATTTTTATAGCGTGAAACCAATACTTGATGAGCGTAATGCCATGCTGGTGGATTATTACCTTAATTACGAAAAAAAACTCGCTGAAGATTTAGTGGGGTTTAAAGCGATTACCGAAATTAACACGCTCGACACATTTTGCTATGAGTACTTCGCCAGCAACCCTGAACTTATTACGTTTAACTATATCAGCAAAGATAAACAGTTAGATGAAAAAGCAATTCAAAATTACTTATCGGGCCAGCATCAAAAAGTGATTGCGCTTTACGGTTACCTGCTTGAACGTTCAGAAACGGAACATGCTCAAGAGAAGCTAGCGCAGCTACTAGAGCTTGAAAAGCAAGGGCTTAAACAAATGATGCAAAGTACAAATCGTCATATGGATATGTAGTTACATCAGGGGAAGTAAAAACAAGCAGGGTATAAATGCCCTGCCATACACTTTTTTAAATTCTATTATGAGCAGCTAAGACTTATTCCGACCTTTTTTAAATAACGTTGTTCTAGTGCTAAGTCAGCGTCTAGCAATGTATGTTCTTGCAAATAGTTATCATGAAACTTAATGAAAAGCCCCGTGCTATTGGCGCTAATATCCATATTAGGCTGCTGGCTTGTTTGTCGCTTTTGATTAAATAAAATGGCTAATCGCAAAATAGTAACAAGCTTAATGACATGTTGCTGTGCGATAGTTGTAAACTCTGGTAGTTCATCTAATTTAATTTTTTTACGGTAAAATCGAATTAGCGAACTTAAAATGAGCTGTTCCTGCTGAGTAAAACCAGGAAGTTGACTGTTTGCCACAATATAGGCACTGTGCTTATTAATTCCTGAAGAGTTTATAGATAATCCAATCTCATGTAATTTTGCCGCCCAGGTTAAAAGTGCTGTGTCGTCATTATCATTAAGTTGCCATGCCTTACCAACTCGCTCGTAAATCCAAAGTGCTGTGTTTGCAACCTGTAAAGCATGCGGTTTATCAACTGTATATCGTTCACTTAAGTTATTAATTGTGTTGCTACGAATATCTTTATCAGCCAGCTTCTGCTGCATTTCGTGAAGTAATCCCTCTCTTAAAGAGAAGTCACTATACGTAAGTTCGCTAATCGAAAATTCTTTAAAAATAGCAATAAGAATGGCAAGCCCTCCACATAGGCTTTGCTGACGCTCAGGGGTTAACCCTTCAATACAGATATTATCGATGTGTTTAGCAGCAATACATTGTTGTTTAAGAGTAAGTAAATCCTCAATATTTATAAATGATTGTTGTGGATTTTGTGCATTCACCATGGTTAATATTGACTTTATAGTGCCCGACGTACCAATTACATTTTGCCAACCCTCGCGAATGTAGTTAGCATAAATAACTTCGATTTCTTGTTCTGCTTTTGTTTCAGCTCGATTAAAGCGCTTGGCTGTAATAGCTCCGTCACTAAAAAATTGTTTTGTGTAGCTAACACAACCCATATTTCGACTAGTAAGCAGCTTATGCTTAAAGTGTTTGCCAATAATAAGTTCGGTACTGCCTCCGCCAATATCGATAATAAGGCGGTTTTCTTCATTATGAATATAATGAGCCACACCCTGATAAATAAGCCTAGCTTCTTCTTGCCCGGGGATCACGTCAATATGAAATGGAAAAACGTTACTTGCTTGGGTTAAAAAGGCATGAATATTTTTGGCGCGCCTAAAAGTGTAAGTCGCAGCTACTTTTACATTACTAGAAGGAAAGTCTTCAAGTGTATTTGCAAACTGTTTAAGTACACGTAGCGCACGGTCTATCGCATCTTGGTTTAGCCTTAATTTATCGTCTAGGCCATCAGCTAAATAAACACGTTGTTTCTCTTTATGCAAAATTTGCAATGTGCCATCCACTTCGCGCGCAACGACCAAGTGAAAGCTATTCGAACCTAGATCGACGGCTGCTATTGATGGATGATTATTCATTATTATAGTTACTTTCCCATTTTTTTAGGTGGTCGTAAATTGCAATCTGTGAGCGAATTTTTCTTCTGTTACCGCGCCTAACATAGGTGTTTTTTTGCTCGCTATCGATTAGCCGAGCTTTGGTACGGTCTTTAAATTGTAGCTCTAAAATATCGATAATGAGTTGTTTTAATTTATCATTTAAAATTGGCACGCCTACTTCAACACGTTGATCAAGGTTACGTGTCATCCAGTCGGCAGACGAAATATATACTTTATCGTCACCGTTATTACCAAACACCATGACTCTAGGGTGCTCTAAAAAGCGATCAACAATACTGATCACCTTTATGTTTTCGCTGAAGCGAGGCACCCCAGATATTAATGAGCACATACCCCGTACAATAATTCGAATCTTTACACCACGACGACCAGCATAATAAAGCTTATCTACAAGTTGCTTATCAACTAAGTTATTTACTTTAATTGTTATTCTTCCTGCAAAACCATCTTCAACATGCTTTATTTCTTTATCAATCAGATCAAGTAATGTGTCGCGGGCATTGACAGGGGAGATCATTAAATATTCAAAATTAAAGGGTTTATAGCTGCTTTCTATAAATTTAAATACGCTATCGCACTCTTCACAAATGCCGTTATGCTTAGTGAAAAGGCTAAAGTCGGTATAAATTTTAGCTGTTTTTTCATGAAAGTTTCCGGTACCAATATGAGCATATTTAACTATTTTGTTTTTTTCTTTACGGTGAATAACACACAGTTTGCTATGTACTTTTAGTGCAGGTATACCAAAAATAACTTTTATTCCCGCGCTGCTCAGTACTTTAGCCCATTCAATATTGTTCTGTTCATCAAAGCGTGCTTTGAGCTCAACCATTACGGTCACGCTTTTGTCGTTTTTAGCGGCATTAATGAGTAAAGAAATAAGCCGGGACTTGCTCGCAACACGATAAATATTTACTTTTATTTGCGTTACCATAGGATCAAATGCGGCTTGGCGAACATATTCTAATAAATGATTAAACGTGTGGTATGGGTAGTAAAGTAATATATCCTGCTCGCTTATTGCGTCAAATACACTGCTATGTTTATTAAAAGCAGTACTTTGTATCGCTGTGAGTGGTTTGTTTTCAAGGTATTGGCGACCGACATTAGGAAAAGCAATAAAATCTCTAAAGTTGCGGTAGCGACCTGCAGGTATCAACGCATCATGATGACTCACATTTAAACGTTTTTTCATCACTTTTAACATACTTTCGGGTATGCTTTCGTCGTAAACAAGGCGTACAGGCTCTGCATAAATACGTTGCTTGAGTCCTTTCGACATTTTATCTAGCAGGCCTTCTTCTAGTTCGTCGTCTAAGTTGTATTCGGCATCTCTGGTGAGTTTTATTGCATGACCTTGAATTTTATCAAAATGAAAAAAGTTACTAAAAACATCATTTAAAAAGTATGAAATAACATCATCAAGCATGACAATAGTTTTACGACGACGTGTTTTTTCAGGCGGTAATATAATAAAACGAGGAACACGGTCTGTGGGTACTTCAAGCATAGCGTAGTGGCTTTTTTCGTCACTCATTTCAATAAACAAGTAGGTCATGGTGTCGTTTATGTAATCGGAGTAATCTTTATTTTCATTAAGTAAAATAGGCGATATATGCTGTAAAACTGTGTCATGAAAATACGTTTTTAGCCAATTGAGGTGAAACTCTGTTAATTTTTCGGGGCGGTCAACATGGATATTATGAGTGGTTAAATCGTTTAAAATTTGTTGATGTATTAGGTTAAATTTTTTGCCTAGTTGCAATACTTTTTGCTGAATTTGACTTAATAAAGCTTCATCTTCTTCAAAGTTAGCATCGGGGAGTTTGTTTAATAAAATACGGCGTTTAACATCGGCAACACGCACTCTAAAAAATTCATCAAGGTTATTAGAAAATATCCCTAAAAAGCGCATGCGTTCAATTATTGGATTGTTTTTGTCTTTAGCCTCTTGCAGTACGCGCTCGTTAAATGACAGCCAACTAAGCTCTTTGGCAAAGTATTCAATAGTTTGAGTGTGTTCTATGTGGGCATTCATCGTATATTCCATTATCTAACGCTAAATGAAATATAAAACAATTTAATGACATTAAAATGACATGCGTGTCACTTGTATGACACGCAATATAAGAATTACGCTTCTTCTGTATCTACTATCAAGTCGCTGGTTATTGATTCAAGCGCATCAATAACTTCGTCTTTATCCATTCCGTTAGGTAAGGCAACAGTTGCAACAGCGCTAAAAATAGGGACTCCCCAGTTGGGAGCGCTTTGTTGTCTTGAATTTAAATGAGTAATGCTTGCCCCTTTGTGTCGTATTACGCTTGCAAGCTCTTGGACAATACCAGGGCGATCGTTCCCTGTGATAACTAAATTGATTTGTTCACGTGGTGAAGGTTCGATTTCAGTATTGCCAGCTTCAATACGTACTTCAAGTTTTGGTAAAGCGCTCAGCGCATTTTGCAGTTCCTGAAAATGCTCTTCGGCAACTTCTAGCTGAATAATGCCTGCAAAATGACCTAATAAATGGCTAAGATTACTACATAACCAGTTGCCATGATTTTTTAAAACTACCGATGAAATATCTTCTACTAAGCCTGGACGATCCTTTCCTAAAATAGTTATTACCAACTGCTTCATAAATTGTGCCTCTCTTTAGCCTGAAGAATGTAAATGCGTAGGCATTAAATAAAGTTATGTTTTGATGCTATCGCGCTATTATAAATTTATGATTTTATTGTACTAATGATTAATTTAACGTGAATGAAAAAGGTAAGCGCATTCCTTAATTTACCATTTGAGTATTAACCTCGTTAAATGCTTTGTCCAATTATTTTTGTTATTTAGTTTCTCTGTTAAACACCTTATTTTCATCTTAATTAATACAATAATATATTCCACCTTAGATATACCTTTAATTAAAGTGCTTATTATGACCGTTGTAACATTACTGTCATCTTGATGAAATATAATTTATGGAACGTTAAGATTTAAAGGTGTTTTGATGACTTCCAATCCGAATAAACCGTCTTTTAATACGGATCGAAGCCGTCTATTTAAAGACAGGTTTGCCAAATTTGGCATAACCGCCGGTGGAGTAATGGTATTAATAGCGCTGTTGTTAATATTTTTCTACCTTCTTTATGTAGTACAGCCAATTTTTGAGTCGGCTAAAGTTGAAAAGCGCGACAGTTTCACTGTAAGTAACGCAGATCAAATCGTTGGCTTAGGTGTTGAAGAGCAAACCGAAGTTGCTTATTTGCTTAGCCAGCAAGGCCAAGTTGATTTTTACAATGTAGAAAAAGCACGTTTTGGTAAAAAACTTAAAACACTTAATGTTGCTATTCCAAGTGAAGTAACAAGCTTTGCAACTAGCGCACCGTTTCAAGGCCAATACGCATATGGTTTAGAAAACGGCACTGTGATGGTGGTTGTACCTAAGTTTTTAGTTACCTTTCCAAATAACGAACGTAAATTAACGCCCCGAGTTGATTACCCCCTTGGTGAAATGGCGTTAGAAGTTGACGCTCAAGGCGCTGCAATTAAACGTTTTGCGTTTACTCATTATGAAGATAAAACGGCGGTTGTTGCATTAACCGCAGATAAGCGTGTTTTATTTAGCAGTTTTGTTGCCGAAGAAAACATGTTTACGGGTGAAGTTGAGTGGGTTGTTGAGAGAACAGAGCTTGATATTGAAGGCCGTGTAGATGAGCTTTTAATTTCGCCAGATACAACACGTACGTTTATTCGTTCAGCTAATCAAATTTACGTTTATGACACGCGCGACCCAAGTGAAGTAGAGCAAATTCAATTATTATCAGCTAATGAAGAAAGCGCTAATATAGTGTCGGCTCAGTTACTAGCGGGTGCAAACTCATTAATGCTTGCTAACGATAACGGCGAAGTATCGCAGTGGTTTGAAGTAAACACAGATATTGGCCGTCAGTTTCAAAAAATTCGTGCGTTTGAAACAACTAAACAAAGTAAATTAAATATATTTACAGAATTTTATCGTCGTACTTTTTTCACTACTAGTAGTAACGGTGAGCTGGGTGTTTACTACACAACAAGCGAAGCTAAGTTGTGGCAAGGTAAAGTAAGTGAAGGCGAAATTAAACACTTTGCAATTGCACCGCGCTCAAATGCAGCGTTAATTTTAGCGGATGGCAAGTTAACGGTATTAGAAGTTCACAACGAGCACCCTGAAGTAACCTGGTCTGCGTTATGGCAAGAAGTATGGTACGAAGGTTACCCAGAGCCTGCATATATTTGGCAATCAACTTCTGCAAGTGATGACTTTGAATCTAAGTTTTCGCTTGTACCTATTTCGTTCGGTACAATTAAAGCGGCTTTTTACGCCATGCTATTTGCAGTACCTATTGCGATTTCGTCGGCAATTTACACTGCGTATTTTATGTCGAGTGGGTTACGTAAAGTTGTAAAGCCAACCGTTGAAATAATGGAAGCACTTCCTACTGTTATTTTGGGCTTTTTAGCGGGTCTTTGGTTAGCCCCATTAATTGAAGAGCACTTACCTGCAATTGTTGGCTTACTCATTTTATTACCTGTGGGTATTTTAGGTTCAGCACTTGCTTGGACAAAATTACCAGCGAGTATTCGCCATAAAATACCTGAAGGGTCTCATTCAATTATTTTGATTCCTGTTGTATTAGTGGTTGGTTGGTTATCGTTTGCGATGAGCGAAACAGTAGAGCTGTGGATGTTTGACGGGAATGTACGTCAGTATCTAACAAACGAGTTAGGCATGACATTTGACCAACGTAATTCATTGGTAGTCGGTATAGCAATGGGTTTTGCAGTGGTGCCTACTATCTTCTCTATTGCGGAAGACGCTGTATTTAGCGTACCTAAGCACTTATCAAATGGTTCACTAGCATTGGGTGCAACTCAATGGCAAACACTAGTTCGTGTTGTGCTGTTAACTGCAAGCCCTGGTATATTTTCTGCGGTAATGATGGGCCTTGGCCGTGCCGTGGGCGAAACCATGATTGTACTCATGGCAACAGGTAACACACCGATTATGGACTGGAGTATTTTCCAAGGCATGAGAACGCTGGCGGCTAATATTGCGGTAGAAATGCCTGAATCAGAAGTAGGTAGCTCGCATTACAGAATATTGTTTTTAGCAGCCTTTGTACTATTCATATTCACCTTTGTATTTAACACGTTAGCTGAGTTTGTTCGTCAGCAGTTACGTGAAAAATACAGCTCAATGTAAGTGGAGAGACACGACATGGTAAAGCAGTGGTTTAAGTCTGGTTCTCCTTGGATTTGGATGACCGGCGGTGCAGTGAGCATCAGCTTGATTTCGGTTTTAGGTATATTAGCAATGATAGCCTGGAAGGGATTGAGTTTTTTCTGGCCTTCTCAAGTTGTACAGTTTGAGCTTGAAGGCTCAATTGCAAAGCAAACCGTTATTGGTGAAGTTTACGACCGTGAACTCGTACCTAAAGAGCGTTTGGCAGCAACAGGTGTTGATGTTTCAGCATTTGATAAAGAAGAATTTGAACGCTTACTTATTAAAACAGGTAACCGTGAATACGTAGATTTAGATTTTCGTTGGATACTTGAAACCGACATAAAAGCAAAGTCTACACCCGCTACGCTTGCAGTATTTGAACGTAGCAAAAATGGTAACTTTTACGGCTATGTAGAAAGTGTATTTAAAGATGGTAAACCAGTAGAGGGTGATAAAGTTGATGCTTTATATGACCTTGTTGAGCGTGCTGTAGATTTAAACGATGAAGCATTGGATTTACAAAATGGCGATATAGGTCATATTAACTATGAACTTGAGCGTCTACGTTTAAAAGAGAAAAGCTACCTACTTGACAACCAGTTAACAGATGAACGTGTTGCAGATCTTGCAAAAATGCGCGCAGAATTACGTGCAGAGTACGGCGAACTTGAAAAAGAGTTATTTGCACTGCGTAAACAGGCTAAGCGCGACCATGTTACGGTAAAAGATATGCGCGGCGAAATAGTCACGATCCCAATGTATCAAGTACTGGATGTGTGGTTTCCGAACGACATGGGCTTTTTTGCAAAGCTAGGTCATTACTTTGGTCAATTAGGCAAGTTTGTATCTGACGATCCACGCGAAGCAAATACTGAAGGGGGTGTATTCCCTGCTATATTTGGTACTGTATTTATGGTTATGTTGATGGCCGTGATAGTTACGCCGTTTGGTGTTGTTGCTGCTATTTACTTGCACGAATACGCGGCTAAAAATGCGGTCACAAAAATGATTCGTATCGCGGTAATCAACTTGGCGGGTGTACCTTCCATTGTTTATGGTGTATTCGGTTTAGGCTTTTTTGTATACATGCTTGGTGGCAGTATTGACCAGTTGTTTTACCCAGAGTCTTCACCAACGCCAGTATTTGGCACACCGGGTGTAATGTGGTCTGCATTAACATTGGCAATACTAACTTTACCCGTTGTTATTGTATCTACGGAAGAAGGTTTATCACGTATTCCAAGCACTGTGCGTGACGGTTCGTTGGCATTGGGTGCAACTAAAGTTGAAACCCTATGGCGTATCGTAATTCCAATGGCAAGCCCTGCAATTATGACGGGTTTAATACTGGCTGTTGCACGTGCAGCAGGCGAAGTTGCGCCACTGATGTTGGTAGGTGTTGTTAAAATGGCACCCACGTTACCACTAGACGGCAACTTTCCGTATTTTCACTTAGACAGAAAGTTCATGCACTTAGGCTTTCATATTTACGATGTTGGCTTCCAAAGCCCGAATGTTGAAGCGGCACGTCCGCTGGTATATGCAACGGCATTTTTACTTGTGTCGGTTATCATTACACTCAATATAACGGCCATTGGTATACGTAACCATTTACGTGAAAAATTCAGATCGCTTGAACACTAATTAGTAAAGATTTAATAGGTAACAAACATGATTACAGTCGCTCCAAAAGTAAACCAAGCCAATTTGGGCATGAAGTTAGATTTAGACAATTTAACAGACGAGCAAAAAGCGTTAGAGATTAAAGATCTCGATCTTTACTATGGTGATAAACAAGCGCTTAGTAAAGTTAATATGAACATTCCAAAAGGCCAAGTAACGGCGTTTATCGGCCCATCTGGTTGTGGTAAATCAACATTACTGCGTTGTATTAACCGAATGAATGACTTAGTTGATATTTGTCGAATTGAAGGTGAAATACTCCTTCATGGGCAAAATATTTACGATAAAAATGTAGATGTTGCGGCGCTTCGCCGTAACGTGGGAATGGTGTTTCAGCGCCCAAATCCATTTCCAAAATCGATTTATGAAAATGTAGTCTATGGTCTACGCTTACAGGGCATTAAAGAAAAGCGTAAGTTAGACGAAGTAGTAGAGCAGTCATTACGTGGCGCAGCTTTATGGGATGAAGTAAAAGATAGATTACACGACAGTGCCTTTGGTTTATCAGGCGGTCAGCAACAGCGTTTAGTGATTGCTCGTTCTATTGCGATAGAGCCTGAGGTTTTATTGTTAGATGAACCAACGTCGGCACTTGATCCAATTTCTACTTTAGTTATTGAAGAGTTAATTAACGATTTAAAGAACAAATTTACCGTTGTTATTGTTACGCATAACATGCAACAAGCAGCGCGAGTATCTGACCAAACAGCCTTTATGTACATGGGTGAGCTGATTGAGTACTCAGATACAAATACCTTATTTACAACACCAACGAAGAAAAAGACTGAAGATTATATTACAGGTCGTTACGGCTAAATAATTAACAGTACTGTGTTGTACAAGATTTAGAGAGAAGGTAATTATGGAACATAATATTAATAAGCATATTTCTGGCCGCTTTAATCAAGAGCTTGAAAATGTTCGTAACCATGTACTAAGCATGGGTGGATTAGTTGAACAGCAACTAAGTAGTGCACTTGATGCGGTAAGCACAAATGATGCAGAACTTGCAGAAAAAGTGCGTCAAAACGACTACAAAGTTAATGCCATGGAAGTGAGTATTGACGAAGAATGTACGCGTATTATTGCGCGTCGCCAGCCCGCGGCAAGCGATTTACGTTTGGTGATTGCTATTGCAAAAACCATTGCTGACTTAGAGCGTATTGGTGATGAAGCTGAGCGTATTGCAAAAGTGGCTCTTGATTCCTTCACTAAAGATCAACAAGATTTGTTGGTGAATATTGAAAATATGGGTCGTCAGGTTCTAAAAATGTTGCATGATGTACTTGATGCGTTTGCACGCATGGATGTGCAACGCGCATTTGAAGTACACAAAGAAGATGCTAAAGTTGATCGTGAATATGAAGCAATAACACGTCAAATTATGACATACATGATGGAAGATCCACGTTCAATTCCAAAAATTATGGATTTAGTTTGGTCAGTGCGTTCATTAGAGCGAATTGGTGACCGCTGTCAGAACATTGCCGAGTACATTATCTACTTTGTAAATGGTAAAGATATTCGCCATATATCACAGGAAGATATTGAAAAATCGCTTTAAAGTTCATTAGCGCATTTTTAACAAAGCGGCTATAG
The DNA here is from genome assembly GCF_019392235.1 of Pseudoalteromonas sp. CR1. Classification (NCBI taxonomy): domain Bacteria; kingdom Pseudomonadati; phylum Pseudomonadota; class Gammaproteobacteria; order Alteromonadales; family Pseudoalteromonadaceae; genus Pseudoalteromonas; species Pseudoalteromonas sp. CR1. The sequence continues at coordinate 76,347 of NZ_JAHXRM010000011.1, read as the reverse complement.
GCCGCTTTGTTTATTTAGCTATAAGTTAAATAATAAAAACCGTTCACAATTGTTGTGAATACTGTAAAATCGCATGTTGCACGCATGTAATTTGATTAAAGGGTCAGTTATGCCTACAAACGCGTTTTTAGGAGTTTTTGCAAAATCTCCTTTCAAACCAATGGAAGATCACATCAAAAAAGTTCATCAAGCGAGTAAAGCTTTGATACCTTTTTTTAATCACGTTTTTAAAGAAGAGTGGACACAAGCAGAAGAGCTTCGTATTACTATTCGTAATTTAGAGCGTGAAGCCGATGACATGAAAAGAGACATACGTTTACAGTTACCACGCGGTTTATTTATGCCGGTAGAACGTACAGATCTGCTCGAATTAGTAACTCAACAAGACAAAATTGCAAATAAAGCAAAAGACATTGCTGGACGTGTAATCGGTCGTGAAATGACCATACCAGCAGTCATGCAAGCTGATTTCTTGGCTTACTTAACTCGTTGTGTAGATGCAACTAAACAAGCATCTAAAGCGATAAACGAGTTAGAAGAGCTATTAGAAACAGGCTTTAAAGGTCGCGAAGTGACCTTAGTAGAAAAAATGCTCGTTGAATTGGATGCAATAGAACAAGACACGGATGACATGCAAATTAAAGTACGCCGCCAACTACGTGAAGTAGAAGGTGAGCTTAATCCTGTAGATGTAATGTTTTTATACAGCATTATTGAATGGGTTGGCGAGCTTGCAGATATTGCAGAGCGCGTAGGATCACGTCTTGAGCTGATGTTAGCTCGTTAATTTAAAATCAGTTCAAACACGAAAGATTAAGGTTATACAATGGATATCATTGCATCTTACGGCACGGTATTAGTTTTAATTGCCGCGGCTGTTGGTTTTTTCATGGCTTATGGTATTGGCGCGAACGACGTTGCGAACGCCATGGGTACATCTGTAGGTTCAAAAGCATTAACAATTAAACAAGCTATTTTAATAGCCATGGTTTTTGAGTTTGCTGGTGCTTATTTAGCAGGGGGTGAAGTTACATCAACTATTCGTAAAGGAATAATTGATGCTGCACCGTTTGCAAACATTCCTGAACTGATGGTACTAGGTATGATTGCCGCATTATTTGCTGCGGGTTCATGGCTATTAATCGCTTCATTCTTAGGTTGGCCAGTATCAACAACTCACTCTATTATTGGTGCAATCATTGGTTTTGCGCTAGTTGCAGTGGGTACAGAAGCAATCCAGTGGAATAAAGTAGGCGGTATTGTGGGAAGCTGGATCATTACACCAGCGATATCCGGCTTTATTGCGTACCTAATATTCATGAGCGCACAAAAGCTTATATTTGATACCGATGCACCATTAAAGAACGCTAAGCGCTACGTACCAATCTACATGGGTTTAGCCGGTTTTATCATGGCTTTAGTTACGATCAAAAAAGGTTTAAAGCACGTTGGTATTAACCTAGGTTCTGTTGAAGGCTACGCGCTTTCAATTGGTGTTGCAGTGGTTGTTGCCATTATTGGTAAAATTGCTATCTCTCGCTTAAACATCGACCCTAAAGCTGACAAGCAAATGCAATTTAATAACGTAGAAAAAGTGTTTGCGGTATTAATGGTACTAACGGCTTGTTGTATGGCATTTGCTCACGGGTCTAACGACGTTGCTAATGCAATTGGTCCACTAGCTGCTGTTGTAAACATTGTTGAAAACAATGGTGAAATTGCTAAGAAAGCAGCGATTGCTTGGTGGATTCTTCCTCTAGGTGGTTTTGGTATTGTTGCAGGTCTTGCTATTTTAGGTAAAAAAGTAATTAAAACAATTGGTGAAGGCATTACACATTTAACGCCTAGCCGTGGTTTTGCTGCAGAACTTGCCGCTGCCTCTACTGTTGTTATTGCATCAGGAACTGGTATGCCAATATCTACTACTCAAACCTTAGTGGGTGCGGTATTAGGTGTAGGTATGGCGCGTGGTATTGGTGCACTTAACATGAGCGTTATCAGAAACATTGTAGTTTCTTGGGTAATAACGTTGCCAGTTGGTGCTGCCCTTGCTATTGTTATCTTCTACGTACTGAGAACCGCATTTGGGGTTTAACAAAAAAGTACTAAAAGACTTTTAGCTTGAAAAGATCTCAATGCCCTAGGTATTGGGGTCTTTTTATTTGTGGAAAGAAAAAATGACCAATCTTCCGAGTATTAAACAGCTTCAGTATTTACTTGCTGTTCATCAGCACCAGCACTTTGGCCGCGCAGCCAGTGCCTGTTTTATTGGCCAGTCGACACTCAGCAGTGCCATTCAAAACCTTGAAGAAACGCTAGGTTGTCAACTTATTGAGCGTGAAAACCGAAGCCTTATGTTTACAAGCATAGGAGAAGAGGTTGTTGAGCGTTCACGAAAAATAATCAATGACACTATCAGCCTAAAAGAGCTTACAAAAAGTTTTTTAACGCCGCTTAGCGGGAAATTAACCGTTGGCGTGATCCCGACTATTGCTAGCTTTATTGCTGCGCCTTTGTATCATTTTTGCCAGCAAACTTTTTGTGAATTAGAGTTGGTATTAATTGAAGATACCAGCGATAAGTTATTGGATAAGTTAGAGCATGGACACATTGATTTAGCGTTATTGGCACTACCGTATGCAACCGATAAGTTTCATACTCAAATTTTAGCGAAAGATCATTTTAGTCTGGTGCACCATAAAGATTATATGCCAGCAAAGGGTGTAGAAGACTTTAATTTATTACCAGATGCCAGTGTGTTTTTGTTAGAGCGAGAGCACTGTATGACGGGTCACGCGCTGAGTGCGTGCCATTTAAACCGCTCTAGTTGTATTAACCCATTTGAAGCGGCAAGCTTGCATACGTTACTCAGTATGGTTGAACACCAGCTCGGGGTGACCTTTTTACCACAAATGGCAATTAATGCCGGTATTTTAGATAATAAACAGATGGTAGCCACGCCTTCACAAAGCGATGCCTATCGCGATATTGGTATTCTCTGGCGAAAAACAACAGGACGTATTCGCGATTTTAAATTGTTTAGCCAGCAGCTTGAGGTGTTTTTACAGCACCAATGTAGTTTAAACTTTAATGAGCCAGACAAATAAAATTAACCGCTATTAAAAAGTTAAAGCAGCCTACAATGGCTGCTTTTGACGTTCAACGTGGCTTTCAAATGGTTCCAGTTCAGGTAAAAAAAGTAAGTAAATCCATACCACTACATTAAAGTAGGGTATGCACCCTAATGCAGTAAACACCTTAACGGGGTAACCTTTTAAACTTGCATACCTGTAACATTGGTAAGCAATAATAAAGTGAATGATCAGTAATAATATAACTAGTTGCGCCATACCTTCCTCCCTAAAACCCTTGTAGCTTAAAATTAACGATGTGTTGCTAGTGGGTAATGTCATGTTTATACAGTGTAATCCTTTAAATTACATGACATCCTCTTTATCTGATAAAGAAAGTATAGGCAAGAAAGAAGATAATGGAAGAAAAAAGTGACGTGAAATTGTTCGAATTTGTTAGTTTTAATCTAGGCTATTGTTGGTAATACTTTTATTTTGATAAATTTTTTCAAGCTCATCATTTATTTTTTCAACGGGCACTGGGCGAGCAATAAAGTAACCTTGCCCGTAGTCCACACCAATATCTTTTAAAGTAGAAAATATTTCTTTATTTTCAACATACTCTGCAACAGAGTACTTATCAAGTGAGCGGCTAATATCGTTAATTGCTTTTACTAAAGCAAGGTCAATAGGGTCATTAAGCATGTCGCGAACAAACGAGCCATCTATTTTTACATGTTGAGCAGGCAGCTGTTTTAGGTAACTAAAAGTACTAAAGCCGGTCCCAAAATCGTCTATTGAAAAGTGGCAACCTAAAGAGTTGAGTTTTTCAATCATCTTACGTGTAGCTTGTATGTTATTTATGCTTGCGGATTCGGTGATCTCAAAAATTATCCGAGTGGCGGGAACATTGTACTTTTCAAGGTTCGACTCAATGAGTGGTAGCAGTCGCTCATCTAAGAATGATTGCGCAGATAGATTAATAGCAACTTGGCTAAGTTGAGGGTATTTTGCAACACTTTCAATCGCATTTCTAATTACGCACTGGTCCATTAAAAAAGTGTCGTTCAGCATTTCTAGTGACGGAATAAACTGATTAGGGTAAATGAGAGTGCCTTTAAGTTTTAACCGCAATAGCGCCTCAAAGTACGCAACTTTTTCTGCTTTAAAATCCCATATAGGCTGGTAATGTAATTCAATATTATTTTGTTGAAGTGCTTGGCGGATTTCGTGCCCCCACTCAAGACCTGTTTGAAGCGTGTTGTTTTGCGCATCTTCTTTTGAGTAGCAATGAACTAAATTACGGCCTAAGTTTTTTGCAATATACAAAGCAATATCGGCTTGCTTTAAGCACTCATTTGGGTCGTTATTGTTTACTGTAATTTGCGTTAAGCCGATAGAGCAGCTTATTGTGTAGCTTTGCTCTTTAGACTTAAAGGTATGCTGCTCTATGGCACTACAAACACCTTCTGCAATAAGGTGCGCATCAAGTAGGTTCATATTTTTTAGAATGACGGCAAATTCATCGCCACCAATACGACACACTAAATGTTCTTTTTCAATGTTGTCTTTAAACAGCTGTGCCACATCTTTTAAGACCAGGTCGCCTTGATGATGGCCTTGGCTATCATTAATAATTTTAAAATGATCAAGGTCAATGTAAATCAAGGCATGCTCAACATCGCTGTGAGTATGTTTGGGTTTACAAATACGACTTAGCTCTTGGTCAAAGTGGTATCGGTTGTGTAGGCCAGTTAATGGATCATGTAGCGCAAGGTGGCGTAATTGAAGTTCGGCTTGCTTACGTTCGTGAATGTTATCAATAGTGACAGTGATCGTTGCATTATTACGTCTGTTTTTAATTAGCTGCAACCGACATTCAACCCAAATTTGGCCTCCCTTTTTATGTTGGAGTTTTATTTCTATTTGTTGATGATCGGTTCCACCTCCGAGTATATCGTCGATGGTTGCTTTTAGCTTTATTTGGCATTCGCCAGTATAAAATTGAGTAAGGCTTTTTTGTAGGCTCGATTTAACGCCAAATCCACTTAAGGTTTCCCAAGCTGGGTTTATAAAGCGAATTTTTCCTAACTGGTCGAGCTCAAGTACAACAGTATTAAGATGCAATAATATGCGCTGATGAGCTGAAAATAGTTCTTTATACCTTACTTCGCTTACGCTTAACTGCTCTACTTTTTGTGCAAATTCGGCGTAGCTCACCATAAAGTCTTCTCGGCGAGCGGCATGATCACATACTTTATTTAAAAATGAAGGTTCGTAAGGTGCACGAATAAAATCGGTTACGCCCGATAACAAAAGCTGCTCGGCATAGTCTGCATCAGCATTATCTATAATAGTTACAATGGCTTGCTTAGGGTTGTGCTGTAAAATATTTTCAACGAGTAAGCTAGATTCATCGGCTTTTTCTTGCGTGGTATCAAGTAACACAATAGAGAATTTTTGCTGATTGTATTGGTTAAGTGCGGCTTTACACGTTGTAACATGTGTAATAGCAAAGTTGAGTTTTAGTTCTTCACTTATAGACTCAACTTTATTGGCGTGAGGCTCTAGTAAAAGGAGGTTGAGTCGACTGCTTTTTTCTAAATGTGTAGATAAAACATTAGCCAAAACTTGCGGTAGCATGTCTTGGTTTTCAAAAGGTAAAACAGCATCGATTCCATAACTACGGGCGGTTGTTTCTGCAATTCGTTCGCAGTAAGTCGGTGGCATAAGCAAAATAGGGGTGTTTTTAGGGGTTTTTAATAGCCCGGAGCGAATCATACGAGAAAAACGCCAACCGTCTATTTTCCCCACATTCAGCCCCGTGATAATAATATCAACAGGTTGTTGCTTTAGAGTTTTAAGGGCTTCCTGGCTATCGTTTGCTTCAATAAAACTAAATACGTTAAGCTTTTTTAAAGTATCTTTAATTACCCTGCGCTCAGCACGGCTTGCATTTAAAATTAGCAAATTTAATTGTTCTGCCACGCAGGAGGTCCTAAAAATCGTAACTTACTACCATTCCTAAGGGTAATGAGTTTTGTTAGCAAGAACAAGTAGATTTGAATAATCACTTTGAATAGAAGGACGCTTAGGTTTACAGAAGTTGAGCTGGCTTCTTGAGCTTAATTGACGATAGATATACACTTGGCGCGATTTTTAATGATGTGGATTACCAACTATGCGCGTAGCTGACTTTAGTTTTGACTTACCCGATGAATTAATTGCTCGCTTTCCAAAAAAAGATCGTACGAGCAGCCGCTTATTAAGCCTTGATGGTCCAACAGGTGAGATAAGCCATAAAGTATTTAGTGATATTCTTGAGCTAGTTAACGAAAACGACTTACTCATCTTTAATAATACGCGAGTAATACCTGCGCGTATGTTTGGTCAAAAAGCATCGGGCGGTAAGGTTGAGGTCCTTGTAGAACGGGTATTGGATGAGCACCGCGTACTTGCCCATGTTCGTGCAAGTAAATCATTAAAACCAGGTAATGAGGTTATTTTAGAAGGCAAAGCTAAAGCCACTATGATTGCCCGTCACGATACTTTATTTGAACTTGAATTTGATCACAGCAAAAATGTACTCGATACACTTAACGATATTGGTCACATACCATTACCGCCTTATATAGACCGACCAGATAATGAAGCTGATCGCGAACGGTATCAAACAGTCTACGGTGAAAAGCCTGGGGCTGTGGCAGCGCCTACAGCAGGCTTGCATTTTGACGAGTCGCTTATGGCTGCGCTTAAAAATAAAGGTGTAAAAATGGCGTTCGTTACGTTACACGTAGGTGCAGGTACATTTCAGCCCGTGCGTGTAGAGACGATTGACGAACACGTAATGCATTCAGAATATATTGAAGTTCCACAAGATGTGGTAGACGCCGTTGCACAAACTAAAGCAAATGGCGGGCGTGTTATCGCTGTTGGCACCACATCAATGCGTTCACTAGAGTCGGCTGCCAAAATACATGGCGGCAAGCTAGACACTTACTTTGGCGATACCGATATCTTTATTTTTCCGGGTTACCAATTTAACGTCGTCGATGCCATGGTCACTAATTTCCATTTACCTGAGTCAACGTTAATTATGTTAGTGAGCGCGTTTAGCGGGCAAGATAATATTATGGGTGCTTATAACACTGCAATAGAACAAAAATATCGCTTTTTTAGTTATGGCGATGCTATGTTTTTAACACGTAAATAGCACTGTTTTATTTATTATTAAATAAAAGTAACACTCAACCCCAGCATACTTGCTGGGGTTTTTAGTTGTAGATGATTATCACGATCGAATTTACCGCAGCTAATAGTATTAGCAGTGCAAAAAGGGTAGAATCGAGCGGTTAAATTATAGCTTGTTGGACTGTTTTTCCGACATTGAGGATGATATGAAATTTGAATTAGACCGCACCGACGGTAAAGCGCGCCGCGGCCGCTTGATTTTTGACCGTGGTGTAATAGAAACGCCCGCATTTATGCCTGTAGGTACTTACGGTACTGTTAAAGGTATGACACCTGACGAAGTAAAAGCAACAGGTGCACAAATTTGTTTAGGTAATACCTTTCACTTAATGCTTCGCCCTGGTACTGAAATTATTAAGCAGCACGGCGATTTGCACGACTTTATGAATTGGGATTTCCCAATTTTAACTGACTCAGGCGGTTTCCAAGTATTTAGCCTTGGCGCAATGCGTAAAATTACCGAAGAAGGTGTTTTATTTCAATCACCAGTAAACGGTGATCAAATAATGATGTCGCCAGAAAAGTCAATGGAAGTACAGCGTGATTTAGGTTCGGATATTGTAATGATATTTGACGAATGTACGCCGTATCCAGCAACTGAAAAAGAAGCTAAAGATTCAATGGAGCTGTCTCTTCGTTGGGCAAAACGCTCAAAAGAAGGGCATGGCGATAACCCATCTGCGTTATTTGGTATTATTCAAGGTGGCATGTACCCAGAATTACGTGCACAATCGCAAGCTGGTCTAGAAGAAATTGGCTTTGATGGTTATGCGTTAGGTGGTTTATCAGTTGGTGAACCTAAAAACGAAATGATGAATATTCTTGATCATTGTGCGTACAAAATGCCTGAAGATAAACCACGATACTTAATGGGTGTGGGTAAACCAGAAGACTTAGTTGAATCGGTACGTCGCGGCATAGATATGTTTGACTGTGTTATGCCAACGCGCAATGCGCGTAACGGTCACTTATTTATTACTACGGGTATTATTAAAATCCGTAACGCTGTGCATAAAACAGATACCGGTCCACTTGACCCTGATTGTGATTGCCATACGTGTAAAAATTACTCGCGCGCTTATTTACATCACCTTGATAAATGTAACGAAATTTTAGGTGCACGACTAAACACAATACATAACTTACGTTACTATCAACGTGTTATGGAAGGCCTGCGCAATGCAATTAGCGAAGGTAAACTAGAAGAATTTGTAAAAGATTTTTACGCTCGCCGCGGCCAAGACGTGCCAGAGCTTGCAGATATAAAAAATTAAACTTTAAATTTAAAGAGGAAGTATTATGAGTTTATTTATTTCAAACGCACACGCATCAGTTGGCGCTCCTGCAGCCGGTGGCGGTATGGAAATGCTAATTATGTTAGCTATTTTCGGTTTAGTTTTTTACTTTTTAATTTACCGCCCACAAGCTAAGCGCGTTAAAGAGCATAAAGGCTTAATGAATGCGATGGCTAAAGGCGATGAAGTACTAACCCAAGGTGGTTTAGTTGGTAAGATTGTTAAAATTGCTGAAGATAAAGACTTTATCGTTATCTCTTTAAATGAGCAAGCAGAAGTGACAGTACAAAAAGCATCTGTATCTGCTGTATTGCCAAAAGGCACAATGAAGTCGCTATAAAAATAATAAGGACGACCCCGTGTTAAACAAGTTTCCAGTGTGGAAGTATTTACTTGTTTTAGCTGTGGTTGCCATTGGCCTTTTATATGCTTCTCCAAACTTGTATGGCCGTGATCCGGCTATACAAGTTTCGGGTGCTAAAGGTGCTGATGTTGATCTCAGTGTTGTAGACAAAGTAAATGAAACCCTTAAAAAACATAACGTAGCGGTTAAATCAACCAAGCTTGAAGGCGGGCAAATACTTGTTCGTTTCAAAAATGTTGAAGAACAATTAAAAGCGCAAGACTTATTGCGTGACTCGCTAAGTGACGATTACATTTCAGCCATTAATATGGCGCCTGCTCAACCTCTTTGGTTAAAATCCCTTGGCGGAAACCCAATGAAGCTGGGTCTAGATTTAAGTGGTGGTGTACATTTCACCATGGAAATCGACATGGCAACAGCGGTTGATAACCAGCTTGAGCAAATGGAACAAGATTTCCGTAGCGATCTGCGTGAAGAAAAACTTCGCTATCGCAGCGTTCGTCGTGTAGCCGGCTCTGACCGCATGCGTGTTGAAATGCGTAACGAAGAAGATAAAGACGCCGCAGAGCGCTTTTTAGAATCTCGTTATCCACTTAACGTATACATTGATGACAGCAGTAACGATAATGCATTTTTTGCCACCATGAGTGAGCAAAAGCTAAAAGAGATTCGTGATTACGCCATCAAGCAAAACGAAACAATTATTCGTAACCGTATTAATCAAATTGGTGTTGCAGAGCCCAACGTACAACGCCAAGGTGCTGAACGTATTATTGTGCAATTACCTGGTGTGCAAGATACCGCTCGTGCTAAAGAAATTTTAGGCGCTACGGCGACACTTGAATTTCGTGAAGTAGACGAAAACGCTGACCCAAGCGCAGCAGCTCAAGGCCGTATCCCAGCGGGTACTGAAATGATCATGAGCCGCGACGGTTACCCTGTAGTACTTAAAAAACGTATTATTCTTGAAGGTAGCCATATCACTGGCGCGCAATCTGGCGCAGATGAATACCAACGTCCACAGGTAAGTATTTCACTCGACAGCAAAGGCGGTTCAAAAATGAATGCCTTTACTAAGCGTGCTATTGGCAAACGTATGGCAACGGTATTTATTGAATACAAACCATCAGGTAAAAAAGACGAAAACGGAAAAGCACTTCCGCCTATTAAGGTCGAAGAGGTTATTAACGTGGCAACGATTCAAGCTCGTTTAGATCGCTCTTTTCGTATTACCGGTATCGATAACCCAGCAGAAGCACATAACTTAAGTTTACTGCTTCGTGCCGGTGCGCTTGTTGCACCAATTCAGATTGTTGAAGAGCGCACAGTAGGCCCAAGCCTAGGCCAAGAAAACATTGAAGCGGGTATGACCGCGGTTGCACTTGGTTTTGCGTTTGTACTTGCCTTTATGCTTATCTACTACAAGGGCTTTGGTTTAGTAGCTAACTTAGCGCTTGCTGCTAACTTAGTGCTTATTGTTGGAATAATGTCACTTATTCCGGGTGCTACGTTAACCCTACCGGGTATTGCAGGTATTGTACTTACAGTCGGTATGGCGGTTGACGCTAACGTACTTATTTTTGAACGTATTCGTGAAGAGCTGGCCGATGGTCGTAGCCCGCAACAAGCCGTTCATTTTGGTTACGATAGTGCATTTAGCACTATATTTGATGCCAATATCACTACGCTAATTGCGGCAATTATATTGTTTGCTGTGGGCACAGGCCCAATTGCAGGCTTTGCCGTTACATTGGCTATTGGTATTTTAACTTCAATGTTTACAGCCATTGTTGGTACCCGAGCGGTGATCAACTTATTTATTGGTGGTAAACGCATTGATAAACTTTCTATTTAAGGAGCAGACATGCAAATTTTAAGTTTGGGTAGTAGAACCCTTCGTTTCATGTCTCTTCGAAAAGTAGCAATGGGCTTTTCTACGCTATTAATTGTTGCGTCGATAGTTTCAATGTTCACGAAGGGCTTGAATTTTGGTCTTGATTTTACTGGCGGCACAGCGGTAGAAGTGGGTTTTTCTCAGCCGGCAGACCTTAAAAAAGTGCGTAATGTACTTGGTGATAATGGCTTTGCTGATGCATCAGTACAGCTATTTGGTTCGAGCCAAGATATATTAGTGCGCTTAGCGCCACGTGGTAGCGACGTAAAAGCTGAAGTGATTGGTAACCAAGTAATTGATGCACTAAAGAAAGCGGACGACAGCGTAGTAATGCGCCGTATTGAGTTTGTTGGCCCAAGTGTCGGTGAAGACTTAAAAGAGCAGGGTGGCCTAGCCATGTTAACTGCACTTATTTGTATCTTAATCTACGTTGCATTTCGCTTTGAGTGGCGATTTGCTGTTGGTGCTGTAGGCGCGCTATTACACGATGTAATTATTACGTTAGGTTTGTTTTCAATTTTGGGTTTAGAGTTCGATTTAACTATATTAGCGGCAATATTGGCGGTAATAGGTTACTCACTTAATGATACTATTGTTGTATCTGACCGTATTCGTGAAAACTTCCGTAAAGTACGCATCGACGATACCGTTGAAATTATCGATATTTCACTTACGCAAACACTTAACCGTACTCTTGTTACATCAATCACCACTATTTTGGTATTGATTGCATTGTTTGTATGGGGCGGACAAACTATTCATGGTTTTGCTACTGCATTATTGTTTGGTGTATTTATTGGTACGTATTCATCTGTATATGTTGCAAGCTCAGTTGCGCTTGCAATGGGGGTGAGTAAAGAAGATTTAATACCAGAAGTAATAGAAAAAGAAGGTGCAGATCAAGATCCAATGGCAATGCCATAATCTTAAATGCATTAAAAAAACCGCTCAATGAGCGGTTTTTTGTTGCCTGAAATATAAGAATTTGAAATAAATATGTCATACACAGTTGCTATTTTATTGCTCTAATCAAAATGATAATTGAGCCCAGTAGTGACCCTTCAACGACAAGCCTTAGAGGCTATTTTATATAGCGGGGAAGTAGCCACGTTATTTCAGCCTATTTTAGATATATCTGGTCAGCTCATTCTTGGTTATGAGGCACTTAGTCGCGGTCCTCAAAGTAGCCCATTAGAAATGCCCAACACGTTATTTAAAGCAGCGCATCAAGAAGGCCTTATTTCTGAGTTAGAGCTGCTGTGCCGCTCAAAATCAATAGAAAACTTTGTTAAGCTAAATCTGCAAGGTAAGCTTTTTTTAAATGTAAGCCCAAAAACGTTACTCGATCCTTGCCACCCAAAAGGCGAAACACGACACCTAACCGAGCATTTTGGTTTAGCGACTAATCGTGTTGTTATAGAAGTGACAGAGCAAGACAAAGTAGATAACGACGACTTATTAATTAAAACCATTGCGCATTACCGAGAACTGGGCTTTACCATTGCGATTGATGATTTAGGGGCTGGCTACTCTGGCTTGAAACAGTGGTCGGCACTGCGTCCCGACTATGTAAAAATAGACCGCTATTTTATCGATCATTGCGATCAAAGTGAGGTAAAAAAAGAGTTTTTAAAATCAATTATTGTTTTAGCTAAAGCAACAAACACCTTAGTGATTGCAGAGGGCATTGAACGCTCTGAAGAGCTAGCATTGGTTGAAAGTTTAGGCATTAATAACGTACAAGGTTTTTTATTTGAACGACCTAACTTGCAACCAAGCCGTGATTTTAGCTCTGCGCAAATACAAGCCCTTACATTTAAATTATGTGATCAGTTTGACCAATCAATGGCAATTGGTGCGCTAAGCCAGCCACAAAAAGCTATTGCAAGTGATACCCGTTGCAAAAACGCGCATTTACTTTTTGAGCAAGATAAAACAATTATTAGCATACCAGTAATCAATCAACAGGGGCGGCCTGTTGGCTTACTACATAAAGACCAACTTACCGAGGTGTTTGCAGCACCCTACGGTCATGCCCTTTATGATAAGCGCCCTGTTATAGAGTTAATGGATAAACAACCCCTAATTGTTGATGAAGACCAAAAGCTAGATACGGTGAGTAAGCAAATAACTGAGCAAGACTTCGATATTAGGCGCCATATTGTTATTACTAGAGATAGCAATTATTTAGGGCTCGCGCCACTAAGAGATATTTTAAAACACATAACAGAAGAAAAAATTCGCCACGCACAGCACGCTAATCCGCTAACAATGCTGCCAGGTAATGTCGCTATTAACGAGGCTATAGAGCAAAGGTTACGCAATAAAAATAAATTTCACCTAGCTTATATTGATCTGAATCACTTTAAACAGTTTAACGATCTTTATGGCTACGCTAGTGGCGACAGTGTCATTAAATTATTGGCTGATGTAACAGTGCAAGCCTGTGTAAATAGTGCTAACTTTGTAGGGCATATTGGTGGTGACGATTTTATGGTTGTTTTTGATCAAAATGATGCGGTAAGTATTTGCAATCGTATTATTGAACAGTTTGAATATCGTTCTCGTACCTTTTTTACGCCCGACCATATAGCCAGTAAAGGTTATTGGGCTACAAATCGTGAAGGTGAAAAGCAGTTTGTACCGTTACTTACCTTATCAATAGGATTAGTTGAACCCGATTTACAGCAGTGTAAAAATAGCCATCAGGTTGCAGCATTAGCAACGGATGCAAAGAAAGAAGCCAAACGATTTTGTCATAGCTATCTTTTTACATGCAAGCGAAGGCGCCCAGCGCCTGCAGTAGTGCGATTAGCAACTAGTAAAAAGGTAATTTACTAATAGGTGATCATGATGTTGCCATTAAAGTGTATCGTATGCGTAGTTAGCTTGTTGATTGGAAATGCTGTAGCAAGCGAAGTAAATAGTGTAAAAATTCCGAAAGATCAACATGCGCATTTTGCTCGTGATGATTACCTCTATGATACGCTAACCAAGGCATTGATAAGAGCCCAATATCCTGCCGAAATAGAATTTGTTGACGTACACCCGCATCAGCAGCGTAACTTAATGTCACTTGATGACGGCTCGCTTGATTTATATTGGAGCATGAGTAGCCCTGAACGAGAGTCATTGGCAACCGCCATCAAAATCCCATTGTTTAAAGGTTATATCGGTAAAAGAGCGCTAGTTACAAATAAAGACAATTTAGATAAATTTAAAGACATAAAAACGCTTGAGCAATTATCAAAGCTTAGTTCGGTACAGGGGCACGACTGGCCTGATATGCGCATATTGGTTAATAACGGTTTAAACGTGAGGCCATTATCAAACCTAAAAGCCATGTTTGTGCTTACTAGCCAAGGCCGCATAGATTATTTTCCGCGCTCATTTATTGAAGTAAATTCTGAGCTTTTAGAGCCACAGCATAAAAATTTACGTGTTGTGCCTAATCTATATATTAGCTACCCAACAGCGCTGTATTATTTTGTTTCTAAGGATAAGCCCGAATTAGCGAAAGCGGTTGAGCAGGGAATAAAAATAATGCAGAAAAATGGCGAGTTTGATGCGCTATTTTATGAATACTTTGCAACAGATTTAAACTCCCTTCCTTATACAAAAGGGGAAACTATTGAAATTAAATTGGTAAACCCTTACTTTTAAAAACAAAAAAGGAGCCTAGGCTCCTTTTTTAGTTGTACCAATTATATTGGTAAAAGCAATTTATTAGCGAAGTAACGACTCAGTTAACACTGGGCGAATTTCGCGAATAATAGCTTGAGTCAGTTTTGGTGCGCCACAAATGATATTGCCACTGTGGTTATAGTTATTACCACCAGCAAAATCGACAACCATACCACCCGCTTCTTTAACCATTAGCTCGCCTGCAGCAGAGTGCCAAGGTTTTAACCCAATTTCAAAAAAGCCATCAACACGGCCAGCTGCAACATACGCCATGTCTAATGCAGAACAACCTGCACGACGAATATCAGCAGTATGAACAAATAATGCTTTAAACGCTTCAGTGTATGCGTCTGTATGTTGTTTATGCTTAAAAGGGAAGCCCGTTGCTAAAACTGTACCAGCAAGAACGGTTGTTTTGCTTACGCGTAAACGTTTGCTGTTAAGTTGTGCGCCTTGACCTTTAGATGCAGTGAAAAGCTCACCACGGATTGGATCATAAATAACGGCTTGGTCTAAACGACCTTTAACTTTAAGTGCAATAGAGATTGCGTAATGTGGGATACCTTTGATGAAGTTTGTTGTTCCATCGATAGGATCTACAATCCATTGGTAATCATCATCCTTGCCTTTGTGTTCACCTAGTTCTTCGCCCACAACAGAGTGAGTAGGGTAAGACTGTAAAATAGTGTCACGGATTACGGCTTCGGCTTCTTTATCAATATTAGTTACTAAGTCGTTAGCGCCTTTTTGTTGCACTTCAACTTTTGATAAGTCTTCGCTAGCGCGAAGTAAAATTTTGCCTGCGTTACGCGCAGCGCGAACCGCAATGTTTAACATTGGATGCATGGAGTTACCTTTGGGTTGTAAAAGAACGTTTGTATATTTCAGCCGGCGTATTTTAGCGACTTTTGACATAAAGTAAACAATAAACCCTAAATACTTGTGAGTGTTTTTTGTACAGCATTGAAAGTGTTGCACATTTAATTTAAATCATCGTGTATCTGCTCTATTACATATAAAAACTATAAAAAAGCACTTTACCTAAAGTTAGCTTGAGGTTTTATGATGCGTTTAAATTAACTCACAAGGACACAGTATGTATTTAGAACACGTAAACTTAGTTGTTAAAAACATCGATACCATGATTCGTTTTTACCAAGCTATTTTCCCGCATTGGGTAATACGAAGCGAAGGACGGGGTGATTGGTATGGAAAACCAAGGCGTTGGATCCACTTTGGTGACGACACGCAATATATAGCAATGAGCGATCATGGTGAGGGTGAAAACAGAGCGCTTTCAGGACATCAAGTTGGTTTTGCTCACTTTGCTTACGTAACGGCTAATTTAGATAATACGGTATCACGTTTAAATAAAGCGGGTTTTGCAGCATATAAGCACGGTACTAAAAATCCATTTAGAAAAAACATCTACTTCAGAGACCCTTCGGGTTTTGAGGTTGAGTTTGTAGAGTATTTGTCCGATGTTCCTGCTGAGCGAAATAATGATTTATAAGCCTGCAATTATAATATGGCTGCTAAAAAGCAGCCATATTAAAGCAAATACGGTTGTACTTATTTGTTACTTACCCCTAGCTGTGCCTTCAAATCGTTTGCAAAGCTAATAAACTTTTCTTTTATGGTACGCTTTACCTTTACTTCAACCGACCCTAATATCGCTTTGCCTTCAATATGAATGGTAGGGCCTTGGCGCTTATTTAATGTGACTGATTTGTTTTCTAAGGTGCTTAAAATACAAAACATTTTAGACACTACATTAACATGCTCGGGTACATAAATTTCGTCGCTACCAAAAATACAATTAACATGAATTGTTACGTTTTGATGTGTAAATATAGCGTCGGTGAAATCGAGTACCACAGAGCCCATATAATTATTTAGGTAAATATTTTTAGGCACTACCCATTGTCCGCTTCTCTCGTTTGAGCCCAAAATACTGCGAAGTGTAATATCGTCATCACTATGCTGTTGTGCACTGTAATTTGGCGTAAACTGCGATTGTTTTTCAGCTTTGTATTGCTTGTCGGTATTAAGTGTTAGGTCTTCTACTAACGTTAGCAGCACTAAATTGTCTTTGGCGTCCATTGCTTGGTCTAATCGTCTTTCAAATGCCTCAACCGATATAACGCCATGGCTATAGTTATAAATTAACTGATCAATCACTTGTTCGCGTACTTGCTCTATTGGGCGGTCTTCAACTTTAACTGACATGAGTAATTCCTTATTGTATTTGCTATTAGCTAACTAGTTAGCAAACCGTATACCATAATTAATTTTATTTATAATCAATGATTTAGTTTTATAATGCTGAATTATTAGTTGTTATATTAACGATACATTAACCAAAATAGCAATAATCTAGTAATTTTCACACTTTGAGAAAGTTTTACTCACTTCCCTGTAAATAGGGGGAATACGCCAAAGCTGTAATAATACAAATTTATCATTAAGTGATTGATTTTTAATGTTAAATAAAGTTGGCTTGATGTTCGCATTAGTTAAAGTGTCTTTAATCAAAAGGAGAAAGATTATGAAAACATTTAACAAATCTATTATCGCCGCGTTAGTTCTTGGTACAACAGCAATGGGTGCACATGCAAACAGCTGGGAAAACGAAAGTAAAGATGCTTGGATTGATGGCAAGGCAGAAACTGTGCTTCTTATGAACACAGACCTAAACAACTTTGACATAAACACTGATGTAACAAATGGCAAGGTAGTACTTACAGGTAAAGTTGATAGCGAAGTAGAAAAAGAGCTAGCAGAAGAACTTGTACTTAGTCTAGATGGCGTCATGGACGTTGAAAACAGCCTAACCGTTGTTAAAAACATGAGCGCTAAACATACAGATTCTAAAATGATGGATGATGATAACGACCTAACGGACGCTAAAATCACCACCGTTATTACAACACGTTTCCTATTTGATTCAGAAGTAGGTGGAACCGATATTGATGTAGATACCGATAATGGTGTTGTTACATTAAACGGTTCGGTTGAATCATCAGCGGAGAAGCAGTTGGCAATCGAAATTGCTAAAAATGCTGAAGACGTTCGTGATGTGGTAGATAACTTATCTATCGTAGCTGAATAACGTTATACTCAAAGCCCAGCATTGCTGGGCTTTTTGTTTTTAATTGTTTGAAGGAGCTAAATAATGGATATCATTCGTATAATACTGTCTGTTTTGCTGCCACCACTGGGTGTTTTTTTACAAGTGGGCTTAGGCATGCATTTTTGGATTAATATTTTATTAACGCTATTGGGTTACTTCCCTGGGTTAATACATGCAATTTATATTATTGCTAAAAAATAATGCGTTGCTGAGTTATGTTTATGCTAGTTGTAAGTAAATATCGCTCAGCGCATTCAATTAATAAATATTATTTTTAATGGTTTTTACCGTACCCACTCAAAATTTTCCCAAATTTAACCACTCTGCCCCTTTAAAAGATTACAATTTAAGCAGTTAGCTTACTGATTGTTAAAATAAAGGTTTTTGGTAGTGACAAGCCCTAAAAAAGTTTTTATACTGCAACCCGCTTTAGTCGCTCTGTGGCTAAACGCTTCAAAAATTAACTGCCTTGCAGTTATATAAAGTTGGCCCCTTAGCTCAGTTGGTTAGAGCACACGACTCATAATCGTTAGGTCCCCAGTTCGAGTCTGGGAGGGGCCACCACTTTTCAAATATTCTAAGTATATCCTAGTAAATACCAATTTATTGCACACTCAAAACGCTAATTTCTATATTATTTATTTTGCTTAACTTATATCTTGATTCTTAATTAATCTATTAACTTTCTTATTGCAATCAATAATATAGGTGTGTATTTTATTGGGTACAACAATGTGTTGTTTAAATATATCTAAAAGGAAGTACCATGAAAATGAATAAAGTCGCACTCTTATTATTAAGCTCCGTTTTTGCCACCCCAGCTGCATTTGCAGAAACACCTCACTTTAATTATGTGTCTGGCGGTTACTTAAATGCAGATCTTGATGGCGATGATGCAAATGGTTGGACGCTTGATGGTAGTAAATTACTAGGCGATAATTTTTTTGTGTCTGGTCAATATAAGACTGTAGGCGACTCAGAAGATGGTTTAGATGTAGATCTTAACTGGTTGAGCGCAGGCGTAGGTTACCGTACTGCAATGAGTGAAAGCACTGATTTTTATGGTTTAGTAACGTATGAAAACATAGAAACTGAAGTATCGTACAGCGGTAGTGATTTTTCGGATGATGAAAATGGCTATGGATTATCTGCGGGTGTTAGATCAATGCTAACTGATAGCATCGAAATTGATGGCCGCTTAGGTTACATTGATATTGCAGATGACAGTGAAACAGCTATTACGTTAGGTGCTCGTTATTATATAAATACAAATTTTTCTGTAGGTACCAGCTACACCACAATAGATGATTTAGATTATATTAGCTTAACTGCACGTTACAGCTTTTAATCACCAGCAGTTAATTGAGCGCACTAAGAGGTGCGCTTAATTGTTTACGTTGCTTTAGGCAATTAGCACTTCCTAATTTACTTGATATGTTTCATTACTACGAATGTAAATAGTTGCAGGGATATTGCTTTTGTTTTCAAGCGAGTGAATGAATTTTCCCGCAGATTCTATATAGCTGCCTGCACTTAGGTTTTGTAAGTTACCTTTTGAGCTGTATTGCACACTGCCTGCAATTATTACTGCGCGAAACTCATTTGCATTTGTGCTAATTTCTCCCTTAAAACCGGCTGGTAGTTTTATCATTGAGCCATAGCTTGCATCTGTATTTCCCCATAGAAACGTTGTTTGTACTGCATTAGCATTAATATTATTTATGTCG
Organism: Pseudoalteromonas sp. CR1; assembly: GCF_019392235.1. Taxonomy (NCBI): domain Bacteria; kingdom Pseudomonadati; phylum Pseudomonadota; class Gammaproteobacteria; order Alteromonadales; family Pseudoalteromonadaceae; genus Pseudoalteromonas; species Pseudoalteromonas sp. CR1. The sequence goes on along the minus strand of NZ_JAHXRM010000011.1, from coordinate 56,928 downwards.
CTTTTGTTTAGCCAAACCAGGTTGTCTTTATGTAAGTTTAATGGGCGTTCGCCATTATCAAACTGTTTGTTTGTAGGTTTTACTAAATAAGGACCAGAATCTATTTCTAGGTAAATTAGATTTGTAGTGTCATTAGCTGCAGTAGTGTGGTTTTCACCGGCGGGTTGTGTCCAAAATGATCCTGTTGGCATCCACATTTTTTCAGCTGTGGGGTCGTCATTGTGCATTTGACCTTCAATTACGATACCTCGGTAAGTAATGTTATGAATGTGCGGCGGAGACTCAAACCCTTTTTTAAAGCGTACTAGCATACCTGTTGGAGTGTCTGCAGTACGATCGCCCCATAAATCAGCTGCACCAGGACTTTGCTCGCCTCTTAATGGGTTTAAGTAGCCCCATTTTACTTTGTTGGCAGGTATTACTTTTGACTCGTGTTCGTCTGCAAAAGTAGGTGCAGATATAAGTGAAGTTGAGAGTATTAAAGCCGATAAAACAATTCTACATTTCATAAATAGTTTCCTTTGCGTTGAATACAGACACAATAGCGAGTGTTTATCATTCGATAAATAGGCTAATGTTTAATACACTTTCGTTAAAACGTGAATAATAGTTTTTTAGGGTCTGTTTATCTCTCAAGGTTGAATTTGCACCAGTCTGTTTGGTATTTAGACAAGGCAGAGCCTATGCTGTGTCGTCTGAAATGGGACGTAATTTAATGCGTGTTTTGCTCAATGATATTATGAATGCCCATAGCTCTATAACATTGAGGTTGCATGCAAGTGATAGCCGTGCCGATTTTTATCGTGATGGGGTTGATGTTGCACTAAGGGCGATGAAAAAAGGCGTAGCTGAGGATCTTAACTTATATGGGTTTAAAATTTGTAATATTCCACACGTAGTGTGTGCTTCACTTAGTTACTTAAAACTCAATGGCGAGCCGTGCGTGCCGAGCGACTTAAGCGAGCATAATGCATTACTTTATAAACTTTACGAAGTCGTGCATGCTGATTGGGAATTTTATGATAATACGCAGCAATACAAAGTTAAAATGAACAGTGATAGAGCTGTAAACGATGGTGATATTGTAAGGCGCTGGTGTATTGATGGTGCCGGGATTGCTAAAAAGTCAGCTATTGATGTGGCAGACGATTTGCTTAGCGGTAAGCTCAAACGAATAATTCCCAATTATAAAGTCCCGTTAACAGAAATGTGGCTAGTGCTTCCGAGCCGGCAATTTATTTCGCCTGCAATAAGGCTAATTCGCGATGAGTTAAAAAGTAAAATAATGGCGCTTAGGGCATCGCTATTGGCAAAGCATATTCTTAGTGAAGATGAGTGGCCTTGTGACGACTAGCACAAGGCCGTACTTGTGTTAGTTTTTACGGTAAATCTCGTGATCCATGTCGTAAATATTAACGCTTAAACTGTCAGATTCCCTGCAATAGGTTTTTAAACACGCAAGTAGGTGCTCACTTAACATTTGCTTTTGTTCTACTGTTCGCCCTGTCATAATATGCGCCTGTACATGTATAAACCCTTCTTTGCCTACACCTAACTGATACTGCTGATATGCAACTGCGCGAGTTTTAATAGTTTCTAAATCAAATAAACCGCTTTCGAATGTACAGTTATGAATTTTTTCAACCAGTACTTGAGGTAATACAGGAAGGTCTTCTGAGTGCTCAATAATAATGTGCGGCATGTGGGTGGTTCCTATTGTTTACGGCATTAAGCGTGTCGTTAATTGTAACAAATACACGAGGACTCGCTAAACCCCATACGGCTAAAATGTTTGTTTTAAACTAATTTAGTTGTGCTGATTTTTGATGTTAGTATAAAAACACACAGGTGAACCCAAGCTTATTGAAATAAGCGTATAAAAACCGAGTTTAGGTTAAGGATGAATATGAAACTTCAGCAAAAAATTAAACGTTTAGCCCTGCTTATGGGCGCAGTGGTTACGTTAAGTGCCTGCTCTGATGATGTTGCGTCAGTGAGTTTAGGTTTGTTTACTACAAAAGATGTGGTGGTGAACTCGCAGCAAGATCCGATTATTAAAGGCGTAACGTGTCACATCAGTCATGTTGAGGCCGACTTAGACTTTTCTGATCCGTCAGATATGTCGATTGCGTGTCGTCAAACAGGGCCTATCACCGCGGAGCAATTACAAGAAATTGATCGTAGTAAGTCTGGAGAGGTAGTGTTTAAGTCATCAAAGAGCATTTTATTTAAATCGTTAAAAGTGCGTCGAATATACGATGCAAAAACGCGTACTTTATTGTACTTGTCGTATTCAACAAAAGAGTCGAGCGGCAGCCATCACCACGCATTATCAACTGTACCGCTATATAACACAAAGGCGTGGCAATGGGCAAAAGAACAAGAATAACTAAATTAAGAGCACACTATGTTAGCGTTATTTAAATCAGCGCCCTTGCTAGAGCAACAAGAGCAACAATGGCTTATTGATACTTTTATTTGGGCTGTCGAAAATTTTGATGCTGAGTTTTTTACCAAACACACACAAATAATATTGCCTACAGGGCAATACTTTCCTGATTCGGTATCAAGTATTGAGCAAATGGCCACAAGCGTATTTAAACGAGTCACTTCTTATGCGGGAATGAGCGCATGGCCAATTCAATTAGTTGCGCCCCAGCAATTACAACCGCAAGTGTTTCCACGTTTTGAGTTTAGTAGTGCAATTCGTGGTGAGGGCTGTCAGTTAATTGTGCCGCCGAGCCATGCTATTAATATTTCGTTTAACCCTAATCAAATAAATCAGCCGCAAGATTTAGTAGCCAGCTTTGCCGGAACTCTGGCTACAATTATGATTCATCATGTTGGTGTATTACCCCCAGGTGGAAAAGAATTTTTACCTCAAGCAGCTGATGCGCTTGCCTGCTTTTTAGGGTTTGGTGTAATGATGAGCAATACGGTGTATCAGTTTAAAGGCGGATGTGGCTCTTGTTATAACCCGTACGCAAACCGTGAAGCACAATTGAGCGAAACACATACGGTATTTATGCATGCATTAGTTTGCTACTTTAAAAAAGACACCCTCTCTAAAAAACACTTAAAGCCCCACTTACGTGGTGAGTTTAAAAAAGCACAAAAAGAGATTAAAGCATTGGTAAATAACTCAGCTAACCCGCTGTTATTAACTTAGCACGTATTATGGCAAACAGTTTGGTCAATCAATCGGTATCGCAAGCAAGAAGTAAATTTGTGCCTAGCTCGGTGGGTGGTAAACAAGCCAAGGCCCGCAGACCTCATCCTTTTTCGCATACTCGCACTTCAACTTTTGGTTCTAGGGCTGACTACAGTGTGCCTTAAGCTAATTTAAAAGTGCTTGATTCTGGTGTGTTTTGGCGCGGTGAAAATGAAAAAGGCAGTTTGCTGTTTAACGACAAACGCCTTGGTGATAGAGGCAGCGACAAAGAAGTGTCGTCTGAACACAGCTTGGTATGAGTTACAATTCAGCTAGATTAATACTTAAATAGTCTGATTATTGTCACCGACACAAGAAATAGGCTCTGCCGTAGTGACAATGCTTGCGTTCAAAGACTAAAAACTGTTTCATTATCAAAAATTCTTAGATCATCTTCACAAAGACTTGTAGCAATCTTAAATTCAGCTGTAACAGAGGGTAGCAAATAACATTAATTCCACTTACAAAACATGAGTTTTTTGAAGCATTGAATTCATAAAAACAAGTTGTGACAACCAATAGGCTGCCACAACTAATTCGTACTAACACCAAGACTTTACGTTTCAACTTAGCAGTCTACATATCGAGCAACGACATGAATGCAGTCGCCTGTATCATCTCTACAAATTCTTCCCTTTGATTCAACAATACGACAACCCGCTAAGTTAACCCAGATACCTGCCGGTGGAATTAGGGTTCCACCGTTTGATGCAGCTGCACCTACGATGTCAATCAAATCACCATCACCAGCAGCTCCCCCTACTACTTTCACATCGTCTAATACCTCTGAAAGTTGATTAGCTAAACAAACTGAAATGGGAAGATTGGTTAAATCTATAATTCCTCTCGTGAGTTCAGTAAGCGGAAGGTTATCAATACGAGATGAGCCTGGCCTTAGGCTGTACGAAAGATTAAGAAAACGCTCCCTTATTGTTCGCGCTCTTCCTTTTTGCACTATATTGCGCGTTTCACCATTATAATTGACTTGATATACAAGCTTATCACCGTTTGGCCAAGTTTGAGTGACAAAGTATTTTCTTTCGACGTGACTGAAATCGATAGTTATTCCAGTACTCATTCCTATACTCAAACTCCCCGAAGTTCTCCGTTCGGACGTGAATTCACCCCAAGACTGAAGCCCCATCGCCTCGGTAATTCTGTCAGAAAAGCCCTTTCGAATATCGTTTCGAAAGCTAGGGTCATTGGCAAATACATTTGAGGCATGGCTATTACAACTTGCGTCAGAGTTTGTAGAAGCGGTAATTGAGCTGGTGCTGAATATTTTAGTTGATTGAATAGCGAATGAAGAGGTTGCTGCAGAAAAACCAACAGTTTCATTGTGCGCCATTGCTTGTCTGAAGTCGTCGTCAATGTCATAAAACATATGCAATGCATTGTTTTCAGCAACGGTTACAGTAGCGTCTTCAACGACAATATCATATGCTGGGGCCCAATTATAAAGCTGCTCTGTACGCACTGTAAATTTAAAACTACGTTGTGTGATTGGATTAGAGACAATGATATCTTTGGATGTAGCTGGACAAGTAAATGTCGTTTGTCCTAAGAATATATCAGTATCAGAAGCAGTACATGATGGAGCTACATGATACTGTTGTGCCAAGTCAAGGGCATCGTTGTAGTTACAAGTATCACAAGCAAGGGTTTTTGTACGACCGCTCGCCTCAGCGATTGTTGGGAATATGGATAAAACGACTATAATTGAAAATAATCCTTTTATCATGTTAGAAAACAGCTCCTTCATATTAAAATTCCTTTTTTGTTTAATTTGAGTTAATAGGCTAAAAAACACTGCCTAAACATAAATTACCCCCCCCCCCGCAATAACGTCAACAAAAAATTTAAGCCACTCTATTTTGGACATCCTTTTATAAAGCCTGAGCAGAGTAAATTCACTAAAAAACATAATAGCAGTACCATTGAAATAAACTGCAATGAAGGTAATTTTCATTACAATGAATCTTATAAAATATAATTGACCAAAAAGTTGATACTATGACTCACATGAAAAGACCTCATTTTGGGCTAATTGCCATTTTTACACTTATTTTGTGTAGTTGTTCACAAATAGTAGCAGAGCAAACCGCTGTTCAACCAAGTCGTAATATGACCTTAAAAGATGCGTACGCGGATAAATTTCTAGTGGGTGCCACTTTAGGTGCAGCAATATTTACTACACCCAATCACCCATCCTTAGCATTGGAGGAAAAAACCTTAGCGCCATTTCGCCAAACTAGCAAGGACAAGTATGGAATACCTAGATGAATTTTTATTAATTGTGATTGCTCACTTTTTTGCTGTTGCGAGCCCAGGTCCTGATTTTGCTGTTGTGCTTAAGCAAAGTGTACAACAAGGTAGGCGAAACGCATTATGGACGAGTGCAGGTGTTGGCGGCGCTATTTTGTTACACATCGCTTATTGTGTATTAGGTGTGGCGCTTATTTTATCTCAATCGCCCAGCTTATTTATGGCACTTAAGTATGTTGCAGGCGCTTATTTGACTTACCTTGGCATACAAGCATTAAGAGCCGCTAAGCCGAGTGAATCATCAGCCGAAAATATTGAAAACAAACAAGCCCCTGAAGAGTCTATTTGGGTTGCTTTTAGGCGTGGTTTTTTCACTAATGCACTAAATCCAAAAGCAACGTTATTTTTTATGTCGTTATTTACCTTGGTGATAAGCCAAACAACGCCACTGAGTATACAAATTGGTTACGGTATTTATATGGCGCTTGCCACATGGGCATGGTTTTCTGCGCTCTCGTTGGTACTTTCTAAAGCCTATGTTCGTGGTTTTTTTCAGCAACACGGCTACTGGTTTGACCGAGGTATTGGCGTTATTTTAATTGCGTTGGCTATTCGCGTTGTTATTTAATTTATGCAATACAAGTAGGAGTAAATATGCCCTTATATAATTTTTCGTTTGGATCTAACATGTCGTCTAATCGTTTGTTGGCACGTTTGCCAAATGCTAAGCGTATTGGTACAGCAGTGCTTAAAGGGTATGAGTTGACCTTTGATATGCTTTTTTCTGATGGCTCAGGTAAATGCAGCATTCAAAAAGCTGATAAAGCGGATGCCTTAGTATACGGTGTAGTATATGAAATTAACGCTAACGAAAAGGTCACTTTAGATGCAATAGAAGGCCCTGGTTACGATTGTGTAGATATAAAGGTTGAGCTGTTAACCGGGGAAATTATTGATACTCATTGTTATATTGCTAATACTCATGACGAAAGTATTTTACCCTACGATTGGTACGTTAAACACGTTCATCGCGGAGCACTTGAAGCGGGCGTACCAAAGGCTTACAGTAATGCCATACTTAATCGCCCACAAAAGAGCGATCCTAATAAAGAACGCGCGGCAATAGAATTTGCAGTGCATCAATAATAAAAGGACTGATATGAAACTGACCAAATTAGCGGCTTTTGCACTGCTAGCCAGTACTACTTTTAGCAGTTGGGCACAGGTTGATACCAACAAAATAGAAGACGTAATTAAAACCTCTATGGCACGCTTTGATGTACCGGGAATGGCGGTTGCGATTGTTGAAAATAACGAGGTTGTGCTAGCAAAGGGGTTTGGTACGGCAAACCTAAATACAAAGGCTGAAGTAAATAAAGATACGTTATTTGGTATAGCATCAAATACAAAAGCATTTACCAGTGCCGCGTTAGCTAAATTAGTCGATGAGGGGAAATTGCGCTGGGATGACCGCGTAATAGACCATTTACCCGAATTTAGGTTATACGACTCATATGTAACCCGTGAAATGCGAGTTCGTGATTTATTAAGCCACCGCAGTGGCTTAGGGCTTGGGCAAGGCGACTTAATGATATGGCCAAGCACAGATAAATCAGTCGATGATATTCTATCGGGGTTAAAATATTTAAAACCAGCTAGCAGTTTTCGTAGTAGGTACGCATATAACAACCTAATGTTTGTGACTGCGGGTGAAGTTGTAGCGCGTGTATCTGGAATGAGTTGGAACGATTACGTTGAAAAACATATTTTACAGCCGCTAAAAATGACCAATTCACGCGCAGGTTTTTCGCGTATTCCAAAAAGTAACAAAAACTGGGCAATAGGGCATATTCCAATGGAGGGGAGCCTGCATCCATTTTTTGTAAATTACTTAGAAGATTTTAGAGGAGCAGGCGCTATCGCATCCAGTGTAAGCGATATGAGTCAATGGCTACTAACTCAACTCGCTGGTGGCAAAATGCCCAATGGCGAGCAATTGTTTAGTGAAAAACAACAAGCGCAAATGTGGCACCCACATATAACCTCTATGGCGTCTAAAAGTGCCTTTGAGGCATATCATCAACAGTTTAGAGGCTATGGGTTAGGTTGGAGTATAGAGGACTACCACGGGTTTAAAAAACTAGGCCACGGTGGTGGTATTTTAGGGATGGTGTCGCAAGTCACTTTGCTTCCAGAAAAAAAACTCGGTATTGTTATTTTGTCTAACCAGCAAGCATTTAGTGCCTTAAGTGCAGTTACACACGAAGTACTTGAGGATGTGCTCAATCTAGAGGACAAAGATTGGGTCGAAGATTTGGCCAAAAAGCATTTTGAAGGAAAACAAAATGCGTACGCTAATGCTACACCATCTGCACCTGCGGATTATCAGCCACAGTTACCTAATATAAATTACACGGGCACATTGCATGACGATTGGTATGGCGATGTCATTATTGAAGAGCTAGATGGTAAGTTACGAATTGATTTTACTCATACAAAGCGTTTAAAAGGGGAGCTTGAGCACTACACTGGCAACACGTTTATTGTTAAGTGGGACGAAAAGCTACTTGAGGCCGATGCGTTTATACATTTTGAAATGAGCACTGCAAACCGTGTAAAGCGTGCGAGCATGCAGGCGGTTTCAACAGCGGTTACCGACTTTAGTTTTGACTTTAGAAACCTAAATTTAAAAACCAAATGATTAACGCTCGGGTTATATAGTTATACACCAAAGTCGCAAAGCCACCGTTAGGTGGCTTTGTTATATTAAACGCTCATACTAGTTTACTTAGGAGCATTTTATGCGTACTGCAGTTATTTCACACCCTCATTGCCGTAAACATAAAATGATAGACGACCACCCAGAGTGCCCCGAGCGCTTAGATGCAATTACCGACCGCTTACTCGCCAGTGGCGTCGATGTGGGGCTAAAGCATTTACAAGCCCCTAAAGCTCAGCGAGAACATTATTTATTAGCGCACGATGAGTCGCTTGTAAACTTAGTTGAGCGCTTAATTCCTCAAAAGGGGTTAAATAGCCTCGATGGCGATACATGGCTTTGCCCTGACTCATTTAAAGCGATTGAGCGCGCTGTAGGTGCCGGGCTGTTAGCTGTAGATGAAATACTAGCAGATAAGCTAGATGCGGCTTTTTGCTCTGTACGCCCGCCTGGTCATCACGCAAACAAAAACGCATCATCTGGATTTTGCGTATTTAACAACTTAGCTATTGCTGTTAAGTATGCCCAAAGCAAAGGAGTTAAACGAATTGCGATTGCTGATTTTGATGTGCACCATGGCAATGGAACCCAAGATATTTTTATTGATGATGAAAGTGTATTGCTTTGCTCGTTATTTCAATACCCGTTTTACCCAAATACAGCTGTAAAAAACAATAGCCATATTGTTAATTCGCCGTTACCCATTGCCAGTAATGGCGACGATTTAAAAGAGGTGTTTAATACTCAATGGTTAGAAAAATTAAAGGCTTTTAAGCCCGAGTTGTTATTTATAAGTGCAGGTTTTGACGCACATGTAGAAGATGACATGGCAAGTCTGAACTTTGTAGAAGACGATTATATTTGGTTAACTGAACAGCTATGCAAAGTTGCAAAAGAAAACGGCTGTAGCGGGATTGTATCGTATCTGGAAGGAGGTTATGCGCTATCAGCATTGGGTAGAAGTGCTGTAGCGCATATTAAAGTGCTTAGCGAGAAATAGTGATTAACACTGTGTTTAAAGCCCGAGTAAATCAAATGCCTGTGAAGTAGTTAGCGTTTTAATTTTACCTAGACAACAACGCCCTTCATTTAGTAAATGAGCAGTAACAAGCTGTGCTAGCTGTTCTTCAGTTAAGGCTGAGAAAAGTTGACCCTGCAAGTTAAGGTATTCACCTTGTTTATTAAGCACTCTCACATCGTTCAGTTCACTTGATGTAATGCCATGTAAGCACTCATTTTGCTCTTGCTGGTTGTGTGCTATTTCAAGCTCATTATAGATAACCATTAACTGTGGAAAGCTGTTTAACATAGTTAGCCTACGGTTACTTCGTATGAGGTAAATTTTCGTATATTAATAACGCCGTTATCAAATATTAAATATTGGCCTTTAATACCTTGTAAAATACCGCTTACAACGGGGTTTTTATCAAAGTTAAATGAGCTGATTTTGGTTGGGTATTCAGTGACTGGAAAGTTTAAATCAACCACGTTTTCATCTAATTGCTCTATGGCTGTTGCGCCAAATAGCTCACTAAGCTCGTTTAATTTTTCGCTAATTTGCGGAATAAGTTCAGCGGCAGCGGCTTTGAGATCTATAACTTCGTTCTGACCTTTAAGCATATTACGCCAATTAGTTTTATCGGCAATAAACTCGGCTAATGCAACTTCTACCAAGCCCGACTGCAAGCGTGTTTGCACTTTAAATATAGGTAAAGCCTGAGTGGCGCCTTGATCAACCCAACGCGTAGGAATTTGTGTATGGCGTGTGATTCCCACCTTTAAGCCTGAGGTATTAGCTAAATACACATAATGTGGGATCATACAGTTTTCTTCGCCCCACTGTGGCTCTCTGCATGTGCCTTGATCGTAATGGCAAGTTTCAGGTTTCATGATGCACATATCGCAGCTAGCCAGCTTACGCATGCACACAAAACAATGGCCTTGAGAATAACTTTTTTTGGTTTTTTTACCGCAGTTAGCGCACAAAATAGTGCCGCTAAAAGTAAGCGTTAGCTCTTTACCTATAAAGGCATTTAAGTCAACTAGCTCTTCACCAACGGGAAGATGATATTGAACGGGTTCTGTTAAACTCGATTTTAATTTACGCAGTGTGCCTTGCATCTTTACATAGCCCCTAAAGATGTTTAAAAAGAAGAGTCTAACATTTTTAAACTGTATTGGCTTTTTAAGAAGTTAATGTACTCAGGATAAGGTAATGCTTTAGCGTATAAATAGCCTTGTGCGCGGTCTGCATTCATTTGTTTTAATAGCTGGTGGATCTCTTGGGTTTCAACACCTTCTACAGTAATTGATAAATTAAGCTGATGCGCCATATCAATTGATGTTTGCACTATGACTTGGTGAGCTGGATTATTGACTAAGTCAAAAACGAATGACTTGTCTATTTTTAGTTCGCTAAAATGGTAATTAACAAGGTAGCTCAATGATGCGTAACCTGTGCCAAAGTCATCCAGTACAACTTTTATGCCCAAAGCTGATAATTCATCAACTAATTTAATAAGCACGTTTTGGCTTTCTACAAAAGCAGATTCAGTTAATTCAAACTTAAGTAAGTGAGCGGGAGCCTGATGCTTAATTAATATATTTTCTATTTTTTCAGCTAAGTTATTAATGGCTAAGTTTTTAGCACTTAAGTTAACACTAATCGTGTGCTCTTTATGGCCGCTGTTTATTAGCTCTACAATATCTTTACAAGCTTGTTCAATAACCCATAAGGTGAGCTCGTTAATTATGCCTGTATGTTCAGCCAAAGTTATAAGCTCTTCAATCGAAATATTATTATAGGTTGGGTCAGGCCAGCGAAGAAGTGCTTCAGCTCCTGTGACTTGATTATTGACTAAATTTATTTGTGGCTGGTAATACAGGGCAAGTTGGTTTGTTTTGATCGCTTTTTGCAAATGAGCTGCCAAACTAACATCCATTATTATGTTGTTATTAACCGCGGACGACGCAACGCGATCTACACGCCCTTTTGCATCTTTTAAGGCTAAATAACCGCGCTTTAACCAGTATTCAAAATCATTACTTTGGTTTGCACTACTAATGCCTATTGTGTAATTGAGCTGCAGGCTTAAACCTTTAATTTCATATTGTTTAGGAAGGTTACTAATTACTTTTGCAAGCACCGTTTTGAGTATATCTGAGTTTTGAGTTTTAGTTGAAATACAAGCAAATACACCACTGTTTAAATCAGCCAGCCGAGGACTGTTATTTAAATCGGTTTCAAGATTTGCAAACTCTCTTTCATGCATTAATTCATTTTCTAGTCGCTCAGCAATATGCTTTATGAGGGTATAACCTTGGGTTGATGTAATAATGGTATTAAGCGAATTGAAATGACATATTTTAATTAGGCACAAAGTGGTAGAGCGGTTTTGGCTTTGCAGTGCCATAAATGCTTGTTTGAGCTTAGAGCTATTGAGCAACTTAGTTTGCTGAGTGTGGGTAGCATGATATAAAGCACGTTCTCGTTGATAGCGTACGCGATCTGCCAGCGCCATAGCCATTAATACAATTTCACATAAAATTGCCACCAAAAAGGCGTGGCGAGAGGTAAAACTGTAATCAATAACGCCTGTGAGCTCTAGTGGTTGTATTAATGCACCTAAAATAAGTGGCACCCACGAAAAAACGTAAAATTTAGCCCATCTAAAACCACTACGCAGTTTTTTATAAATTAATATAAAACATGCAACATATAGTAGTGCTAATACACAAAAAAAGAGTGGCGCAGCAATGTTTTCAGGAATAAAAAAGCTAGCTACCCCCAAAATAAACATAAGATAAAGCAAGGCTTTGCTCATTGTGTATCGCCAGCACTTATCTTTATGGTAGCGTAAAAACATAGTACAAAAGGCGAGAGTAAAAAACGAAACTGCGTAATTACTCACAATGACTTTGTGATGAAAAAATAGTTGCCACTCTAAAGGCCAGAGGTAAAAACCAAATCCAAGCACAATACCCATTAGTATCAGTGCGCTAATTATGTAACCAATATAAACAAGGTAAACACGGTCTTTTATGCCAAAATAGAGTACTAGGTTGTACAGTGCAGCCATGAGTAATACGCCAGCAAATATTCCCCAAATACCTGTTTGAGAACGCATGAGATCTACAAATTCTTTATCGCGGTATAAATTGATAGGTGTTTTACTAATGCCTACCGTATCTACCTTAATTACGAGGCGCTGCGATGACTTTTGCTCCATTAAAAAGTTGATGTGTGGCACGCTGTACTGAAACAAAGTCAGTTTTTCTTCTCTATCGCCCAATTTATATGTTTGTAGTATCTGGTTTTGTTTGTCTAAGCGATAGACTGTTAAGTGATCGGCCATTGGGTTATCAAAGTGAGCCACCACCTTTTGACTTTTTTGGCTTTTGTTTTCTAAATCAAGAAACAGCCAATAATTTTGCTGAGTAAAGCTCCAAGGAATTTCTGAAAAAGGGGCATAGGTGAGTAAATTCGGTTGCTTAATAATTGTATCGAATGTTTTGCTTTTGGTTTCATCAATGTAGTAGGCGTGATTGAGGTACATTGGTGATGTTTTATCAATTGTGTAACGAGTAGGCACTACTAAATTAGAAGCCAATGTATTGATAATAAAAAATATAAATATCAAAATGGCAACAGCTAGTGAATGGTAGCGTAAAGTTCTAAGTTCCAATGTATGCTTACTTTTTAAAAACTTTTAATTAGTGTAGCACTAAAAAAGCGCAGGCGAACTGCGCTTTTTTAGTTAAATTAACTGGTTATACCAATCAATTATTACTAACTTACTGCTCACGGGCAATGGCACGATAAGCAATATCAGTACGGTATTCCATGCCGTCCCAGTTAATACCTTTAATCAGCTCATAAGCACGTGCTTGAGCCTCGGTTACGGTATTACCTAGCGCAGTTGCACATAAAACGCGTCCGCCAGCAGTCACAACGTCATTACCGCTTTGTTTAGTACCTGCATGAAATACTTTTTCGCCAGCAGGGTAGTTAACTTGTAAGCCTGAAATAGCATCACCTTTAGGATAATCTCCTGGGTAACCTTTAGCCGCAAGCACGACACCTACCGCTGCGCGTGGGTCAAACTCAATGGTGGTTTTATCAAGCTCTACACGATTAGCCGCTTCTATCAGCTCAACTAAATCTGATTGTAAACGTAGCATCATAGGTTGTGTTTCAGGGTCGCCAAAACGACAGTTATACTCAATCACTTTAGGTGTACCTGAGCTGTCTATCATTAAACCTGCGTATAAAAAGCCAGTGTACGGATGACCTTCTTTTGCCATGCCTTTTACTGTCGGGATGATCACTTCATCCATAATGCGTTGGTGGATTTCGTTTGTCACCACTGGCGCAGGAGAGTAGGCACCCATACCGCCAGTATTCGGACCCGCATCGCCATTATAAGCACGTTTATGGTCTTGGCTTGTTGCAAACGGTAGAACGTTTTTACCATCTACCATCACAATGAAAGACGCTTCTTCGCCATCCAAAAACTCTTCAATTACTACGCGGCTACCTGCATCACCAAAGGCATTGCCCGCTAGCATATCGCGAATAGCGTCTTCAGCTTCGCGCTCGTCCATTGCGACAATAACGCCTTTACCTGCGGCTAAACCGTCAGCTTTAATTACAATTGGCGCGCCTTTTTCTTTTAAATATGCAAGGGCAGGGTCTATTTGTTCAAATGTTTGGTAGTCGCCAGTAGGAATATTGTGGCGTGCTAAAAAATCTTTCGTGAATGACTTCGAACCTTCAAGCTGGGCAGCACCCGCTGTTGGACCAAATATAGCCATATTATGTTCACGAAATTTATCCACAACACCCAATACTAACGGTACTTCAGGCCCTACAATGGTAAGTTCAACATTATTTTGCTGAGCAAAGTTTAATAACCCATCTAAATCTTCAACATTAATTGCAACATTTTCGAGTTTAGGTTCAAGGGCTGTACCCGCATTACCTGGAGCTACAAATACCGTGTTTACTTTTGTGTTTTGAGCGGCTTTGAACGCAAGTGCGTGTTCGCGGCCGCCGCTGCCAATGACTAATACATTCATGGCGTACTATTCCTATTTAAAGCGGTTTTTTAAATTTAAGCGTCATACGGTCGCTTTCACCAATAGCTTTATATTTTTCAGCGTCTTGTTCGCCAAGTCTTAAGCTAGGTGGTAGCGTCCACACCCCTTTAGGATGATCGGCTGTATCTTTTGGATTAGCATTAATTTCACTAGTTGCTGCTAGCTCAAATCCTGCTTGCTTTGCAAGGTCAACCACGTAGCTCTGTTTCATATAACCTGATGTTTTCTGATCGTCGTCAGCACGGTTTTCGGCTAAACGATGCTCAACTACACCCAATGTACCACCTGGTTTTAGTGCTTTATAAAACGCTTTAAATGCGCTTAATGCACCGTCTGTATCTTTACCCATGTACCAGTTATGCACATTGCGGAAGGTAAGTACCATATCGGCAGATTCTGCAGGTGCAATATCTAGGTGGGTTAAAGGGGCAAACTCTGTAATTTTAACATTACTAAAGCGTTCGTCTTCAGCTACTTTTTGTTTAAACGCCGCTAATGAACGTTGATAGTAACCAACCGATGAGTCGCTAGGGAAATGAGCAGCGTAATATAAGCCTTGCTCTTTCAATGCAGGCGCTAAAATTTCACTGTACCAACCACCGCCTGGCGCAATTTCAACAACGGTCATTGACGGTTTAAAGCCAAAAAATGCCAATGTTTGCTCAGGGTGGCGATATTCATCACGAGCACTATTTTTAGCGCTTCGCTCGCTTGCTTTTATTGCGTGGCTTAGGCTTGATTCATGGTTATGGCTTAATGCCATTGTTGAAGTAAGTGCTAGGCTAGCAACAAGTAAAGACTTTAGTGCAAATTTCATCGTTTGTTCCTTCACATTAAAATTAGGAGTTAGAATAATCAGAATACGTGAATTGCTTGCAAACAAAAAGGGTTAAACGTTGAGCTTAACCCTTTTTGTGATTAGTGGCGAAAGTGACGCATGCCAGTGAAGACCATGGCCATGCCTGCTTCGTCAGCTGCGGCAATAACTTCTTCATCGCGCATTGAGCCACCTGGTTGAATTACGGCAGTAATCCCTGCTTCTGCAGCAGCGTCTATGCCATCGCGGAATGGGAAAAACGCATCCGACGCCATAACAGAGCCCGGGACTTCTAGGTTTTCATCAGCAGCTTTGATACCTGCAACTTTTGCAGAGTAAACACGGCTCATTTGACCTGCGCCTACGCCAATGGTCATACCGTCACGGGCATAAACAATCGCGTTTGATTTAACAAATTTAGCGACTTTCCAACAAAATAGTAAATCTTTAAGTTCTTGCTCAGAAGGTTGACGCTTAGAGACGACTTTTAAGTCGCCTTGGGTAACCATACCTAAATCACGGTCCTGAACTAGTACACCGCCATTTACACGTTTAATGTAGTGACCGGTTGCTTTACCACTCCACTGCCCGCACTCTAATAAACGCACGTTCTTTTTCGCTTCAACAATTTTTGCCGCTTCGCTCGAAACGCTTGGTGCAATAATTACTTCAACAAATTGGCGGTCAACAATAGCTTGAGCTGTTTGCGCATCAAGCTCACGGTTAAAGGCAATAATTCCGCCAAACGCTGATGTTGGGTCTGTTTTAAATGCACGCTCGTAAGCTGCAAGAATGTTTTCACCAATCGATACGCCACACGGGTTTGCATGTTTTACAATGACACACGCTGGTACATCAAATTCTTTAACACACTCAAGCGCTGCATCGGTGTCTGCAATGTTATTAAACGAAAGCGCTTTACCTTGTAGCTGAGTTGCTGTTGCCACTGATGCTTCACTTACATCATTTTCAACGTAAAAAGCTGCGTCTTGATGTGAGTTTTCACCGTATCGCATGTCTTGCTTTTTAGTAAACTGCATATTAATAGTGCGAGGGAATTTAGTATCTTCAGCAGCTTCTTCGGTGTAATCAGGCACCATTTTACCAAAGTAGTTAGCAATCATGCCATCGTACTGTGCTGTATGCTCATAAGCGGCAATAGCTAAATCAAAACGTGTTTTATACGTTGTTGAGCCACTGTTGTTTTGCATTTCACTAATAACACGGTCGTAGTCGCTCGCGTTTACCACAATTGTTACATCTTTATGGTTTTTAGCTGCTGCGCGAACCATTGTAGGACCGCCAATATCAATATTTTCAATGGCATCTTCAAGGCTGCAGTTTTCTTGAGCGACGGTATTCGCAAAGGGGTATAAGTTAACTACAACTATGTCGATTGCAGAAATGTTGTTATCTGCCATTACATCTTCATCTTGTCCGCGACGGGCTAAAATACCGCCGTGAATTTTAGGGTGAAGGGTTTTTACGCGGCCATCCATGATTTCAGGGTGACCGGTGTGATCTGAAACTTCAGTCACTTTTATGCCGTTATCAGCAAGGAGTTTACACGTACCGCCAGTTGATAATATATCAACGCCTTGCGCTTCTAGTGCGCGTGCAAATTCAACAATACCGGTTTTATCAGACACACTTAATAGTGCGCGACGAATGGGACGATGAGTATCCATTGTAGTTTGATTTCCTCAGTTAATGAGCTAGCTTAGAAGCGGGCATTTTAACTGATTACGACTCAAAAAACGACTTTTAAAGCGCCAATAAGCGTGAGCATTTTGCAACATCTCTACTAAATTGTACGCATAAAAAAAGCACCCTAAGGTGCTTTTTTTGCATGATACCAATTGTATTGGATTAGTAAGCAGTTATAACGATAGAAAAACAAGTCTATAACAAGGCAAAAATTTTACAGTGTAGTTATTCTACATAAGAACTTTTTAACGCCGTTATGGGCTTGTTTAGCTCGTTAGAATGCTTACGCTTTCAATATAATTGGTATTAGTTCATGCCGTATTTTTTAAGCTTTTTACGTAAAGTACCACGGTTTATACCTAGTAAAATAGCTGCACGAGTTTGGTTACCACGTGTGTATGTCATTACTTCTTCAAGTAATGGCGCTTCTAGCTCTGAAAGAACAAGGTCGTATACGTCTTGCACATCTTGACCGTTAAGCTGTTTTAAGTAGTGGTGAACAGCTTTTTTTACTGCATCACGCAATGGCTGCGGTTTCTCGTGTGACTGAACATGAGGGTTTGTGATAAATGGAGAAGTCACGTTTTGTTCGAACATTATAAAGTCTCTTTCTTTCTTAGTTAGCTGCTAGTGTTTTAAAGTATTGCTCTAATGCGACGACCTGTGCTTGTGGGTTGTCGAGCGCATTAAATACTCGCCTAAACTGACCATCACTGTCATGGGTTTGCAAATACCAAGATACATGTTTGCGAGCAATTCGCGCGCCCATTGGCTCACCGTAAAACGCATGGAGGTTTGTTAAATGCTCCATTAAAATACTGCGCACCTCTTCAATAGCAGGTGGCTGCATGTGTTCACCAGTTCGCAAATAGTGGTCTATCTCCCTAAATATCCAAGGGCGACCTTGGGCGGCTCGACCAATCATAATGGCATCTGCACCCGTATAGTCTAAAACCTGTCTTGCTTTTTCTGGTGAAGTTATATCACCATTTGCAACAACAGGAATCGACACTGAACGCTTTATATCCCTAATCGTGGCGTACTCTGCTTCACCTTTATACATACATGCGCGTGTTCGCCCATGTACAGCCAGTGATGCAATGCCATAACGTTCAGCTATTCTCGCAATCTCTACACCATTACGGTTATCCGGATCCCATCCAGTACGGATTTTAAGTGTCACAGGTATATCAACAGCATTAACGACTGCATCAATAATCTCTTCCACGAGTTCAGGAAACTGTAATAAGGCAGAGCCTGCGAGTTTCTTGTTCACTTTTTTTGCTGGGCACCCCATATTTATATCTATGATTTGTGCACCGTTAGCAACATTGAATTGTGCGGCCTGCGCCATAAGCTCAGGATCAGCTCCTGCAATTTGCACCGCGCGTATACCCGACTCACCGCTGTGATCCATACGGTTCATCGACTTTTCAGTTTTCCAAACCTTTGGGTTTGACGATAACATTTCAGACACAGCAAGCCCGGCGCCTAAACGACGGCAGAGTTGTCTAAATGGTCTGTCTGTAATGCCGGCCATAGGCGCAACAATTACATTATTCTCAAGTTGGTATTTACCGATACGCACTGTATTCAATAGGCCTCTTTTCAAGGGGCGCTAAGTTTACGGCTTTTTTGACAAAAATCAAAGGCTATAAATTGAACAAAAGTGACTTTTTTTTGCTCTTTTCGTATTGACATTTGATAACCGTATGACGAAAGGGTTTATTTGGATGAAATTTGAACGAATGATGTTTTTATAATAAATAATGTTTATTTTTTATTTTGTAAAAAAATAGTAAAGCCTGTTAAATACAGGCTTTACATGCGACTTTTGAGTTAATACTCTAAAATTGTTAATGTACGTGATTAGCTATTTTTTGTACCGCTAACACGGGTCCAATCACCTTCAACGGCAATATCATCTAGCTCAATAAAAGGGGCATAGATATCAGCTACTGACTGGGCTTGCTCTTCTAATATACCCGACATGGCAATTTTACCACCGGGTTTTAACAACCCTAAAATTACACTGTGCAGTTCGCGTAGCGGTTGAGCTAAAATATTGGCAACAACAATATCGGCAGTAAACTCAGGTTGATTTTCCGGAAGGTATACTTCTAACTTGTCTGCAACGCCATTTCTATTTGCGTTATCAAGGCTTGCCTCGAGTGCTTGTGGATCAATATCAATCCCAATCATGCGCTCTGCACCGAGTTTAATAGCAGCAATACCTAGAATGCCTGAGCCACATCCAAAATCGACTACGGTTTTACCTGTTAGGTCTTGGCTTTCTAGCCATTTTAGACACAAAGCAGTTGTTGCGTGCGTGCCTGTGCCAAATGCAAGGCCTGGATCAAGCAAAACGTTAACAGCTTCTGGGTCTGGAATGTCACGCCAGCTAGGACAAATCCATAGCTTCTCGCCAAATTGAATAGGGTGGAAGTTATCCATCCACTCACGCTCCCAATCTTTATCTTCGAGCTGCTCAATTTTGTATATGAGTGATTCGTTTATTTCATTATGGCGCTTTAATAATGCAATCACTTCGTTCATATCGTGATTAGCTTCGAATAGACCAATTACGGTGGTGTCTGCCCAAAACTCTACAGTGCCAATTTTAGGCTCGTAAATAGGGGTGTCTTTAGCATCTATAAAAGTAACAGACGCACTGCCTGACTCCATTAATAGGTCACTTACTGCATCTGCCGTTGCAGCATTGGCATTGATACGGATTTGGATCCAAGCCATGATTTTTTCCTTTAAATAGAAAAAAGGCCGCTACAGCGGCCTTTTCGGTTTTTACATAGCGCTAAATTATTTAGCGTCTAAAAAGCTTTTCAGTAAATCTGAACGAGAAGGGTGGCGTAATTTACGCAGCGCTTTCGCTTCTATTTGACGAATACGCTCACGTGTTACGTCAAATTGCTTACCTACTTCTTCTAAAGTGTGGTCGGTATTCATATCAATACCGAAACGCATACGAAGTACTTTTGCTTCACGCGCTGTAAGTCCAGCTAGTACATCGTTAGTTGCGCCACGAAGCGACTCCATTGTTGCCGAATCGATTGGCGAATCAATGGTGGTATCTTCAATAAAGTCACCTAAGTGCGAATCTTCATCATCACCAATGGGTGTTTCCATCGAAATTGGCTCTTTAGCAATTTTAAGTACCTTACGGATTTTATCCTCAGGCATCATCATGCGTTCTGCTAATTCTTCTGGATTTGGCTCACGACCCATTTCTTGTAACATTTGACGAGAGATGCGATTAAGTTTATTGATCGTTTCAATCATATGTACCGGGATACGGATAGTTCTTGCTTGGTCAGCAATAGAGCGAGTAATAGCCTGGCGTATCCACCACGTAGCATAAGTAGAGAACTTATAACCACGGCGGTATTCAAACTTATCTACTGCTTTCATCAAGCCAATGTTACCTTCTTGGATTAAATCTAAGAATTGTAAGCCACGGTTTGTGTATTTTTTAGCAATTGAAATTACAAGACGTAAGTTTGCTTCAACCATTTCTTTTTTCGCACGGCGGGCCTTTGCTTCACCAATGCTCATTCGACGGTTAATGTCTTTAATGCGCTCAATGCTTAAACCTGTTGTTTGCTCAATAATAGATAGCTTATTAATACAGCGAATTATTTCAGGTTTAACTTCTTCTAGTTTAGCTGAGTACTTTTCATTATTTGAAATTTCTAAATCAACCCACGAAGCGTCAGTTTCGTTATTAGCAAAGTGCTTAACGAATGCTTTTTTAGGTAACTTAGCAATTTGTACAGCTTGTTTCATGATTAGGCGTTCTTGAACACGAACACGATCCATCATTTCGCGCATGTTATTTACCATGCGATCAAACTGTTTAGGAATTAGTTTAAAGGTTCTGAAAAGCTCGCCAATTTCAAAAATAGCAGCTTGTGAATCAGGATGTGAACGACCTTTAGCTTCAAACGTATCACGTGCTTTATTGTATAAATCACGTAAGTTTTCAAAATGAATTCGAGCTTCTTCAGGATCTGGGCCTGTGTCTACTTCTTCTTCATCTTCATCGTCGTCGCTTTTATCTTCATCGTCATCGTCGTCATCAAGTTGTTTTTCACTTAATTCTGAACCAATGTTAGTTGCTGAAATTGGCGCTTCGTCTTCGTTTGGATCAATGAATCCTACGATGATATCGCTTAAACGCATTTCTTCTGCTTCAAACTTATCCCACTGCTCTAGTAGGTAAGTGATTGCTTCAGGGTATTCAGCAACCGAAATTTGTACTTGGTTGATCCCTTCTTCAATACGCTTAGCGATTACAATTTCGCCTTCGCGTGTAAGAAGTTCAACGGTGCCCATTTCGCGCATGTACATGCGAACGGGATCGGTAGTGCGGCCAATTTCTTTTTCTACCGTAGCAAGTGCAGCAGCGGCAGCTTCAGCTGCGTCTTCGTCTGTCGTTGTTTCTTGCATCATTAATTCATCGGCATCAGGCGCATTTTCGCTAACCTTAATACCCATGTCATTAATCATGCTTATGATATCTTCTACTTGATCTGAGTCAATTATGTCTTGTGGAAGGTGATCATTTACTTCTGCAAAAGTTAAATAGCCTTGCTCTTTACCTTTTTGAATCAGAAGTTTTAATTGTGACTGAGGAGTTGGATCCATAGAGATTGTTTCTTCCACTCTGATAAGTTGATACAACAGGCGCCATCACTTGGTTTACATTAATGCCAACCAGAACAATGTGACGCAGTGAATAGCACAGTATAACATCCAAAACTAGATCTGACTAGCTGTTAGTCGCTTTTAACGCTGTCATTAGTAAATGACATTCTAGCCTTTCGTCGCTATTTAGACCTTGTGTCTTGTCCTTTATTAATAGGGTCTCTAGTCGATAATTTAAACACTGATCTTCAATAAATTTAAAAGTATTTTTAAAAACAGTCTCTAAACGCTCTTCATTTATTTCATGTTGCCAAGTAGCGAGCTTAATAAGAGGCTCATAATCGTCAGTATCTCTAAAAAATTCGAGTAGCTGAGCCGTAGTGATATTCTCTTTTTCAAGTGCTTGTTGCTGCAAGCGAAGCAATAAACCAATACCTGCAATGTTCATTTGTGCAAGTTCTGGTAAAAAAGGAACGCTTTTAGCTAAATTAGGATGCTGAACTAAAATACCGATAGCCTGTCGCATCGGGGTTATTTTAAATTTTCGCTCAATAGCGTGCTGTTGTTTTGGTGTTTTTAAGCGGTTATTAAGTTGTTCACGCGTGCGCCCAATTAATCGGCCTAATTGCTCTAAAATGTTTTCTTGATAAAATTCACTCGGAATTTTTTCAATGAGTGGCAACGCTGCACTAAGTAATTTTGCTTTACCTGAATCTAATGTTAAATCAATTTCTTGGCTTAATTTATTAAACATAACTTTAGTAAAGTCATCGGCCTCACTTAAACGCTGTTCGAATGCATCTTTACCTTCTTTTTGCACTAATGAATCGGGGTCTTCTCCGTCAGGTAAAAATACAAAATTTAATGCTTTACCGTCATTTAAATAGGGGAGTGCATTTTCAAGTGCTCGCCAAGCTGCGTCGCGTCCAGCTCGGTCGCCATCGTAACAACAAATGACCTTATCGGTTGTTCTGAATAAGGTATGCATGTGCTCGCTTGTTGTTGCTGTTCCCAGTGCTGCAACGGCGTATTCAATCTCTTTTTCTGCAAGTGCAACAACATCCATGTAGCCTTCTACAATAAGAATGTGCGCTAACTTTTTGTGCGCTTGTTTTGCTTCATAAAGACCATAAAGTTCAAACCCTTTATGAAAAATTCGGGTTTCTGGAGAGTTTAAATATTTAGGGCCTTGATCAGCTTGCATAACGCGTCCGCCAAAAGCGACTACCCTGCCGCGTTTATCACGAATAGGAAACATTAAGCGGTCGCGGAAAAAGTCGAACTGCCTGCCGGGTGTTTTTTCTGAGGCGAGCTTTAATTCTACGAGTTGCTCTTTTTGTTCTTTATTACGACCAAGTTGCAAACATAAACCATCCCATTCACTAGGGGCGTAGCCAACCATAAACTTTTTAACGGTTTCGCCACTCAGTCCTCTACCTTTAACATAGTCAATGACTGCGGCCGAGTTAGCGTGGTGCTTAAGTTGGTGCTGATAAAAGCGAGCTGTATGAAGCATCAAATCGTAATCTGAGCGTTTTTGCGCAGCAGTGCGTTCTGGCGCCGAACTACCTCCTTGTTCGCGAGGCACGTCTAAGTTAAGCATACTGGCTATTTCTTCAATAGCATCAACAAACTCAAGCTTTTCGTATTCCATAACAAACGAAATAGCATTCCCGTTAGCGCCACAGCCAAAGCAATGATAAAACTGTTTATCTTGTGATACAGTAAATGAAGGCGATTTTTCGTTATGAAAAGGGCAACATGCCTGATAGTCCTTGCCGGCTTTTTTTAGGCCAACTTTGGAGTCTATCAGATCGACAATATCGGTTCTGGCAAGTAAATCATCTATAAAACTTCGTGGGATCTTTCCAGCCATTAGTAAAATACAGTCCTGAAATATTAAGAAGAATAACGAAAGTGAAACTCACAATTTATACCAGTGAGGTATAAACAATTGGACCTTAACTTACCAAAATGACGGCTAAATAAATAGAGTCAGTATGAATAATTTCATTTTTTGAATATAGGCCTAAAGTTTACTTTTTAGTGACGTAAAAACAAAGAAACCGAGCACAAGGCTCGGTTTACTTCAATTATACTTTACGTATAGGGAGTGTTAGGCAGTTAATCTTTGCTTAATTAAACCAGAGATCTTGCCCATATCGGCGCGACCTTCAGCTTTGCTTTTGATTATACCCATTACTTTACCCATGTCTTGCATACCTGCTGCGTTAGTATCAGCAATAGCCGCGTCAATGAGAGCTATGATTTCTTCTTCGCTCAATTGTTGAGGTAAGAAGGCTTCAAGTGCTGTTATTTCATTGGCTTCAATTTCAGCTAAATCATCACGCCCAGCATCTTTATACTGAGTGTAAGAGTCGCGACGCTGTTTAACAAGCTTTACTATAACGGAGGTAATACCTGCGTCGTCTAGTGTTATCTGCTCGTCAATCTCACGTTGCTTGATTGCAGCAAGTACCATGCGAATAGGGTTAAGACGTTGTTTGTCTTTAGCTCTCATCGCATCTTTTTGCGCATCTTTTAGCGTTATTAAAAGGCTCATTTATACAAGACCAAATGTATTAGTATAATTTAACGCGACGAGCGTTATCACGAGAAAGTTTTTTCATGTGACGCTTAACTGCTGCAGCTTTTTTACGCTTACGCTCAGCTGTTGGCTTTTCATAGTGCTCGCGACGACGAACTTCTGAAAGGATACCTGCTTTTTCACATGAACGCTTGAAGCGACGAAGTGCTACGTCAAACGGTTCGTTCTCTCTTACTTTAATTACTGGCATTAAAAATTCACCTACCTAAATTATGAGCGTTGCTCAAGTTGATCAAACATTGATCAAGTGGTTCAAAAATGGTGCGGTATTGTAATCCGAAGCAACACCACATGTAAAGGATAATATTAACAGAAACCCATAGCGTTAAACAGTCTTAATTTGTTTGGCGACGGTAGAGCCTGCTAAACACTTGTCCAGATTTTTTTTCTTTAATTAACAGCCAGTTAGTTGGGATGTTGAATGTATTTAGATCGCTCTCAACTTCAACATAAATAAGCGCATCTTCGTTAAGCCAGTTATTTATTTCTAATAAGTTACAGCTAGTTTGGGCTAAATTTTTGCGAAAAGGCGGGTCAACAAAAACCAAATCAAATGGCGTGTTAATATTTTTTTGTTCTAAAAATGAAAGTGAGTTTGTATGTTTTACCTGCGCATTGATCAGTTTTAGCGTTGAGATATTCTGCTCTAGTTGCTTTGCTGCACTTGGGTCAAGTTCTAAAAATGTAGCGTTGCTTGCAAACCGTGAAAGTGCTTCAAATCCTAATCCCCCTGATCCTGCAAAACAATCGAGAACATTTGCGTCGCGCGTGTCTTGCATCAACCAGTTAAATACCGTTTCTTTGATTCTGTCGGTTGTGGGGCGTAAGCCTTGTACGTCTTTTACTGGAAGCTTACGGCCCCGAAATTGCCCACTTATCACTCTAATAAAGCCATCAGTAGATTTGCTAATTGCTTTATTTTTAGTTGTTTTATTTCTCATTTAGCTCACTAAAAAATGGTATCTGGGATCTAGCTCAGATAATATTGTAGTAGATTACGTATAGCTTCATTTTTCAACCGCATTAAAAGTGTTACTATTGAACACTTATGTTTTGAATGGTTGTTTGGCTGGCAAAGTATGTTGGCTCTTCCAAGCTATTTTCAAATTTTAGTTTATCAGATTTTTATAAGTGGTTATTAGCAAGTATGGCAAAAAAAAGTAAATTAATGTCTTGGCTCGGCTTTGGTAAGTCAGATAAGAAACAAGCCGAACAAAAAGCAGAGGCTGATAAACAACAAGCTTTAGCAGAGCAGGAAGCTAAACGCTTAGAAGAACGCGTTGTCGCTGAAAAAGCCGAACAAGAGCGTGTTGCTGTAGAGCAAGCTGAAAAATTAGCAATAGAACAAGCAAATGCTGAACTGCTAGCAAAAGAACGTGCTGCAGCAGAGCAAGCAGAGGCCCAGCGTTTAGAGCAGGAACGCGCTGCTGAGCAAGCTGAGGCGCAACGTTTAGAGCAAGAGCGTGTTGCAGCAGAGCAAGCAGAAGCCCAGCGTTTAGAGCAAGAGCGTATAGCAGCTGAACAAGCAGAAGCGCAGCGTTTAGAGCAAGAGCGTATAGCAGCTGAACAAGCAGAAACGCAGCGTTTAGAACAAGAACGTATAGCAGCAGAGCAAGCAGAAGCCCAGCGTTTAGAGCAAGAGCGTATAGCAGCTGAACAAGCAGAAGCGCAGCGTTTAGAACAAGAACGCATAGCAGCAGAGCAAGCAGAAGCGCAGCGTTTAGAACAAGAACGTATTGCAGCAGAGCAAGCAGAAGCGCAGCGTTTAGAACAAGAACGTATTGCAGCAGAGCAAGCAGAAGCCCAGCGTTTAGAGCAAGAGCGTATAGCAGCTGAGCAAGCAGAAGCCCAGCGTGTAGAACAAGAACGTATAGCTGCAGAGCAAGCAGAGGCGCAACGTTTAGAGCAAGAGCGCCTTGCTTTAGAAAAAGCTAAGCAAGCAGAAAAGAGCAAGCAAGGAGAAAAACCTAAAAAAGAAGGGTTTTTCTCTCGTCTTAAAAAAGGGTTACTAAAAACTCGCGTTAATATAGGCGCTGGCTTTTCATCTATTTTTAGCGGTAAAAAAATAGACGATGACCTTTTTGAAGAGCTGGAAACTCAATTATTAACGGCTGATTTAGGTGTTGATACGACCATGAAGTTAATCGATAGATTAACGGATGGTGCAAATAGAAAGCAGCTGAAAGACGGCGATGCACTGTATGAATTAATGAAGCAAGAGATGGCCAGCATGCTCAAGACTGCTGAGCAGCCATTAATAATACCCGCAGAAAAAAAACCGTTTGTGATTTTAATGGTAGGTGTAAACGGTGTTGGTAAAACAACGACCATTGGTAAGTTGGCAAAACAGTTTCAAAATGAAGGTAAGTCGGTCATGCTTGCTGCGGGCGACACTTTTAGAGCCGCTGCGGTTGAGCAACTTCAAGTATGGGGTGAGCGTAACAGCATCCCGGTTATAGCACAGCACACCGGAGCCGATAGTGCATCGGTGGTATTTGATGCTTTTCAGGCTGCAAAGGCGCGTAATGTTGATGTGTTAATTGCTGATACAGCTGGCCGTCTGCAAAATAAAGATAATTTAATGCAAGAGCTTGAAAAAATAGCTCGCGTAATGAAAAAAATAGATCCTGATGCACCGCATGAAGTTATGCTAACAATAGATGCTGGCACAGGGCAAAATGCGATTAGTCAAGTAAACTTGTTTAACCAATGTGTAGGTTTAACGGGTATTACTTTGTCAAAACTTGATGGTACAGCAAAAGGTGGGGTTATTTTTGCAGTAGCGGATAAGTTTAACATTCCAATTCGTTATATTGGTGTTGGTGAAGGTATTGATGATTTACGTTCTTTCAAGAGCGATGACTTTATTGATGCATTATTTAGCCAAGATGAGGACGACGTTTAATTTACCAAGAAGGGAGCTTGCTCCCTTTTTAATTGCAAGGAATACCAATTGCATTAACACTTTAATGAGGTTGGCATAATAAAAAATGATAAACTTTCAGCAAGTAAGTAAAACCTATCCAGGTGGGCATCGAGCCCTCGAAAAAGTTAATTTTCATATCAAACCCGGCGAACTTGCCTTTTTAACAGGTCACAGTGGCGCAGGTAAAAGTACGCTTTTAAAATTAATTAGTTTAATGGAACGCCCTTCTGCCGGTAATGTGTTTATTAATGGTATTGATTTGAATAAAGTTAATTCGCGTCAAATTCCTTATGCACGACGAGATATTGGTATTATTTTTCAAAATCATCGATTACTAGAGCGATACACTGTATTTGATAATGTTGCGCTACCGTTGATCATTGAAGGTACTCACCGTAATCAAATTGCAAAGCGTGTTCATGGTGCGCTCGATAAAGTGGGTTTAATCGATAAGGTTAAATGTCACCCATCTATGTTGTCAGGTGGTGAGCAACAGCGAGTTGGTATTGCACGTGCTATTGTTAATTCTCCGCCAATTTTACTTGCTGATGAGCCAACGGGTAACCTAGATCCTGAACTGTCTATGGAAATACTTAAATTATTTGAAGACTTTAATAAACACGGCACAACCGTACTTATTGCTACCCATGACTTAGGGCTTGTTGCGCGCATGAAGTATAGGAGCTTAACGTTAAAGGATGGCAGAATGCTTGAAGATCCATTAGCGCAGGGGGCATTATGAGTTTATTGTTTAAAAGCCGCCAAAACAAAAACGAAAAACAAAAAAAATCATTCATTTCAAATGGCTATTTTTTTATCGTTAATATTTTTCGTCAAGGGATTCATAGTCTGGGTGAAATGTGGCGCACACCACTGGCATCTATGATGACAATTGCGGTACTTGGATTAAGCTTAACGCTTCCTGCCACACTTTACTTAGTGGTTAAAAACGTGCAGCAAGTAAGCAGTGGCTTTGAAGAGGCCAGTGAAATATCGTTATTTGTAAAACAAACAATGACGGAACAAGAAACAGCAACGTTAGTTAAGCGCTTAGCCTTATACCCTGAAGTAGAGAGCGTAACGTTTATTTCAAAGCAGCAAGCATTAAAAGAGTTTCAGGAAGTGTCAGGTTTTGGGCAAGCGCTAGAATATCTAGATAGCAATCCATTACCCGATGTTGTGCTAGTTACACCCACCAAGCGGCACCGCCAGCCTAATGCTGCAAAGGTGCTTTTAACTAAGTTAGAAGCGGAGCGTGAGGTTGATTTTGGCAAGCTTGATATAGCCTGGTTAGAGCGCTTAAATGCACTACTTGGCTTGCTAAAAGAAAGTGTAATAACCATTACCTTGTTATTATTAACGTCTGTAACGCTCATAATAGGTAACACTATTCGCTTATCTATCATGGACAAAAAAGAAGAAATACAAGTAATGAAGCTTGTAGGTGCTACAAATACATTTATACACGCGCCATTTTTATGGACCGGTATTTGGTATGGCGTTATTGGTGGATTGTTTGCTTTTATATCCGTTGCGCTAATGATGTGGTGGCTTTCTTCAGCCGTAAATAGCGTGGCTGGTGTGTATCAAACTAACTTTTTACTCATTGGTTTAACGCTTAGCGAATTTGGCTTTTTGGTTTTACTTGCTACAAGCTTGGGGTTTGTTGGCTCTTACTTATCTGTAAATAGATACATTAAAGAAATAGAGCCAGACAAAGTGTAATAGGTACCTGCATAGCTCGTTGCTAATTAAGCGAGCTATATAGGTTATGCTATTGATGTTTTATTCACTTTAAAGTGAAACTTTTTTGAATAGACATTTAACTTTATGAGTGTGTTGCTCTCTTCCTCATCTACACAAACTTATATAAGTGAACTAACTCAGTGCTTAGCGCGTATGCTAATGGGTTGGGTTGTACAGCCTCTATATAAACTGTCACATTTATCTACTACCCTCCATATTTGGCATGAATTGTAAATAAGGTGAAAAACTCACGTTAACCACCTGCAATCCCTTAATTCATCGCTTATTCAGTCGCTTATAGTAGACTTCAATAACGCTAAAAAACCGCTTGATTTATGCTTTAAAAAAGTTTTAAATTGGGGTTAGCACTCTTAGAGAAAGAGTGCTAAGATGGTTTCAAATGTTTATCACCGAGGTGAAAAATGAGTAAAGATTTATACGCAATGGCACTTACAGTTGGACAACAAAGCGCAAGCATGGATGGCTATCTTCAAGCGGTGAGCACTATCCCTATGCTTAAAGTTGAAGAAGAGCAAGAACTTGCTAAAAAGCTTCAGGAAGAAGGCGATCTTAGTGCTGCAAAGCAACTCATTATGTCGCATTTACGTTTTGTAGCGCATATAGCAAAAAGCTACTCGGGATACGGTTTACCACAAGCTGACCTTATTCAAGAAGGTAATATAGGCCTGATGAAAGCGGTTAAACGTTTCGACCCAAGCGTGGGTGTTCGTTTAGTCTCATTTGCAGTGCACTGGATTAAAGCTGAAATACACGAATTTGTTCTGAAGAATTGGCGTATTGTTAAAGTAGCTACAACTAAAGCACAGCGTAAATTATTTTTTAATCTTCGTAAAAATAAAAAGCGTCTAGGCTGGTTTAACCAAGCAGAGGTTAGCACTGTTGCTAGTGAGCTGGGTGTAAGCGAAAAAGAAGTGCGTGAAATGGAATCTCGCATGAGCGGTCAAGATATGGGGTTTGATTTAACGGGTGATGATAACGATGACGCCCCAACAAGCACTTATTCACCGGTACAATATTTAACAGATGGTTCTGCTGATTTAGCAGATGACATTGAACAACAGCAATGGCAAGAACAGTCACATACTCGTTTGTTCAGCGCACTTAAAACACTTGATGAGCGTTCACAAGATATAGTTAGTG
Source organism: Pseudoalteromonas sp. CR1 (assembly GCF_019392235.1). NCBI lineage: Bacteria > Pseudomonadati > Pseudomonadota > Gammaproteobacteria > Alteromonadales > Pseudoalteromonadaceae > Pseudoalteromonas > Pseudoalteromonas sp. CR1. The sequence continues at coordinate 27,007 of NZ_JAHXRM010000011.1, read as the reverse complement.
CTCGTTGGTTATCTGACGATAAAGCAACACTGCAAGAGCTTGCTGAGAAATACAGCGTATCAGCTGAGCGTGTTCGTCAGCTTGAAAAAACAGCAATGAAAAAGCTTCAAAGCGCTATGTGTTGATACGTTCTAAAAGCGTAACATTTTAAAAGCCCTGCATGAAATGCAGGGCTTTTTTGTTGAAAATTAATAATGTACACAAATATCATACCAATTCACTTATGAGGCCGGAAAACGTGTTGATAGCTAGGCAGAAAAATTGCTATTTATTTGTTCTAAATGAGAATTTTTTCACGCAGTTAGCGACACATTTAGCTCCGCAAAATGATTAAGTATCATTGCGGATGGGTATTATAAAGCATAAGAGACAAATACCTTATTTGATTTAATTATCGCGCGCTAATTGTTTTTCCTTGAGCCTGCGCTAACTGAATGTATTTGCGTTGTACTAACTGAGAAACTGGCACTAATTCATAGCCTTGTTGGCTCAGCTCTGGCAGTGCTTTACGCAAAAAATCTATCGTCTCTGGGTAGGGGTGGGCAATGGCAATAGCAAAGTTGTGTTTAGTTGCTTTTTGTTTTAGTTCATCGAGCCTAAACTGAAGCTGATCTGCTGTTGTTATGTTGTCTAAAAAAACATGACGACTAACATTTTCGACCCCAAAAAAATTGGCGGCATTTTGTGCTTGGCTTTGGCCTGTTGTCCGGCTATCTAAAAAGTATAACTGTCGCTTTTTAAGTACTTCCATTGTCCATTTCATGGCTTGGCTTTGCTGAGTTAATGCCGAGCCCATGTGATTATTCACGCCTCTAACCTGCGGCAAACTTGCTAGTGCTGTTCCTAGGGTTTGTTGTAGCTGAGCTTTGTCCATATCAAGGGTTAGCGCACCTGGCCCAAGCGCTTTGCCGTTAAGCGCCTGCATAGGCACATGTAACAGTAACTCTTTATTTGCTTTGCTAGCACGTGTTGCAAAAATTTGTGAATAGGGTGTGTGGGGCAAAATTGAATAGGTCAATTGCCCAGGCAAGGTTAAAAACTCTAAGTCTCTTTGGTGGTAGCCTATATCATCAATGACTATCGCTATTTGTTTAGCGTTGGCGTTAGCGCTAAAGTAAGCAATACATATGCTGATAAAAAGCCACATTCGTATGTTTTTGTTAATAGTATTCACGTTTATAATTTTTATTATCTTTTTCTCAGTAAATGCCAGAATTTAACTGTTACTGCATGCTGAGTAATTGTTTCGCTTTAACTAATTGTAAATCAGCTAAGGTATTAACAAGCTGGTTTTGGTTATTTTTTGCTTGCTCATTTTTTATTATAACGGCTTTATTGTTTTGTGGAAGTATTGTTTGATTAATCGTCACATCGGGTGTTATTCCAACGCCATCAATTGATTTACCAGAAGGGGTAAAATACTTTGCGGTGGTGAGCTTTAATGCAGTGTTACCATTCCCTAGTGGTATAAGTGATTGCACCGACCCTTTCCCAAACGATTGGCTTCCAACCACTTTTGCTCTGTGGTTGTCTTTTAAGGCGCCGGCTAAAATTTCGGCCGCAGAAGCTGAGTTTTCGTTAATAAGTACAACAATTGGGGTGCCTTTGAGTATGTCGCCCCGTTTAGCATAAAAAGCCTGGTTAGCGTCAAAGTATCGGCCCTTAGTTGTAACTATTGTTCCACTTTGTAAAAAGAGATCCGAGACCGCAATCGCACTTTTTAACGTGCCACCGGGGTTATCACGTAAATCAATAACAAGTCCTAATAATGGGGAATCGTAATTATTTTGCATCGCTGCAATTTGCAGTGCTACTTCATGTAGCGTGTGATTAGAAAAACTATTGATAGCTAAGTAGCCAATGCCTGACTCTAAAATTTTACTGGTTACACTTTCTAGTTGTATTTGCGTACGAGCTACGTTAAACGACACAGGGGCAGGGCTTTCATTTCGCTTAACGGTGAGGTTAATCGTTGTAAATTGATTTTCTTTTATTAACACGGCCACCTCTTCAACGCTGAGCGTGTTTACCGCTTTTTGATTAACACTTACAATAATATCGTTTGCTAATATCCCCGCTTTTTTGGCTGGAGAGTTACTCACCACATTGACAATTTTTATATCTTTATTAACTTTTTTAACCTCAATACCAATGCCTGTGTAGCGGCCATTGGTATTGTCAAATAAGGCGTCTAACTCGTGTTGATTTAGGTATTTAGAGTAGGGGTCTAGCTTTGAGTATAAGCGCTCAAATTGTTTGTTGTTGTATTGTACATAATGGCTGTTTTGTAGATCTAAATCGTCAACATAATAAGCGTGTATGTTAAATAAAATTTCATCGATTTGTTGGCTTTTTAGATTTTTTACTGAGCTTGCGAGTGCACTGTTAAATATTAAAATAAAAGTGAATAAAAGCAGGCTGGAAACATAGCCTGCTTTTTTAAATGCGGGTATTACATTATTGTTTTTCATCAGCTACTCCTCAGCGGAGCAGCGGTTTAGTCAATTAAATTCGTCTGCACCATTTTACGGGGTTTACTGCGCGTCCTTTGTGTCGTATTTCAAAGTATAGACCAGAACTTGCCTGCCCGCCGCTTTGACCAACCAACGCTAATGTTTCACCTTGTCGTACCATGTCACCTACGTCTCTTAGTAGCGTTTGGGCATGGCCATACAAGCTCATAAAGCCTTCACCATGATCGACTACAATTACCCAGCCATAACCTTTTAACCAATCTGCAAATACAACTTGCCCATTGTGGACACTATTTACATTGGTACCTTCTTTTGCACCTATAAGCACGCCTTTCCAGTCAATGCCGCCATGCTTTCGTTGGCCAAATGTGTGCTGTAATTTCCCTTTACTCGGCCAGTTTAATTTCCCTTTATTTTTATTAAGACCAAGTAATTCTATTTTTTCTGTTTTTTCTTTTTCAAGTTCTTCAATAGTGGTAACCAATATTTGCTGATTTTCTTTTAAGTAATCGATTGAGCTTTTAGTACTTGTAAGTTGAACCTGAAGGTTCCTGAGGTTTGCCTGGCGTTCACTTTGTGCATTTACTAAAGCTGTTTGACGTTTTTTTTGCTCATCGTACAAAGCTAATAGCTTTTCTTTTGTTTTATTTAGTGCAATTTGGTTTAACGTGATTTGTTGTTTAAGTTCTTTTAATTCTTCTATCTGTTCAATTCGTGCTTTGTTGAGGTAATTATAATAGCTCAGTGTGCGCTCAAATTGCGCTGTGTTTTCTTGATTCAGTAACATTTTAGAGTAGTCATCACCACCTGCCATGTAAGCACTTTTTAACTGCGCCCCTAAAATACGTTGAAATTCGATATGTTTTTTATCTAGCTCATCAGCTTTTATTTGTTGTTGATTTTGCTGTTGCTGGGTTTCTTTAACAGACTGCTCAGCCATGTTGAGTGCTTTAGCGTTTTTAGCTATTTCAAGCTCATGGCTTTTAAGGTTTTTTTGAAGTTGAGATATTTTTTTTCGTTGTTGATTATACTCAGATTGGCTTTGTTCAAGTGCTTGTTTCACCTGTGATAGATCTTTTTTAGTGCGATCTTCATTGGCAACTGCTGATGCAGTCACCAATGAGGCGAGTATTAAGCCGCACTTAAAGTATCGGTTAACACGTTTAATCATGGGTTATTTCAACGTCATGATAGGCGTGCCAGTCATTTCACTTGGCTGCTCCATGCCCATTAAATGCAGCATAGTAGGGGCAACATCACTTAATGCTTTACCCTCTGATGGTGTAGCATCGCGACCAACATAAATAAATGGCACCGGTTCACTTGTATGCGCGGTATGTGCTTGGCCCGTTTTAAGGTTAGCCATTTGTTCTGCATTACCATGATCGGCCGTGATCAACGCTTCACCGCCAAATTCATTTAATGCACCAACTACACGGCCAATACATGCGTCAACGGCTTCGCAGGCTTTTACGGCGGCATCAAATACACCTGAGTGGCCAACCATATCGCCATTAGGGTAGTTACATATAATGGCATCGTATTTTCCGCTTTTAATAGCTTCTACGAGTTTGTCGGTCAGCATTTCTGAGTTCATTTCAGGTTGTAAATCGTAGGTTGCTACTTGTGGTGAAGGGATTAATTCACGCGTTTCACCTTCAAATTCGTCTTCTCGTCCGCCACTAAAAAAGAAGGTAACGTGTGCGTATTTTTCTGTTTCAGAAATACGTAATTGCGTTTTACCTTGCTTTTCAAACCATTCCCCTAATACGTTAGTAAGAGGAGTTGGGCCAAAAGCAACGGGTGCGTCTATATCGGCTGCATATTCTGTCATCATGACAAATGCGCTAAGAGCCGGAGATTTTTTCTTGGTAAAGCCGCCAAACTCAGGCTCAACAAAGGCGCGTGTAATTTCACGTGCTCGGTCTGCCCTAAAGTTTGCAAAAATAACGGTGTCGCCATCATTAATCTGGGCCGCTTCGGTACCTTCTGGTGTAATGGTTGTAGGAGCAACAAACTCGTCGTTTTCATCGCGTTCATACGCTGCATTTAATGCGGTTACACCATTGGCGTAGTTAAATTCTCCAATGCCAGAGGTCATTACATCATAGGCTTTTTCTACACGATTCCAGCGGTTATCTCTATCCATTGCATAATAACGACCAACGAGTGTTGCTAATCGTCCACAATTAAGTTTTGCAAATAACGATTCTATACGCTCAATAGATGCTTTGGCACTGCGCGGTGGGGTATCACGACCATCTAAAAATGCATGAAAATAGACTTCCTTAGCACCGCGTTTTGCAGCCAACTCTATGGTTGCAACAATATGGTCTTCATGGCTATGCACACCACCCGGGCTCAATAGCCCCATAACATGAACAGCTTTACCAGCGTTTACTGCTTTATCAATATTTTCAACAAGTGCAGGGGTTGAGTCAAATTCACCGTCATTTATCGCTTTGGTGATCCGAGTAAAGTCTTGATACACGATACGACCAGCCCCTAAGTTTACGTGCCCAACCTCAGAGTTACCCATTTGTCCATCAGGGAGACCTACATCAAAACCAGACGCTGAAATTAACGTGCGAGGGCGAGTCGCCCATAAATCGTCTAATACTGGGGTGTTTGCAGCGAGTATTGCGTTGCTTTGCTCGTCTTCACGATATCCCCAACCGTCTAAAATCATTAATACCAGTGGTTTTTTATGTTCAGTCATAGTCACTCCTAAAAGTTAGCACCTGTTTAGCTTTAGCATACCGTGTTTTGTTACTTGAATCAGCATACAAAACAGCATATTAAATTTTTTCACTTAATTGAATATCGTATTGATGACGATGTGCGGTTAATAACCTTTATATGGGGTGTTTTTAGTACTTTTAAACTCTGTGTAAACTCGCATTTTAAGTTGGTTTGGGTATACTTGCGTGGCTAAAGTCTAAAATGTCTAAAACATTGCGTTTTGGGATGTAATTTATAGTGGAAGTCGAATGGATCAATATATTGAATTTATAAGCAATCACCCTATTTTAAGCCTAGCTTGGGTTGGTATTGTTTTTCTTATTGTCAGTGGTTGGATAAAAAGTAAGTTTTCAGCTATCCGTCAAATAAACCCTCAGCAGCTAACGCTACTTATTAATCGTGAAGACGGTCAAGTAGTCGATATGCGTGCACAAAAAGAGTTTACGTCTGGTCGTATTTCGGGTGCTGAACATTTAAGCCCTGAAAATGCAAAAAAATCTGACTTTTCAGCCCTTGAAAAGTACAAGACTAAACCCATTATATTAGTATGTACTACAGGTATGACAGCCCAAGGTACTGCTACAGCAATGCATAAAGCCGGTTTTGAGCAGGTTTATGTATTAGCAGGCGGAATGGGTGCATGGCAATCTGCTAGCTTACCAACGATAACAGGTCGCTAATCACATTTAGCTAGACCGATAGAGGATTTATTATGAGTAACGTTGTTTTATACACCAAGGCATATTGTCCATTTTGTCAGCGCGCTATGGCGCTTTTAAAAAGCAAAGGCGTTGAGTTCACTAATTATGATATTGGTGTACAACCTGAGCTTCGTGATGAAATGATCACTAAAGCAGGTGGCGCAAGCACTGTACCGCAAATTTTTATTAATGATGAACATATCGGTGGCTGTGACGACATGATGGCTATTGAAGCGCAAGGCAAACTTGACGCTAAGCTACACGCTTAATTTAATTATAATAACGAACAAGTTGGGAATAACAATGAACGAAGAAACTCAAAACGCAGCAGCGGCACAAGACGCAGGCGCACAATTTACTATTCAACGTATTTACACTAAAGACGTGTCGTTTGAAACGCCAAACTCTCCGGCGATTTTTCAAAAAGAATGGACGCCAGAAGTTAAGCTAGACCTAGATACTCGCTCTAACAAGTTAGACGAAGGTGTATTTGAAGTTGTTTTAGCATTAACGGTTACAGCATCAATTGGCGAAGAAACTGCGTTTTTATGTGAAATTCAACAAGCGGGTATTTTTACTATTGCTGAGGTTGAAGAAGTACAGCTTGCTCATATGCTAGGTGCATTTTGTCCTAACGTATTGTTCCCATATGCACGTGAAGCAGTATCTAACCTAGTTAACCGTGGCACTTTCCCACAGCTGAACCTTGCGCCAGTAAATTTTGACGCGTTATTTGCACAGTACATGCAACAACGTACTACGCAAGCTGACCAGGTTACAGCAGACGCATAACTTATGAGTACAGCAACTTCAGCTGTTACTGTATTAGGGGCGGGGTCTTATGGCACCGCCCTTGCTATTTGTTTAGCCCGAAATGGTCATAATGTGACGCTTTGGGGACGCAATAGCGACGACGTTGCCACGCTTGCAGCTGAGCGGAAAAATCAACGTTACTTACCTGACGCACCATTCCCAGAAACGCTAAAACTAGAAGCCGATTTACAACGTGCAGTTGCATGCAGTGCTATTGTGCTCGTTGTTGTGCCTAGCCATGCATTTGGCGACACGCTTGCGCAGATAAAGCCTGCGTTGCAAGCCGATGCAAAAGTAGCATGGGCGACTAAGGGCCTTGAGCCCAATACGGGGCGCTTATTACAAGAAGTTGCACAGCAAGAGTTGGGTGATGAAATGGCGCTTGCGGTACTTTCGGGTCCTACATTTGCTAAAGAAATGGCAATGGGTTCACCAACAGCTATTTCTGTTTCGTCTACTTCACCTGAGTTTGCACAGCAGCTCGCCGATTTACTGCATTGTGGTCGCTCGTTTCGTGTGTACAACAATGATGACTTTATTGGTATCCAACTGGGCGGTGCGGTTAAAAATGTAATTGCTATTGGCGCGGGTATTTCTGACGGCGTAGGTTTTGGAGCGAATGCTCGTACAGCCTTGATCACTCGAGGCCTTGCTGAACTGACTCGGTTAGGTTGTGCACTGGGCGCAAAGCCAGAAACCTTTATGGGGATGGCGGGTTTGGGTGACTTAATTTTAACCTGTACTGATAACCAATCGCGTAATCGTCGTTTTGGTTTAGCACTGGGTAAAGGTGAAAGTGTTGAAGCCGCTATTGAGTCGATAGGCCAAGTGGTAGAAGGCTTTAGAAACACCAAAGAAGTGTATTTACTTGCCCAGCGTGCAGGCGTTGAAATGCCTATCACTGAACAAATCTATAAAGTACTTTATGAAAATAAAGACATGAAAGCCGCTGCTATGGCATTGCTAGGAAGAGAGCAACGCTCAGAATAGCTTTCATCATTGTGAGTAAAACTAAAAAACCGACGTAATGTCGGTTTTTTGTTTGCTTTAATAAAGCAGGTATTACTGCGCGTTTGGAAAGCCCAGCTGTCGCCATGATTCGTAAACAAATACCGCTACCGCGTTTGATAGGTTCATGCTTCGGCTATTGGGTTGCATTGGAATACGCACGCGCTGATCGTTTGGTAGCGCTTGAATCATTTCATCGGGAAGGCCGCGTGTTTCAGGTCCAAATACTAGGCAGTCGCCTGCTTCGTAACGTGCTTCATGATGAAATTGGCTACCTTTAGTCGTACACGCATATACCTTTTTGGGTTTACATTTTTCAAGGTAGGCTTCAAATGATGCATGGCGCTGAACATGACTGAACTCATGGTAATCAAGGCCTGCACGCTTTACACGTTTATCGTCCCACTCAAACCCTAAGGGCTCAATTAAATGCAACGAAAAACCGGTATTCGCACAAAGGCGGATAATATTCCCCGTGTTAGGTGGAATTTCGGGTTGGTATAAAACAATATCCAGCATAATTAGCCTTTTTAATTAACGGTATTTGACGGAAGGAGTATACACGAAACCCTTAAAAAAAATGATATACTCACAGCATGAATACTCTTATTAGCGGATAAAAACGTGCATAACCGCAGTTACGAATTTTGGGTTAAAGCTTCTAGCATTATTACTATGGTAATGGTGAGTTTAATGATTGCAGCAAAAGCGTGGGCTTGGCTTGCTTCAGGCTCAGCTTCAATGCTTGGCTCGTTAACAGACTCATTAATGGACATTACCGCTACATTCATGAGCTTCTTAGTTTTGGGTTACGCACTGCGTCCGGCTGACGATGATCACCGGTTTGGTCACGGTAAAGCCGAGGCATTAGCAGGGCTTGGGCAAGCTGCGTTTATAGCAGGTTCGGGCTGTTTACTGGCATTCCATGGTATAGAGCGTTTATTTAATCCTATAGAGCTTACACATTCACTATTAGGTGTATGGGTAAGTGCTTTTGCTATTGCTTGTACTTTGGTGATTGTTTTTGTGCAAACCAAAGTAATTAAACATACAGAGTCTATTGCTATAAAAGCAGATTCGGTGCACTACAAAGGTGATTTGATTTTAAATGCCGCCGTTTTAATTGCGATTGCTTTATCTTATTACGGAATGATGTATGCCGATCCTATTTTTGCAATAGGGGTCGCAGGCTACCTACTCTATAACAGTTGGGATATTGCCAGAGATAGTGCCGATCATTTAATGGATAAAGAACTCCCCGACGATGAAAAGCAAAGTATTTTTGATATTGCTAAAGAGCATACCGACGTGCATGGTGTACACGGAATTCGTACTCGCCAAGGTGGTAAAATTAAGTTTATTCAAATGCATTTAGAGCTTGATGACCATTTAAGCCTGATCCGAGCTCATACTGTGGCCGATGAAGTTGAAGCGATGATAGGTGCTCGTTTTGAATCAGAGGTTGATATATTAATCCACCTCGATCCGCTGTCGGTTCTGACTAAGCCGTCACCGACTCACAAAACTGATACAAGCTGTTAAGCACTGGCTGGCGTATTTCATCACATTCAAAAAATAGTTCATGTTTAGCGTCAGCAAAGCTTTCTAGAGTAATATTTGCGTGCTTATTGGCCAGCCTATAGTGCGCTTCATTATCGACAACCACATCGTTTTTAGCGCTGGCAATATAAACTGGAATATCAATATTGAGCTCATCTATTGAGGCTAAAAAAGTAAAGGTTGAGTTTAGCCATCCATAGGTAACCCCGCCAAGTTGCAATAAAGGCTCTTCGTTATAAGTTTGTCTAAATAAGCTATAGCGTAATTCACAGCTTGTTAATACGTTTAAAGGAAATTCCTCAGGGGTATAATCGGTTTGCCCAAGTGCATAGCTAAACTGAAAACCAAGGCGTACGGCATTACTTGCAATTATTCGGGCTAAAGGCTTTGGGATCCCTTTGGTGTGTATATCAAACATGGGAGCTGATAAAAACGCACCGCTAAAACTATGCTCATAGTTTGCCAAATAATCAAATGCAATAGCACCTCCCATCGAGTGGCTCACTAATAGCTTTTTACCTTGCCAAACGGTGTCGACTATTTGAGTGTTAAATAAATTAAGATCGGCACTGTAGTCACCAAAATTATTTACATAGCCTTTATGTTTATTTTTTAAATAGCGGTAAGAGCGACCTTGTCCTTGGTGGTCAACAATGAATACAGCAAAATTATTAGTGTAAAGCTCCCATAATAACTCTTTGTATTTATCGAGCCCTTCGATTCTGCCCGAGCTAACAACTATGGCAACATGAGCTTTATCCGGCTGGGCATGCGCGTAAAATAACTGCCCATTAGGCGTATTTAAATACGCTTTAACTAATGTGTTTTGATAAAAATCATTAATGGCTGATTGGTTACCTTTAAGCTCGCGCTCACTACTATAAAACATGGTTTACTCTTTGATTATTGGCAGTGTGATATTAGCACACAAGCCGCCCTGATCTTTATTAGATAAAACTAAGGTGCCATTATGAGCTGTAATTGCATTTTTTGCGATAGCTAAGCCTAAACCGGTTCCGCCACTGACTCTATCTCTAGCATCAGATTGCCTAAAAAACGGCTCACATAGCTTATCAAGCTGGTTATTTGGTACACCAGGGCCATCATCACATATTTCAATATGTACGGTATCTGCATGCGATAACGTTATATTTATGGTGTTATTTGCATATTTAATGGCATTACGCAGTAGGTTTTCGAGCGCGCTGGCAATCAGGGCCTCATCGCAGTTAATGGTTACTTTTGTATCGCCAGATATTGTGAGCTGTTTATTACATTGCTTTGCTTCAAACTGTGCATCGTTCAATACGTGTTCAACAATAACTTGTAGCGATTGTTTTTGCAGCGAAAGAGTTTGGCTTTTCGCCTCTAAACGAGAGACTTGCAAAACGTCAGCAATCATTTTGTCGAGCTGGTTCGCTTCTTTTTCTATTCTTACTAAGTACGGCTGACTTGCTTCGTTTGCTTGCATTTGTGCTAACCCTGTTGCCATTTTTAATCGAGTAAGAGGGGATCGCAATTCATGAGATATATCGGCGAGCAAACGTTTTTGTGAGCTTATTAGCAGCTCTAATTGGTTTGCCATGCTGTTAAAGTCACGGCCAAGAACACCCAATTCGTCTTTTCGGTTTGCTGAAATAGCAGCGCGTGCGCTTAAGTCACCAGAAGATAGTTTTACAGCCGCTTTTTTTAAGCTATTTATAGGCGCTATTAAATTGCGGCTAAACAAAAAGCTTAAAATTAAAGACGCGCTAATAGCAATTGATATTTTTATCCAGCCAGGCATTAGCTTTAAGCGTATAAATAAAGGAGGCTGATTGTTTATGTCTATTTCATATAAATAAAAAGTGCCTTCGGGTAGTGTTAATTGAACAGGGCCAAATGCTTGGTATTGCTCTGTAAACACAACTTGTGGCGGCATGTTTTTTGTAAAATTAAGCAAGCTTAAATCTATATTTGCTGGAACGGTTTTATTAGTTAGCGAGTCTTCAGATTGCTCAGCGCTTAAATATAATAGCTTACGTTTAGAAAGTCGTGGATGTGAAAGAATACTATTAAGCGAACGCTTATGCTTAAATGCAGAGCGTTCTATGCTTTTAGCGGTATAGGCTAAGTTTTTTTCTATTGGCCCTTGTAATGGCTCGTTACTCACTAAGTTAAGAGCGCCTATATTACTAAAAAAAATAAGCGCGGTAACAGTGCCGATTATAGTCACCCAAAACCATGTAAATATTTTAAAAAATAAGTAATGCTGAGGGTGCTTAAGCCAATAAAAAGCGCTGGGCTTATTCGCCTTGAATGAAAACATAACCCGTGCCTCTCATTGTTTTAATTCGTTCGGTTTTGATGTGCTCTGCTATTTTTTTCCGGATATTACTAACATGCATATCAATAGAGCGGTCGAACGATGCTAAACGTCTGCCTAGTACCTCTTCACTTATTTGTTCTTTACTAACAACTTCGCTAGCATTTTTACATAAAAGCGCGAGTATTTCGTACTCTGTGCCAGTAAGCGTGAGCGTGTGCTCATTTATTAATGCTTCCCTTGCCCCAAGGTTTATCGTCACCCCATTCACAAGCAGCTTATTTGTGTTAGTAACACCTAAACTATTTATATGTTCAATGCGGCGAGTAATTGCTTTTACGCGGGCTAGTAACTCTCTGTGATTAAACGGCTTTGGTATATAGTCGTCAGCGCCAAGCTCTAATCCAAAAATACGGTCAAAGTCTTCACCTTTAGCTGTAAGCATAATGACTGGCGTAAGTTTTGTTTGCCTAAGCTGTTTTAGTACTTCAAAGCCATCTAAAGTAGGTAGCATTACGTCAAGCAATATTAATGCATACTCGTTGTTTTGTGCCAGCTTTAGGCCTTGTGCGCCATCGTGTACGCTCTGTACTTCAAACCCTTGGGTAGAAAGGTATTCGCTTAGTAATTCACAAAGACCCGTATCATCGTCAATCATTAATAGCTTCATTTACAAACCCTTAGGTAATATGTCATTTCTTTATTTTACGCCCTTAATTGGTCAAAAGTGAATCTTTACACAACCTTTACACTGCTTTGCGTTACTTTGCGTTGAGTTAGTTATAGTTAACTCACAGGCTAAGCAGTCACAACGACAGCTAACCACAACCAACCCAACAGTTAAGGTGATGATTATGACTAAAGTAAATACACTTTCAAAATTAGTACTTATTTGTGGCCTAGCAACAGCCACTCTTGGCGCAGGCAGCGTATTAGCTAAAGGCGGCATGCATGATAAGCAAGGCCACTCTCAAGCGCGTTTTTTACTCTCTGAGCGCGGCGCCAACAAGCTTGATTTAACCGACGAGCAGCAAACTAAGCTTAAAGCTATTTTTGAAGCACAAAAAACGCAAATGAAAGCCTTAAGAGGCGGCGATAAAGAAGCACGTAAAGAAATGCGTGAAACGCATAAAGCCAAAATGGATGCATTACTTAGCGCTGCAACATTTGATGAAAATGCAGCTAAAGAGCTATTGAATGCAAGCCAAAGTAAAGGCGAAGAGTTTGGTTTAATTAAGCTAAAAACGCAGCACCAAGTAATGCAGGTACTTAACGCTGAGCAGCAAGAGAAGTTTGCTAAAATGCAAAAGCGTATGGGCAAAAAGCACCGTAAGCAAAGAGGTTAATTTGCCAAAATATAGGTTGTCACAACCTTATATTTTAGCTTAAGCACTAAAAAGCCAGCAATTAGCTGGCTTTTGTTTTTATAGATACTTTATGACATTACTTAAAAAAGTCATCTTCGTTTTTGGCCATCATGGCTTCTATGTCTTCAATCATGTCTTGGTTTATTTGATCTGCTGATGTAATGGGCGCTGAAATTTTATTATTTTCAAACGACCATTCACCTAGGTCAATGAGTTGGCAACGCTTAGAACAAAATGGGCGATGAGGGCTTTGCTCAGACCACTCTACATTTGTTTTACAGGTTGGACAGTTTACAACAGTAGGCATGTTTTACTCTCTACATTTTTCTTAGCCTAAGGACTGGTTAAACTTATTTATTTCCAGAGCTTAGGTTAGTCATTAGCGCTCGCTATAAAATAAAAAGCGCTAAATAGCTTTACATATTGGTTACGCGGTTTATTTCTGCAAGTGACGTTAAACCATCAGCGGCTTTACGTAAACCCGATAGGCGTAAATTATTAAAACCGGCTTTTAATGATACCTCAGCGATTTCTAATGAGTTACCGCCGCGCATAATTATTTGTGCAATTTCTGGTGTAATTTGCATTACTTCGTAAATACCGACACGGCCTTTGTAGCCATCGGTACAGCTATCACAACCTTTAGGTGCATATAGAGTCATATCGTCAATTTGCGCTGTGCTAAACCCTTGGCGAGATAGCTCTTCGCTTGGCAATTGCTCTGGCATTTTACATTTTGGGCATAAACGACGTGCTAACCGCTGTGCAATAATCAAACTAATAGAGCTGGCTACGTTATAGGCGGGAACGCCCATATTTAATAGTCGAGTAATGGTTTCTGGCGCTGAATTGGTATGCAATGTAGATAAAACCAAGTGACCCGTTTGCGCCGCTTTTATTGAAATTTCTGCGGTTTCAAGGTCACGTATTTCACCCACCATTACCACGTCGGGATCTTGGCGTAAAAACGCACGTAGCGCATTAGCAAAGGTCATGTCGGCTTTAGGGTTAATTTGTACTTGGTTTATTCCCTCCAGGTTTATTTCAACCGGATCCTCAGCGGTACTAATGTTTCGCTCAGGTTGGTTTAGTATGTTTAAACCCGTATAAAGAGAGACCGTTTTACCTGAACCGGTTGGGCCTGTAACCAGTATCATACCTTGTGGTTGACCAAGTGCATCCATGTATAGCTTTTTCTGTTCTTCTTCGTAACCAAGTACATCAATGCCTAGCATAGCGCTTGATGAATCAAGAATACGCATTACTATTTTTTCGCCCCACAGCGTTGGCATAGTACTGACACGAAAATCGATACTTTTTCGCTCAGTAATTTTTAATTTAATTCGGCCATCTTGTGGTTTGCGCTTTTCGGCAATATCAAGTCGCGACATTACTTTGATACGAGCAGAAAGCTTAGTTGCTAATGTATTAGGTGGGCTTGCCACTTCGTGTAAAATGCCATCAATACGAAAACGAATGCGGTACTTGTGCTCGTAAGGTTCAAAATGTAGATCTGATGCGCCTTTTTTTATCGCGTCCATTAAAATTTTATTAATGTAAACAATAATAGGCGCATCGTCTTTATCATCATCTTGCGGTGTAGATTCTTTTTGGCTTTCTGTGTCTAGGTCGGCAAATTCTTTAAACTCATCCTCGCTTAAATTTAAGCTGCCGGTTGCGTCTAGCAATTGCTCAATTTTATTATCGAGCTGAATATAATCAACAACGACGATTTCGCATGAAAAGCCGGTACTAAATTCAAAGTTTTCGAATGCGCCGTAATCGGTTGGATCAGAGGCTGCCACATAAACCTTTCGGCCTTTTTGGACCAGCGGTAAAATATGGTGCTTGCGGATCAATTTTTCTTTTACAAGGTCGGCAGGAATAGACGCAGGATCAAAGTCTTTTAAATCAAAATAGGGAACACGGAACAAATCAATACATTGCTCTGCTAACTCTTTACTGTCTATTTTTCCGCATTTAGAAATCAGTTCAGCTGTTGAGGCAAACTCTTGCTGCTTTGCTTTTACCGTATCGGCATCAATACGCCCAAGCGTAAGAAACTTTCTTAATAACGGTGAGTTAATATTCATTGCGCACCTTTTTAATCCTTCAGAGAGAGTAATTTATCAGAAAAAAGAAGGGGATTACATTACTCTTCACAATCTAGGCTAAATTTATTAATTAATATAGGAGATTAGTTTGTTTTGACTCGGTTTTACAATTTAAGTTACTAGCATTTGTGCCATGTGTAGATAACTTTTATGAAGTTCTAATAAGTCGTGGTTAACGTCGGTAAGTGAGCGGTCGTTATTTAAAATATCATCTGCTTTTTTTTGTTTGTCTTCACGTGGCATTTGCGCTGCAATAATCGCTTTTACTTGCTCAACACTTACATTATCACGCGAAGCTGTACGCTTTATTTGCACACTTTGAGGTATATCAATCAGTAGCGTTCGATTACACAATTTATCAAGGCCGTTTTCAAACAAAAGTGGTGCCACAAGAACAACGTATGCACTTTTAGCGGTAGTAATATCGTTATATATTTTGTTTCTAATAAGTGGATGTAATAGGGTATTTAGCCATTCTTTGTCTGCATTGTTAGTAAAAATACGTTCACGCAGAGCGCTTCTGTTGAGTGTGCCATCGCTCAATAAAATACCTTGACCAAATTTGCTCACAATGGCATTTAAACCATCGCTTTTAGGTTTTACAACTTGGCGCGCAATAATGTCGGCATCAACTATTGTTATACCCAGTTGCTCAAACATATTACTTACCGCTGTTTTGCCACAGCCTATACCGCCTGTTAAACCAAGAACCCAAGGTGATGTTTTATTTATGGTGTCACTCATTTTAGGCTGCACTCAAGTTAGTAACCAATTAAGTTAAAATACGCGCTTTGCAATTGGTTACCCCACAGTAACGTGATCCAACCAGCAATTGCTAGGTAAGGACCAAATGGGATGGGGGTTGCTTTATCTTTACCCTGAATACTTAACAAGGCGATGCCAATAATGGCGCCAACAACACTTGAAAGCAGTATTATGGTGAGTAACGATTGCCAGCCGAGTAGCGCACCAAATAAAGCTAAAAGTTTAAAGTCGCCATAGCCCATGCCTTCCTTACCTGTTAACAGTTTAAATAACCAAAAAACACTCCACAAGCTTAAATAACCAAAGGCGGCCCCTATAATGGCATCACTTGGCGTAATTGTAATTCCGGCAACGGCGGCAATAAGTGCCAGCCAAACAAGCGGCAAAGTTAGCTGATCGGGCAGTAACATGTGGTCTATATCAATAAAGGTCAGTGCCACAAGTGCCCACGTGATCACTATGTATAATAATGCTTGTTCTGTTGCGCCAAAGGTATAAGCAACCACTAAGCTTAATAGAGCCGTAACAGCCTCAACTGCAGGGTAACGAATAGAGATAGGGTGACTACAACTTGCGCATTTACCCTTAAGTATTAACCAGCTAATAATAGGTATATTTTGCCAAGGCTTAATGGCCGTTTTGCATTTAGGGCAGGTAGAATTTGGTTTTACAAGATTAAAAGGCTCGCTGATATTTTTGGGTTTTGCTTGATTGGTATTTAGCTCGTCATCTAATAATAGCCTACACTCGCTTTGCCATTCATGTTGCATCATAAGTGGTAAACGGTAAATAACAACGTTTAAAAAACTGCCTACACATAAACTAACTAAGCCAACAGTGGTTAAATAAAACCAGAGTTGGCTTTGCATTACTTCAATAATACTTTGCATTATATACCTGAAAACTGCTTTAAAAAATTAAGTGTAATAATTATCAAAAAAAAGTGATAGAGAATCAATGAGAAGACGTTAGCCGCCAACCTTATAAAAACAAGGCTCTCTTTAATTCCTGTAAATTTTTATTAATTAAATTACAGAGCCTAACTGGAAAATTGGTAAGTACATAGCAATAATCAATCCACCTACAAGTACACCAAGTACCGCCATAATAAGTGGCTCTAACAAGCTTGAAAGGCCATCAACCGCATCGTCAACCTCTTGCTCGTAAATAGTCGCTACTTTTGCCAGCATGCCATCTAATGATCCAGATTCTTCACCAATGGCGACCATTTGTATTACCATATCAGGAAATATTTTAGAGTTACGCATAGCCCAGTTCATTTGGTTACCTGAGCTTACCTCGGCTTTTATATCTAAAATAGCATAACGGTACACTGCGTTACCCGAGGCACCTGCAGCAGAGTCAAGCGCATCAACAAGTGGTACACCTGCCGCAAAAGTGGTTGAAAGTGTACGCGCATAACGGGCAACAGCGGCTTTGTTTAAAATCATACCAACGACTGGCATTTTTAATATTAGCCTATCCGTTGCATCTCTTAATTTTTGACTCTTCAGTAACGCTTCTTTATATCCGTAACCAAATGCAGCCATAATTAGCACGATTATCCACCAGTATTCCTGCATGAACTCAGATATTGCAATAACAAACAATGTAAAAGCAGGGAGTTCTGCGCCAAAACCATTAAATATGTCCTGAAATTGAGGAACTACGAATATCAATAAAATCGAAGTTACAATAAGCGCAACAACTAAAACTGCTATTGGGTAAAACATCGCTTTTTTTATTTTCGACTTTAACGCTTCAGACTTTTCTTTATAAAGTGCTACACGGTCAAATATTTTATCAAGCGCACCTGATTGCTCGCCCGACGCCACTAAATCACAATATAAGTCGTCAAAATAACGAGGGTGTTTTCTGAGTGCTTGGGATAAAGGCTGACCTGCTTTTACTTCATCACCAATAGTCTCCATTAGCTTGCCAACGCTTTTGTTGGTTGCGCCAGAGCCAATCATTTCCACAGCTTGTATAAGCGGGACGCCCGCCATTAACATTGTGGCAATTTGCCTTGTAACCATTGCAATGTCTTTTGGTGTTATCTTTTGTAGTCTTGTCCCGAACAACGGTTTTGGCTTACGTTTTACTTTTGACGGGGTTATACCTTGCTTGCGAAGTTGGGCTTTAACTAAGGCAATACTATTTCCGTTTAGCTCACCTTCTAGGCGCTTACCTCTGGCACTAACTCCTACCCAAACAAAAGTATCCTGTCCTTTTTTTTCTTGTTGTTTAGCCATCATAATCCTGTATCGAAGTATAAGGTATAAGATTTAACCTAATACTATATAATAGCTATAAACTAGAACTTAAACAATTGATGTATTTACTTTTAGTACTAAATAAATTAGGAGGAGTTTGCAGTGATTTCTAAAATTATTAATAAGAAAATAAAGTGGTCATTTGTTCATTTTATTATTGGTTTTATTTTATTAAACGCTATTGGTTTTCTTATTTTTACTACTTGGTTTGATAATGGCAGGTATTTGTTAACTGATTTATTAGGGGTAGCTGTGATTATTTTTTTATTAGACTTGGTTTTGGGTCCATTGCTGAGTTTATGGTTGCTCTCGCCTTTAAAGTCCTACAAAGAAAATATGATTAATATTAGCGTTATTATTTTACTGCAAATTTTTTCGTTGGGTTATGGATTAATTCAGATTGATAGTCAAAGATTAGCTTATTTTATAAAGTGGCAAGGTTCGTATTTTGCTATTACTAACGGGGACTCTAGAAAAGAAGCTAGTAACGAGCAATTTTATATATTTAATGAACCTGATGTTGGCAGCAAAGGAAGATTTGTATATGAAAAATTAATACAAGAAGGTATTTCGCCTGTTGAAATGCATGAGTTTTTTATGCTTTCCAGCTTTGAGGCGGAGTGTGAAACAATGTGTGGTGTAATAACCAAAAAAGGGATTGTTAATGTAATTAAACTGGAAGGAGAACTTCGATTTAACAAGTCCCTTCACTAATGCAAGTGCTTGAGGTTGATAATTGCCACTTTATGTAGTTTGTGTTGACAATAGCATTCATTATATAGGTATCTCCACTTGAAGATATTGAGGCTTCACCACTCCCCGTGGCCCTTATTTGAAGTACGCCTGATAAATTAGTAATTTCAATATTGCTCACGTAGGTAGGTGCTGTAAAATTAGACTTTTTTGAGCCTGCTTTTTCAAATGTATCACATTCGTTAATGTTATGTTTAATGTTAAAGCATATTTCAATTTGACGTTGAAGTGCATTAGAGGCTAAAACTACTTCGGTGAATTTAGAACGTTTGAAATGATTATTGTAACCAGGAAGAGCTAATGAAACGAGTATCCCAATTATAGCGATAACTATCATTAGCTCTATTAATGAAAAGCCATTAAGCTTTTTCATTCTATATTAACAAACACCTTCGGCTATGCAAGTACCAGTTTGTGCCCATGTTAAGCTTCCAGCAACAGCGCTTGGAGTTAATATATAAGTTGCACTATCAACAGTTGTGGCTCCTGTTGCAGTAATTGCAGCAGTTGTTTCTGCAATAGTAACAGTAGAAACGTGTGTTCCAGCTTGTGCGCCAGCTGCGTCTAATCCGATTTCATCAGCTGTATCACAAGCGGCTAAAACACCAGCCCCACGAGTTTGATAACAAACATCAACTAGGCCTTTAACAGAAGATGCAGCAAGCACTACCTCTGAGAAGCGTGCCTTTTTAGTGTAGTTCTGGTACTGCGGTAAAGCGATAGCAGCAAGAATACCGATGATTGCGATAACAATCATTAATTCAATTAGGGTGAAACCCTGTTGTTTTTGAGTCATTGTTTTCATGTTTCCTCTCCTAAAGGATAGATTGTGTAAATTAAATCACTTAATTGGCATTATGCCGAACTTAATTTAACTGATTTACTTTACAGTTTTGCTTAAAATAAACTTTTTGCGCTATCTCTCGGTTTGAATGAGATTATCTGCGCTCTGTATGCACTTTAGCTTTAGGGTATGAAACACAAAAGCTAGGTGTGAATTCATTATATTTTATATGTAACTTGCTATTTATAAATTGGATGCAAATAAAGTCTACCAGCAGCCAATAAAAGTGTAGGAATAAATAACAAAAGTTGCTTATTAACTTTAATTTAAACGTTAATAACTCATTATTTATTACGAGCTTTTATAATAAAACAATACAAGTGTATCATTTTATTTTAGTTAATAGCACGTTACTTTTCCTAAAACAGCTAATTAATTTAACAAGTTGTTACAACTAGTTATTTTTAACTATTAAATTACTTTTGTTTTAACTTGTCAACGCTTTAGCATTTATTAAATGTAGAACTAAATTATTACTTTGGCTATACATCATTCAAAACGCATCGATAAATCGATTGATTGTAAGTTTTTTGTTAATGCACCGCTGGATATAAAGTCTACGCCCGCTTGAGAATAGGTTTTGAGTGTTGCTAACGTCATATTGCCAGACACTTCTAATTTAGCGCGTTTGTTAGTTAAAATAACTGCTTGCTTAATTTGCTCAACGCTAAAGTTATCAAGCATGATAATATCGGCGCCTGCGTCTATGGCTTGCTTTAACTCTTGAAGCGACTCAACCTCAACTTCAACCGGTTTACTTGGGTGGTTTAGCTTTGCCTGAGCAACGGCTTTGTCTATACCGCCGCAGGCTGCTATGTGATTTTCTTTAATTAAAAACGCATCAAACAATCCTATGCGGTGGTTTGTGCCACCGCCGCATTTTACTGCATATTTTTGTAAGGCTCTGAGCCCCGGAATAGTTTTACGGGTATCGAGTAATTGGGTCGTTGTGCCGCTGAGTTCTTTTACATAATGCGCGGTGGTGGTTGCTGTGCCAGATAAAGTTTGTACAAAGTTAAGAGCGGTTCGCTCTGCCGTTAAAATTGCGCGGGCTGAACCTTTTGCTGTAAACAGGGGGCTGTTGGCCGTTACAAAGTCGCCATCGCTAACAAGTACTGATACTTGTACTGTTGGGTCCACTTGCTTAAATACTTCAATTATGATGTCTTTTCCACAAAATATGCAATCTTCACGAGTTATAACTTTAGCACTAGCTTGCTCGTTTTGTGGGATAAGCTGAGCGGTTATGTCACCATCGGCTGCGGTTTGGTAGTTTAAGTCTTCGTCGAGCGCAAGGGTAACAAGTTGACTAAGTAAAGTGTGCGAAATAGACATGGCTAAAAGCTCATAAGCATTAATAAATTAAAGAAAATTTTACTATGTTTAAATAATGAATAGAAGCGCTTTTAATTATTAGCGTATAGCTTAGGGCTTTCATAGCAAAATGTAAGAAGCTTTTAATTGCCTACCTTATCAAGATGGGGCTTGGTCACTATCATTATTTTTACAAATCCTTTAGCATCAAGGTTATGAATAGTTTGGTAATAATGTAATGGCAATAGATTTAAATGGGGTTTTAAAAGCTGCAACTCAGCGAGCATGTACGCACTATGATGAGCGCCCTGAACACACAGATATTACCTTGCTGGTCATTCATAATATTTCATTACCAGCAGGGCAGTTTGGCACCCCCTTTGTGGATGATTTATTTATGGGGTGTATTGACTGCAATGCTCATCAAAGCTTTGGTGATTTAAAAGGGCTGCGCGTCTCAGCACATTGCTTTATTAAACGCACCGGTGAGGTGGTCCAATACGTGCCATTTAATAAGCGTGCTTGGCATGCGGGCACATCTGAATTTGCAGGGCAAACTGCATGCAACAATTATAGTATTGGTATTGAGCTTGAAGGCACCGATACAACGGCTTATACCAGCGCTCAGTACGCCTCGTTATGTCATTTAAGTAAATCTATAATGCAGCGCTATCCAAAAATTACCCCTTCGCGTATTGTGGGGCACTGCGATATTGCACCAGGTCGTAAAACAGACCCCGGCGTTAGCTTTAACTGGCCATTATTTTTAAATATGCTTGAGCAACCAAGTTGAGAGAGTCACTGTCATGATTTTAGTATCTATTATTTTAGCGTTAATTTTAGAGCGTTTAGGGGCACGGTCTAACTATTGGCAAATAAGTTATTACGCCAATGGCTATTTAAAGCGCTCCAACCGCTTACTTGCCCGTAACGGTTTATTTAGTTCGGCAATTGGCTTTTTAATTTGGCTGTTTTTACCTGTAGTAGCCATGGCATGCATTTATAGCTTGTCAAATTTTGTGTTGTGGGAGCTGGCTATTAATATTGCTGTTTTACTTGTTTGTTTTGGTTGTGCAAAGCAGCGCGCTTTATATAAAGCCTATTTAAACGCACTCACACGAGATGATGGTACTGCAGCCTCTTTATATGCATTGCAAATGGGGCAAAAACGTACTGAAGATCAACAAGGCGGTGAAACCTTTGGGCAAACACTTGCTTGGGTAAACTTTAGATTTTACTGTGCGGTTATTTTTTGGTTTGTGGTTTTGGGGGCACCAGGCGCTGTTTTATATGCTCTTGTGCGTACCTTTGCTGATTTAGTACGAGACAACCACAAAGTGATATTTGCTAAACATTTTAAGCTAATACATAAACTACTATTTTGGTTGGATTGGTTACCCGCACGTATAGCGAGTTTTGGTTATTTAGTGATTGGTAACTTTAATAAAGGCACTAGCTGTTGGTTACATTATGCGCTTGATTTTTCAAGCCCTAACCGAAAGGTCGTCACCTATACTGCGCTTGCAGCAGAGCAAGTAGAAAAGCGTTATTATGGTTGCACTTACGAGGCAACGTGTATGATTAAATTAGTTAAGCGTAACGTGCTATTTTATTTAGTTTTAATTGCATTACTGACCCTGTTTGGTGGCTTGTCTTAACACCTTATTTATTTTTACAGCCTATTTAAAAGCAAAGCACTTATTTCCCCCAAAGTGCTTTGCCTTTTGGTTATCTTTTCTATTTAAACATTGCGATTAGCCCCTCCTTTAAAATAGAGCTAAAACTCTAAACTTATCTGGTCAGACCATTTGAATGGCCACCTTATCAGTTACTCAAAATTAAGCTATATTGTGTATTGTTTGATCTTCGTTCAAAATGCGTTACGCTAATATCCCCGTGCAAGTAACCTGTAAATTGACAGCTATATGGGTTTTTGATAACGTATTGCAAATTCTTGGTATGACCAATTTACCTTTTGGGTGAATCTTATAACTTTAAGCCCCAATTTTAGGGCTTGGTATTTATACAACGCGGACGTTGATTCATGTCTTTAAAGATTAAAGCAGCAAAATTATCTGATGTTATTTTACAGCAACTCGAAAATATGATTCTTGAGGGCTCGTTAGCACCAGGAGAAAAGCTGCCTCCAGAGCGTGAACTAGCAAAACAGTTTGAAGTGTCTCGTCCTTCGCTGCGCGAGGCCATCCAAAAGTTAGAGGCAAAAGGGCTCGTTACGCGTCGTCAAGGCGGTGGCACGTTTGTAAAAAATCAGCTTGAAGAAGGGCTAACTGATCCATTGTTTGAGCTGATAAGTAAACACCCTGAATCACAATTTGATTTACTCGAATTTCGTCATGCATTAGAAGGTATTGCTGCTTACTATGCAGCACTACGAGGAACGAGTAATGATTTTACTAAAGTAAAACAAAGCTTTGATCAAATTGCGCTATCGCAAGATGACTTACAGCAAAAAGCAAAAGCAATTAATGCCTTTCATTTTAGTGTGGCTGAAGCCTCACATAATGTTGTGTTATTGCACTTGGTTAGAGGTATGCAAGCGCTGCTTGAACAAAATGTATTGCAAAATTTAACGGTTTTATTAGAAAAGCCAGATATTAGCAGTCAGTTAGCTCAGCACAGGCGTTTGTTAATGGATGCGGTTATTGACGGCAATCCAGAGCAAGCTCGTTTAGCAAGTAATGCGCATTTAGCGTTTATTGAAGAAGCATTGCTTGAAGCGGGCAAAGAATATTCGCGAATTGAACGTAGTTTAAGACGCACCAAACAAAATTAAGCTAATACTCTATTACTTGAACACACTAAGTTAAGTATCAGTTGTATTAAATTAACAACATTCGTATTTTAAACATAAGGAAACCTCCATATGTCTGAAGTCAATAAAATTGACGTAGACGCGCTAGAAACACAAGAGTGGTTACAAGCTCTTGAATCAGTTGTGCGCGAAGAAGGTGTTGAACGAGCTCAGTACTTACTTGAGCAAGTATTAGAGCAAGCCCGCTTAGATGGCGTTGATATGCCAACGGGTATTACCACGAACTACGTTAATACTATTCCTGTAGATCAAGAGCCTGCTTACCCAGGTGATGTGAATCTTGAACGTCGTATTCGTTCAATTATTCGTTGGAACGCGATTATGATCGTTCTGCGTGCATCTAAAAAAGATCTCGACTTAGGCGGCCATATGGCGTCTTACCAATCGTCAGCTGCTTTTTACGAAGTGTGTTTTAACCACTTCTTCAAAGCACCAAACGACGTAGACGGTGGCGACTTAGTTTATTACCAAGGCCATATTTCTCCGGGTATTTATGCACGTGCATTTGTTGAAGGGCGTTTAAGCGCTGCTCAACTAGATAACTTCCGCCAAGAAGTTGATGGTAAAGGTTTACCGTCGTATCCACACCCTAAATTAATGCCTGAATTTTGGCAGTTCCCTACAGTATCAATGGGTTTAGGCCCAATTGCATCTATTTACCAAGCGCGTTTCTTAAAATACCTAGACGGCCGTGGCTTAAAAGACACTAAAAACCAACGTGTATATGCGTTTTTAGGTGACGGTGAAATGGATGAGCCAGAATCACGTGGTGCAATCTCGTTCGCTGCTCGTGAAAAGCTAGACAACCTATGTTACTTAATTAACTGTAACTTACAGCGTTTAGATGGCCCAGTAATGGGTAATGGTAAAATTATTCAAGAACTAGAAGGCCTATTTAAAGGTGCTGGTTGGAACGTAATTAAAGTTGTATGGGGAAGCGGCTGGGATATTCTGCTTGCTAAAGATACAACAGGTAAATTACTGCAGTTAATGAACGAAACTATTGACGGCGATTACCAAACATACAAAGCAAAAGATGGCGCGTACGTTCGTGAGCATTTCTTTGGTCGCTACCCAGAAACAGCAGCCCTTGTTGCAGATATGACCGATGACGAAATTTTTGCACTTAAGCGTGGTGGTCATGAGCCATCAAAACTTTACGCAGCATTCAAAAAGGCCGAGCAAACTAACGACCGTCCTACTGTGATCCTAGCTAAAACGGTAAAAGGTTACGGCATGGGTGAAGCAGCTGAAGGTAAAAACATTGCGCACCAAGTGAAAAAAATGGACATGAGCCATGTTGAACACTTACGTGACCGTTTAGGCCTACAAGATTTAGTCTCTGAAGAAGCAATTAAAGACTTACCTTACTTAGAGCTTGATGAAAGCTCTGAAGAGTACAAGTACTTGCATGCTCGTCGTAAAGACTTAAAAGGTTATACACCAACGCGTATTGCTGAGTTTTCTGAGAAGTTACAGTTGCCAGAAGTCGAAGCGTTTAAGCCATTACTTGAAGAGCAAAAACGTGATATTTCAACCACAATGGGCTTTGTTCGTGCACTTAATATTTTATTAAAAGATAAAGGCATTGGTAAAAATATTGTGCCAATTATTGCCGATGAAGCGCGTACCTTTGGTATGGAAGGTTTATTCCGCCAGATTGGTATTTACAACCCGCATGGTCAAAACTACACCCCTCAAGACCGTGATATTGTTTCTTACTACAAAGAAGCAACATCAGGGCAGGTACTTCAAGAAGGTATTAACGAGCTAGGTGCAATGTCGTCATGGGTGGCTGCTGCAACATCATACAGCACGAACGATTTACCAATGATCCCGTTCTACATTTACTACTCTATGTTCGGTTTCCAACGTGTTGGCGACATGGCATGGATGGCGGGTGACCAACAAGCACGTGGTTTCTTATTAGGTGCTACTGCCGGTCGTACTACGCTAAATGGTGAAGGCCTGCAGCATGAAGATGGCCACAGCCATATTCTTGCAAATACGGTTCCTAACTGTATTTCTTACGACCCAACGTACGCATTTGAAGTAGCGGTTATTGTTCAAGACGGTATTCGTCGTATGTACGGTGAAAACCAAGAAAACATTTACTACTACCTAACGCTTATGAACGAAAACTACCATCAGCCAGCAATGCCAGAAGGTGCTGAAGAAGGTATTCGTAAAGGTATTTACAAGCTTGAAAGCTACGAAGGTAAAAAAGCCAACGTACAGCTATTAAGCTCAGGTACTATCATGACGGAAGTACGCAAAGCTGCGGCAATTTTAAGTGAAGATTACGGCATTGCATCAGACGTTTATTCTGTAACGTCATTTAATGAGCTTACCCGTGATGGCCAAGATGTTGAGCGTTTCAACATGCTTAACCCAGAAAGCGAGCAAAAAACAGCTTATATTACGAGCGTATTAAACGACTCAGTAACTGTTGCCGCTACCGATTACATGAAAAACTACGCAGAGCAAGCCCGTTCATTTATCCCAAGCAGTAACTATAAAGTGTTGGGTACAGATGGTTACGGTCGTTCTGATAGTCGTGAAAACTTACGTCGTCACTTTGAAGTTAACGCAAGCTACGTTGTTGTTGCAACGTTATCTGAACTTGCTAAACGCGGTGAAGTTGAAAAGTCTGTAGTTGTTGACGCGCTTAAGAAGTTCGACATCGACACCAATAAACTAAACCCACTGTACGCATAAGAGGTTTGCAATGAGTATTGAAATTAATGTTCCAGATATCGGTGGCGATGACGTAGAAGTAACCGAAATCTTAGTAAGCGTTGGTGACAAAGTAGATGTTGACCAATCTTTACTGACTGTTGAAGGCGATAAAGCTTCAATGGAAGTACCTGCTGCGCAAGCGGGTACTGTAAAAGAAATTAAAGTAAATGTTGGCGACACGGTAACAACGGGCTCTTTAGTGTTTATATTTGAAGGCGAAAGCGCTGGTGCTGATGCAGCACCAGAAGCACCTGCTGAATCAACAGTACCAGCTCAAGCTTCAGGTTCTTCAACTAAAGAAGTAACCGTACCAGACATTGGTGATGACGAAGTTGAAGTAACCGAAATCATGGTTGCTGTTGGCGACACTGTTGAAGAAGAGCAATCTATCTTAAACGTTGA
>NZ_JAHXRM010000110.1:0-313 GCF_019392235.1 Pseudoalteromonas sp. CR1 | reverse complement strand
ATGCGACTGGAGAACGCCGGCGCCATCAAGGTGTTCACCGACGTCATTTCGGGCAAGAGCATGGAGCGGCCCGGTCTGGCAGAACTGATCGCCTACGCCCGCAAGGGCGATACGCTGGCGGTTGTGCGCCTCGATCGGCTTGGGCGCTCGCTCGCCGAATTACTCGCCACGGTTGAGACGCTACGCGGTCAAGGCATCGCGCTCCTGAGTCTTGAGGAGAAGATCGACACATCGTCGGCCGCCGGCGAACTCATCTTTCATGTGTTCGGGGCAATTGCGCATTTCGAGCGGCGGCTTATCTCCGAGCGCACCA
>NZ_JAHXRM010000109.1:0-316 GCF_019392235.1 Pseudoalteromonas sp. CR1 | reverse complement strand
CCTCGTCGCCAGCGTCGACCGCAGCCGTGTCAATTCCGGGGAAACGGTGGAACTGACGGTGGAGTCCAGCGACGTCACCCAATTCGGCAAACCCGACCTGTCGCCCCTCGACGCACAGTTCGAAGTCAGCGGCACCCGCCAGATCAACCCACTCACCACCCTGGGCGGCGATAACCACGCCACCACGCGCTGGATCATCACCCTGCTGCCCAAGGAAAACGGCACCGTGGTGATTCCGCCGCTGCAAGTCGGTGAGCTCAAGACCCAGCCGATCAGCCTGCAAGTGGTCGAAACCGCCAGCCAGAACACCAGCGCC
>NZ_JAHXRM010000108.1:0-318 GCF_019392235.1 Pseudoalteromonas sp. CR1 | reverse complement strand
CGCCAGGGCGCGGCGCAGGTTGCTCTCGACGAACAGCTTGTAGCTGGCCTCGGCGGTCAGCGCCTCGGTGAACACCTGGACCTGGTGCTTGCCGTTGGCCTTGGCCTTGTGCAGCGCCAGGCCGGCGTACTTCATCAGGGTCTGCGGGTCGCAGCCGTGCTGCGGGGCGCTGGCCAGGCCGATGGAGCCGGTGATGTTGATCAACTGGTTGTCGACGAACATCGGTTTGTCGAGGGTTGCCAGCAACTGGCTGGCAACCTGCTGGCCGCTTTCCAGGTCAGCGTCGTCAAGCAACACCGCAAACTCGTTACTGGCAAA
>NZ_JAHXRM010000107.1:0-318 GCF_019392235.1 Pseudoalteromonas sp. CR1 | reverse complement strand
AAGTTCGGCTCGTACTGAGATCCGGTCGCGCTGCTCCCGGCGGCTGTGCCGGGAGTTGCGGCAGCAGGTGAGGGGTAGTTGGTCCTCCTCATCACCTTCCGCCGCCGAAGAGCAGCCGATCGGCTGACCTTCGCATCCCCAGCCCGATCAAACTGGCGCGAGGTCGACAGAGCCCCGGGAGCCAACCGCTCCCGGGGCTTTCGTTCGAAGGGCCCTCCGCGGTCCGGGACGCGCATCGGGACCGGGTCACGCGGGGTTGCCGTCCTCGCGCACCTGCGCACCGTCGCGCCGCGCGGGCCGTGTCGATCCTGGGACGGC
>NZ_JAHXRM010000106.1:0-318 GCF_019392235.1 Pseudoalteromonas sp. CR1 | reverse complement strand
ACACGCGTCACGGAAGCCACGCCGTCGGTTTCCCGGGCCCAGGCCGCGCCGAGCTTCTCGAGTTCGTCACGGTCCACGTCGACCTGCCACAGAGATACTTCAATCGCACGTTTGGGCTTGTCCAGCTCCGCCACCAGGTCCTCAATCACCTTCACCTGGGCAGGCTTGCCCTTGATCAACAAACTGTTGGAGTCCGGATAGGCAATCACTAACACGCTCTTGTCGGCCAGCGCGCTCGGGGGGCGCTGCGTGGCAGCCTGCTGCTCGATAGCCAGCAGGTTTTCGATGATCGAGGCCATGCCCGGCACATTGACCTTG
>NZ_JAHXRM010000105.1:0-318 GCF_019392235.1 Pseudoalteromonas sp. CR1 | reverse complement strand
CCATGGCGGAAGACATGACCCCGCTGTACCAAGCAATCGTTGACCACGTTCCACCGCCGAAGGTTGACCGTGAAGGCGCGTTCCAGATGCAAATCTCCGCACTGGACTACAACAGCTTCCTGGGTGTTATCGGCGTTGGCCGTATCGCTCGTGGTAGCGTCAAGCCGAACACTCCGGTTGTGGCTATCGGTGCTGATGGCAAGAAGCGTAACGGTCGTATCCTGAAGCTGATGGGTCACCACGGTCTGCACCGTATTGACGTTGAAGAAGCTTTCGCCGGCGATATCGTTTGCGTCAGCGGCATGGACTCGCTGTTCA
>NZ_JAHXRM010000104.1:0-319 GCF_019392235.1 Pseudoalteromonas sp. CR1 | reverse complement strand
CGCGAAGGCGGCGTGTCAGTCGACATGTTAAGTGACTGATCCACGGCTTTCGCGAGCAAGCCCGCGCCCCGTCTGTACGCGTACATCCTTTGGAATGCGGTCGGCGGGAGCGGGCTTGTTCGTGAAGGCGTCGGAACAGGCAACTAAGTCGCCGGCCGAATCGCCTTGATCAACGCCTGCAACGAATACCCCAACCGCGGCGCCAACGCCTCGGCGCGCGCCGTGAGGGCACCCAGATCAAGCTCCTGATCCAGCTCCGAAGGCACCAGCAGAATCACATTGCCCTCCTTCACCGGCAGCTCCCAGTAATGCCGGTGAT
>NZ_JAHXRM010000103.1:0-321 GCF_019392235.1 Pseudoalteromonas sp. CR1 | reverse complement strand
CCGCTGTCCCTGGAGCGCTTCGGCGAGCCGTTGCATGCATTCCCGGCATTCACCGCATCAGTTTGCGACCTGCGCCCGCAGAGCCGTGGCCGTATCGATATCCGCTCGGCAAACCCGGCGGATGCGCCAGTGATCCGGCCCAACTACCTCAGCCATCCGGAAGACCTGCGGGTTGCCGCCGACGCGATCCGCCTGACGCGGCGCATTGTCGCCGCACCGGCGTTGAGCGCGTACAAACCGGTGGAATACCTGCCCGGCGACGCGCTGCAAACCGAAGCACAACTGCACGAAGCCGCCGCACGGATCGGCACGACCATCTTC
>NZ_JAHXRM010000102.1:0-322 GCF_019392235.1 Pseudoalteromonas sp. CR1 | reverse complement strand
TCAAAACCAGCCGGCAGACTATTCTGAGGATCAGGGACGCGACCGCACCTGCCTGATCGCATCGGCGTCCCCGGCGCACCGGCGGGTGTGTCACCAAGCTCTGAAGTAAACGCGCCACTTATCGCTGAAGGTCACAGCCTGCGACCCGCTCCGCCGGACTGTCGGGAAAACGATCGAATAGCCGACAGTCGACAATCCCGGCGTCTGACGCATGGCTATCGCGAGGGACCCTGTGCCTGGACGATGGTCGCCTTCACCCGTGCCACGCCCGCCAAAGCAATGCCAGGATAGGGACAGCTTCGCGCTGCCTCTCCCGCCCGTC
>NZ_JAHXRM010000101.1:0-327 GCF_019392235.1 Pseudoalteromonas sp. CR1 | reverse complement strand
CCTTCCAGCCGGACCGCGTCATCTCGGCGGGGCTGTCGGCGGCGCGACCGCGCTCGGGCTGGGTCGCGGCGGTGAGCTGCGCGGCGCGCCCGGAGATCGAGCGCGCGCCCGCGGCCACGCCCTTCCGCAGGCCCGCGTCGTCGCAGGGCGGGTCGCGGTCGGCCGGCGGCTCGTCGGCGGGAAGAACCGCGGGCACGCCGCGCCGCGCCGGCGCCGCCGCGAGGGCGACCAGCGCCGAGCCGAGCATCAGGATCCAGAGGATCGAGCCGGTCTCGGAGGAGGCGGTCGAACGCGACGGTGACGGGGGCATGGGTCGGAGCCAGTGCG
>NZ_JAHXRM010000010.1:0-156934 GCF_019392235.1 Pseudoalteromonas sp. CR1 | reverse complement strand
TACGACTGTAGCTCAGTTGGTTAGAGCACTACCTTGACATGGTAGGGGTCGGTGGTTCGAATCCACTCAGTCGTACCAATCCAAAAAGTATAAATACTTAAAAGCAAATTTCTCCCAACCCTTAATCAATTAGCCTAAAATCAATTAATAAGATAACTGGGACTATATTTTATCGTGGAAACAACCCTTTCAAGGCGGCTTCGAGTTCTTGAAATTTAATCGGCTTTGTGAGTACTTTGTTCATACCCACCTTAAAGCACGATGCTTTATTGTCTTTTTCTGCATTAGCGGTTAAAGCGTAAATTGGTACATCGCTGACTAATTCATCTCTTATATATTCTGCAGCAGTTAAACCATCCATTTCAGGCATCATGATATCCATTAATACTAAATCAAACTTTTTACGCGAAAATAAATCAATAGCCTCGTGCCCATGATTAGCCAAAGTCACTTTATGATTCAGCTTTTCTAAATACGCCTTGATCAGTACTTGATTCGTTTTGTTGTCCTCTGCCACCAAAATTGTTAGCGCCGATTGTTTATGTATTACATTATCAACAATATCGCTAACATGGGCTTCTTCAAATGGTATTGAAATGGTAAACGTACTTCCTAAACCTAGTTGAGTATCTACTGTTATGTCTCCTCCCATTATGCCTAATAAGTTTTTTGAAATACTTAATCCTAATCCAACCCCTTCACTTTTACGGTTTATACTGTCATTCACTTGGCTAAATGGCTTAAAGATTAAATCTAAATGCTTTTTAGCTATACCAATACCCGAATCTTTTACCTCAAAAATAAGCTGCTCATTTTGTATCACTACGTTTAAGTTAATTTGACCATTTACTGTGTACTTAAACGCGTTACTAATTACATTAAATAATACTTGACCTAATCTGTATTCGTCACCAACAACATATTGGGGAATTTGCGTATCGATGTGAGTGGTAAAAAGAATGTCATCTGACTTTTCAACAATATTTAACTGCCCTACTATATTTTCAGTTAACAGCTTTATATCAAATGGTTTTTTTATACATGAAACCGTGCCAGACTCAATTTTTGAAAAGTCGAGCACATCGGTGATTAAACCGTATAAAATTTCGGTGCTTGAGTTAGCATAATTAACAAGTTGCTGTTGCTCGGGGCTGAGCTCTGTATCAAGCAATAACTCAATCATCCCCATAACGGCATGAATAGGCGTTCTGATTTCATGAGACATCACTCTCAAAAATTTTGATTTTGTTTGGCTTGCCTCTTCAGCCCTTAATGTTTGCGCCTGAAGAGCAAACTCTCGCTGTTTAGACGTCGTAATATTTTTAGCAAGCCCCATGTAACCTAAAAAATTGCCTAACTTATCGTAAAGAGGTTTACCTGTTAAAATGACCCAAAAATTTTTGTCGGCTTCAACCTCAAATTCAAAATCATGAAAGTCGTTACGGTCATCAATTAGCTGGTTAAATTGCTGCCATTTTTCTGTATTTTGCTTTTCATTATCTGTAATGATGTGTTCAATTCTATGACCAATAAAAAGCTGATCGTACACATTCCCAATAGTTTCAATATTATTAATACTTTCAAATACCATTAGCGGGTTTAATCGCCAAAACCACTCTGACCCATACTCTTTAAATAGGTTAGAGAGTGTCGTAAATCTATGTGTAAGCGATAAAGCTTTATTGGTTTGTTTAGCTAACTTAACGTGATTAATTAATGTATAAAACGCCTGCTGCAAGAATATTTTAATTGTGTCTGAATTAATAAATTGCTCACATTGCTGTGCATCTACATTTGTAAAAATAATTATGCCTTTATCAAAGTGTGTGTTCACACTAAATAATAAAGAGTTTTTTAGTTTTAAGGTTTGAATTGAATATGTAATCGAAAATTCGAGTTCTTCAATTTGTTGAGGGTATTGGCATATGGCATAACCGTGTTCAGCCGTTTGTGTAAACAAATAACACTCGGACCACATTTTGTCACTAAACTGATCATTAGTCGTCGCTATCGTCTCGTAATATCTATATTTATACCTATTGATGATAATACAGTCAGTATATTTAAGCCGTGACTCAAATACCGCTCTAAGCAAATCCAACAAATCAGCACCGTGTTCACAATTAGCTAAATCTATTAAATGTTTTTGTAAATCAGATACACACAGATGTTCTGTTTTTTTCACACTCATTTTCCTCATCAATATGCATCGCGTTTTGCAAAAAGTAATTTTAAAACTGGCTTTTCTCAATTAAATATAGATTAAAAAACAATATAAATCATCATGTTAATTGTTATAAAACATTTGGAATAAATGCACTCTACATGTGAAATAAACAAAAACACAAAGGCTCAAAAATGAAAATAGTGTGTATTGGAGGCGGACACGGATTAGCTCAGGTTTTAAGCGCTATTAGGCTGATGAGTAGTCATATAACCGCTATTGTCGCAACCACAGATATTTGGTGGTAGCAGAGGTAAAATTAGAGCTTCACAAGAAACCATTGCGCTTGGAAATATACGTCGCTGCTGTTTGCAGCTTGCTGATAAGAAATCTACGTTTAACGCAATTTACGAACACAGATTCACACAAGGGCAACTTGCTGAACATTGTTTAGGTAATTTAACACTGCTTGGATTAATGGAGCTGACCGGATCTGCAACAAAAGCCATTGCTCATTTTAATATTATGCTCGGTAATTCAGAAACTTTTTTGCCCATGACAGAAGTACCCACCGACCTTGTCGATGAACTAAACAATAATGAAAAAGTAATTGGCGAATGTGAAATTGATTCACTAACCTCTTTGCCTAAAAGTGTATCACTATCTGAAGATGTCCCTGCAGGCCCGGGCTGTGTAAAGGTCATTTTAGAAGCCGATTTAATCATTATTGGCCCACGGAGCATTATTACGAGTATTTTACCTGCGTTTTTAGTGGAAGAAATAGCGGCAGCTATTCAAAAAACATCGGCGTGTCGTATTTTTATCGAAAACTCAAAAACAGAAAAAAGCGTCATGAAAAACACTTCAACACCGGGTGTTGATTGGCTTGCAGAACAACTAAGTTTTAAATTATACGATTTAAATATTCCGTCTTCTGCAATTAAAGAAATATTACAGGGTAGTAAAACTATCCTAAAAAACAGAGCCCATTTACACGACATAGATGAGCTAAACAATGTGTTTACTGGGTTGCTTAAAATGCCCATACAATTAAGTAATCATTTTTAAATGTTTTGGATAACAGCTTCTAGCTCTTTAAAGGTTTCTGTGCTTTGTTGTTCTGCTGTTTTTAATAATAAATCGAGCTGTTGTGGAGTATGTTCAACTTTTACGAGTGACTCTATTGAGTTACAGGTATCTCCCAAGCTGATAGCACCAAAACTATAGGCACTGCTTTTAAGGCTATGTGCGCTAATTTCTATCTCACTGACATCCTGTGTATTAACCAAGATTTCAACTGTTTTTTTTGACTCGTTAATAAACGTTTTTAGCAGCTCTACTGCTAGTTCGTTACCAACATCACTTTTAAGCTGTTCAATTATTGAGCAATTAATCATATATATCTTTTGGGGTTAGTTATGAAATTCAACGTTGTTTTATTTGTAGACTCTTCGATGCTTGGTGGTATGGAAACACACCTAGTTGAACTGTCAAAGCTACTCACTAACAACCACATTTGCAGCTACATTATGTTTTACCAGGATCACAAAAATCAAGAATTTTATGATTTGCTTAACCAAGAAAATATAAGGTATGAATTTTTAAAAGGAAACCTAAGTAGCCTACTAAAACAATTAAAAAGCTTAGATTCAAACACCGTTATTCATACTCATGGTTATAAGGCCGTTTAGTATGTAAAATAACTAGGCATTGCTGTATTAGTACCTACTATGCTGGTGAAGCTGATACAGGTAAACTAAAACTTTACAACATGTTAGATAAACTACTTTCCCCTTTATCAATAAACTTCGCCGTCTCTAAACAAATAAAGCATTCAATTAAAAATGCACAGTTACTCGAAAATTTTATCGCTATTAATAAATCCCAAAGTCATAGTAAAAAATTTAAAACAGGCGTTAACATTGTTTTTGTTGGTCGGTTATCATTTGAAAAAGAACCTGATGTGTCTTGCAGGTTAGCCGGAAATATGCAACAAGATTTAAACGTTAAGTTTCACATTTTTGGTGATCGCCCTATAAAAGACGAACTACCAAACTTACATAACCTTGAGTACCACGGACTAGTTGAGCGTAATACCATATGGAAAAAAATTGATGTATTACTTATTCGCTCATGAGAAGAAGGACTACCAATGGCACTACTAGAAGCCATATCAGAAAAAATTTATAATTAGCAGCGCCGTAGGTGCTATCCCCTGTATTATTAAACACGGAATTACAGGGTTTTTAATACAAGAAACAAATACACAACACTTTGAGCAACAGGTAGAAAAACTGCTCTCACAATCCGAAGATCACACCAATACTATTATCAATAACGCTTACAGGACGCTAGAGGAACGTTTTTCTGGTAAACAGCAATTTAAACTACTCAGGCAAGCGAATACTGGTACATAAGTTTATTCGAGCTCATCCCAGCTTTTAATTTTTCTGTACAATGTTGAAGGGCTCACATCGAGCAGTGATGCCGCTTTAGGCACATTCGATATACATAGTTTTATAACGTGCTCAATGTATTCTTTTTCTGCAAGCCATAGCGGCTTAACTTCGCTTTGAGACGTTGCCATATCAAACGCTGCTGTTTCAATATTTGACGATTGCGTGTTGGTGATTGGTGTTTGTTGCGTCTGACTTTTTGAGCTGACCGGTAATGCGGGTATCATATCAGTATCAATATATTGCTCAGGGTGAAGTACTAAGACATTACGGATCACATTTTCGAGCTGCCTTACATTACCTGGCCAACTGTACTGCATAATCAGCTGCTTTACCCCCTCCGAAATACTTTTATAAGGATGATTTTCTTCCAATGCGAGTTTTTCAAACAAGGCTTCGGCAATTTCGATAATATCGGCTCCGCGCTCTCTAAGTGGTGGCAGCTCTATCGGAATAACATGGAGTCGGTAATATAAATCTTCTCTAAAACGGCCGTTTTCTACTTCAATAAGAGGATCTTTATTAGTTGCACAAACAAATCTAACGTCAACTTTTACTTCTTTTTCACTGCCAACTTGCTGGTAACTCCCTGTTTGTATAAATCGCAGAAGTTTACTTTGCAAATTAATATCCATCTCACACAATT
This sequence comes from Pseudoalteromonas sp. CR1, assembly GCF_019392235.1. NCBI lineage: Bacteria > Pseudomonadati > Pseudomonadota > Gammaproteobacteria > Alteromonadales > Pseudoalteromonadaceae > Pseudoalteromonas > Pseudoalteromonas sp. CR1. The sequence continues at coordinate 151,668 of NZ_JAHXRM010000010.1, read as the reverse complement.
CATCTAAAAACAGCGTTCCCCCGTTGGCCTGCCCTGCAGCACCCACTCTATTGGCAATAGCGCCAGTAAACGCTCCCTTTAGATGTCCAAAAATTTCACTTTCAATTAAATCCTTTGGTATTGCGGCACAATTTAAGGCGACAAAGGGTTGATTAGCTCGATTAGACGCTTGGTGAACAGCTCGTGCGCACAACTCTTTACCCGTACCACTTTCACCTGTTATGAAAATAGTGGCCTTGCAGGCAGACGCCGAGCTTATAATTTTATAAACGGTCTGCATTTGCTTTGAGCTGCCAATCAAATCAAAGTATTTTCCGTTTTCGTATTTGTTTTTATATTGTGTAACGGTTTGCTTTAAGTTTTTAATTTTCAGTGCGTTGTTAACCGTTATTCTAAAGCGCTCTGCTTCTATTGGTTTTTCTAAAAAGTCGCTCGCGCCTAATTTTATTGCCTGAATGGCTATTTCTTTTGTTGCATTCCCAGTTAATACAACAACTTGAGGCGAATTATCGGGTTCTAACGTCGCTAAAATATCAAGCCCATTCATATCTGGTAGCATAACATCCAGCACTATAAGGTCTGGGTGAACTTTATTTATGATGTCTATGGCTGTTTGGCCGTCACTTGCCACAAGGGTGTTAACACCGGTTGATAGTAAATAAGATTGGTACATCATTGCTAAAGACTGCGTATCTTCAACGATTAAAACTGTGGGTAGCATAAAGACGTCTCAGTTGGCGAGTAGCTGTTAATTCAATAAGATAGAATGTATGCTTATAATATAGCTATAAAGTCCCACGTAATGCAAATTCAGTTAATTATAATTAATGAGGCGTCATCAATTTCTTTAGAAAGGGTAAATTGTGAGTTTCTCCATAAACAATGTGCAAATTCCTCAGACGTTTGACAACCTTGAAGAATAATTCCACCTTTGATATAAAAAGAAACTTAAAATAGCGGTAATACCCAGTAAGCCGCCTCGGCTCTGTGTGACTATAACGCCAGAAATAGCTAACAACAAACCTACGGCTGCAAATATAGGACGACATTTATTCGCACCTTTATCAAACAGTTCTGCTGCCAAAAAGGACACTGGAAACATCAACACTAACGATAGATCGTTAGGGTCTCCTAATTGCGAGCGATACTCACGAGAAATAGTGACACGTGTTCCCTCAACCTAACCAATGCCATTCATTTTGTTAATTAACGCAGCCACAGCAACCAAAATACCCGAAATCATTATGCCCATTCGCACTAAACTAAAATGCGAAAATCGGATTAACCACCAGCTAATGGCAAATACTATTATAAATACTTTCACTAGCACACCGGCCCAGTACTCTATTGCCATGCCTTTATTAGAGGCGCTAAACACGCAAACGGCAAGCCATTTTCGTTAAGTAAATACAAACCATTGCCTTGCACACTGGCATCGTCTGCATTTGTTACGCTGTATAGTGAAGTATCAAACGCTTCTGTCGGTGCTTGGCTAGGACACGATTCGAATGGTTGACTAAGCACAGCGCACGGAAATGCAAGTAAGCACGCAGTTGCAAATTTGTTTAGTTTCATAATTTAGCCCCTAATGAATTTAGTGTTTAAACCATTGCAGGGTCCATTCCAAAACTTAAGCTATTGAAAATCAATATGTAAAATATAAACAACTTAAGATTCATGCATCTTGCAATAGATTCAGTTGCATTTTGCAAAATACACAAGCGCGTGTAGAAGAGAGGTTTTTATGTTTACTTATACTTCATGCTCTGGCTTTGTTTAATGAATATGCTTTAATAAAATGATTATATTGAAAGCAGTGACAACTATTTTTAAGACTAAAACGACTAACTGGGGTGTTAGTCTGTGCGATTTAATCTAAAACTCAACGTGATATAAGGAATTAATATGAGCATTATGTTCGATATGTTTTTATGGCTAATAATTGATACGGCCTTTGGTTTTTTATTTTATTCAACCGGCTGCCTCGTGCTAAAGGGAGTCACTTTTGGTAGTTATAATATTCAATTTAAGGATTTTGCTAGTTTTAAAAAAGGTAAGTCAAAAAAAGTCATATCAATTATTATTCTGGGCGTTAGTTTTCATTTAGCTTTGTTTACTCTTTTTGTCTATATAAATAATCAATAACTTAGTGATAAAATCTGTAATCACTAGCCCTAACTTGGGTTCTTATTACTCATGTAATGTGCGCTGTATGCAACGTAGTTTTAGCTTAACCTTCAAACTCCCACCTATACGGTCCTCTATTAAGTAACTTGTGCATTATTAGTCCCAGATACATTTAAACTGCACTAATTAATACAAACCTTGCACCAAAAAAGCACTATATTTGATTCTATTATTTACAAAAAACATTAATAACCCTATTAATCAGTAACTTATTTTTATGGCTAGGTTATTGCTTTAATAAAATACAAGTCCGTTATTTTAACGGCATAAATTTAGGTTGTTATGACCACAGGCAAAGAAGCCCGCTCGCAGTTACATGAATTTGTATCTGAGGCGGGCTTTTTTGTTTTTAAAATTTAAACCGTCACATTAAGGAATGCCTAATGCAAACCTCGCAAAAAATACTCATTATCGGCAATGGTATGGTCGGACATCATTTTGTTGAGCAAATGCGTCAAAGCGATGACAAAGCAAATATTACAGTACTTTGTGGAGAAGCAAATCTTGCATACGACCGCGTTTATTTATCAAGCGTGTTTGATGGCAAAACAGCCGCCGATTTAGCACTAACAACTTTAGATAACTATCAACAACTTAATATTAATGTGCATACTAAACAGTGGGTTGAAGGCATTGATAGAAAAAACAAAGTAGTAACCACTCAAACTGGCGATCAATACCCGTACGATAAGCTTGTACTTGCTACGGGCTCTTTCCCGTTTGTACCGCCAATTAAGGGGAACGATCAACCCCATTGCCTGGTTTATCGCACCCTAGAGGATTTAGAGCAAATAAAAGCCAGTGCCGCAGCCAGTAAAAATGGTGTAGTAATTGGTGGTGGTTTATTAGGACTTGAAGCCGCAAACGCCATTAAACAATTAGGGCTTGATACGCATGTTGTTGAGTTTGCACCGCAGCTTATGGCTGTACAGCTCGACGGGCAAGGCGGCACGCTATTAAAAAATAAAATAGAAAAACTAGGCGTTACTGTTCATACCTCAAAAGCAACCAGCGAAATAGTTAAAGGTGAAACTAGCCGCTTTAGATTAAACTTTTCAGACGGTACGTTTTTAGAAACCGACTTAATTTTGTTCTCTGCCGGTATTCGCCCTTATGATCAACTGGGCAAAGTGGCTGAACTAGAACTTGGCGAGCGTGGCGGCATTATTATTAATAACCAATGCCTAACCTCAGACCCTGATATTTTAGCTATTGGCGAATGTGCCTTGTGGGACAAAAAACTATTTGGTTTAGTGGCACCTGGCTACAACATGGCCCGCGTTGCAGCAAGCCAGCTAAGTGGCGGCAAACTTGAATTTTCAGGTGCCGATATGAGCACTAAATTAAAACTGCTCGGTGTTGAAGTAGGATCTATTGGCGACGCCCATGCAAAAACACCCAACTGCAAAGAGCTTATTTACCAAGATCCAATTAGAGACTGCTATAAAAAAATCATTCTAAATGAAACCGGCGATAAGCTGCTTGGTGCAGTACTTGTTGGCGATACTAGTGATTACGATACGCTACTGCAGTACATGTTAAACGACATGGCCTTACCAGAACATCCTGAGTGTTTAATTTTACCAGACAGCGCTGGCGCACCTTCATTAGCGGGCAGCGCCCTACCCGATACCGCCACCATTTGCTCGTGTCATAACGTGAGTAAAGGCGACATTGTGGGTGCTATTGATGGTGGCTCATGCGATTTAGCTGCTGTTAAATCGTGCACAAAAGCAGCCAGTGGTTGTGGTGGCTGTGCCGCTTTACTTAAATCGGTAGTAGATGATGAGCTAGCTAGTCGTGGTGTTGAAGTCAACAACCATGTGTGCGAGCACTTCGCGTATTCGCGCCAAGAGCTACTGCATATGGTTAAAGTAGAAAGCATTAAAACCTTTGATGATTTATTAGCTAAACACGGCAGTGGACATCATGGTTGTGAAATATGTAAACCTGCAGTCGCTTCTATTTTAGCCTCAACGTGGAATGACTTTATTTTAGAACCTGCCCATGTTGGCTTGCAAGATACTAACGACACTTACCTTGCTAATATGCAAAAAGACGGTTCGTACTCTGTAGTACCTCGTATTGCAGGCGGCGAAATAACACCCGACAAACTCATTGTCATTGGCCAAGTAGCAAAAGACTTTAACCTTTATTGTAAAGTGACTGGTGGACAGCGTATCGATTTATTTGGCGCACGTTTAGAAGAGCTACCCGTTATTTGGGGAAGACTCATTGAAGCTGGCTTTGAGACAGGCCACGCTTATGGTAAGTCTCTTAGAACGGTTAAGTCATGTGTGGGAAGTACTTGGTGTCGTTATGGTGTACAAGACAGTGTTGGCCACGCAATAGAAATTGAAAACCGCTATAAAGGGTTACGCTCACCACATAAATTTAAAATGGCCGTGTCTGGTTGTACCCGTGAATGCGCCGAAGCACAAAGTAAAGATATAGGTATTATTGCCACCGAAAACGGTTGGAACTTATATGTGTGTGGTAATGGCGGAATGCGCCCTCGTCACGCCGATTTATTTGCTACCGATTTAGATACAGCCACACTTATTAAATACATAGACCGCGTTTTAATGTTTTACATAAAAACCGCCGACAAATTACAGCGTACGTCTGTATGGATGGAAAACCTTGAAGGCGGTCTAGACTACCTTAAAAGTGTAGTAATAGACGACAGCTTAGGTATTTGCCAAGAGCTTGAAGAACAAATGGAACTTATTACTCAAACATACGCCTGTGAGTGGAAAAAAGCAGTAGAAAGCCCTGAAGCTTCTAAGCGTTTTCGCCAGTTTGTTAATAGCCCTAATCCCGATGACAATATTTTATTTGTACAAGAGCGTAATCAAATTCGCCCAGCTACAGATGCTGAAAAACGCGAACAACTAATTACTCAAAACCGTATTCCGGTAGTGGAACTTGAAGAGGAGCAAGCTGATGTCTTGGCATAGTATTGGAACAATCGACGACCTAGTTGCTAACAGTGGTGTATGCGCATTAGTTAATAATCAGCAAGTGGCTATTTTTTATGTACCACAAAACACACAAAGCGTGTTTGCCATTAGTAACTACGACCCAATTGGAAAAGCGAACGTATTATCGCGCGGTATTATTGGCTCTATAGAGGGAAAACTGGTTGTGGCTTCGCCGTTATATAAACAGCATTTTTGTTTAGCAACAGGCGAGTGCCTAGAGGCCGAAACAATACATTTACCGGTTTTTGATGCAAAAATTGAAGACGGTAACGTACTTATAAGCGCAGAGCCGAAAGTAATTAAAGCGGTTGCTTAAGGAGATTATTATGAGCGTGCTTTCTTATTTTTCGGGTATTGAAAATGGTTGGCTAAACAAATTTGTAAATAAACTTACCAATGGCGTTAAGCATACTCGCAAAGAGGGCAAAAACGGCCATGTTTATATTATTGGTGCTGGACCGGGCGATGCTGAGCTAATTACCGTAAAAGCGCAGCGTTTAATACAAACAGCCGACGTCGTTTTATATGACTGGCTTGTAAGCGAAGATTTACTAAAAACATTACCTAAAACAGCGCAGCGTATATTTGTAGGCAAACGAGCCGGTATGCATTCAATGACACAGGCCAATATTTGCGCCCTACTCGTTAAATATGCTCAACAAGGGTTAAACGTAGTACGTTTAAAAGGGGGCGATCCGAGTATATTTGCTCGCATAAACGAAGAGGCTGATGCGCTTACAAAGCATAATATTAACTTTGCGATTGTACCTGGTGTTACCACTGCATGTGCGGCCTCTGCCTATACAGGCATTCCGCTTACAGCACGTGATGTAGCGCGAAGCGTCACGTTTTTAACTGCCCAATTTGCAGACCCTAAAAAACTGCCAAACTGGAGCAATTATGCCTTTGTGCAAGGTAACAATAATCCAACTTTAGTGGTTTATATGGGCTTAGGACGATTAAAAGAGCTAAGTAGCGGCCTTCAATCGGTAAATTGGCCAAGTACCACACCAATCTCACTTATCGAAAACGCCACAACGAGTAAGCAAAAAGCAATTACTAGTACATTAGAAAATATAGTAAATGATCACCTTAGCCATAACCTGCAAGGCCCTACTCTTATAATTGTTGGAGAAGTAATAAACCATAAAATGGCTATTACCCCTGAGCTTTTAGTTCAAACGGTCAATACTTAATGCAGATTTAATACATAATGCACTTTTCGCGCTTATTTCCTCCCCAGGGGTAAGCGTGCTTTTTTATATACAATGTTAGCAGTGCAATATTCCCTTTTTATGCACCAAAAAGGGTAAATTTGTGTGCTCAAAATAAAGTGATTAATACTTTTTAAATAAAAATATAACCACAAGCGGCTGTTTTAGATTGATTTTAAAATCAATAGTTAATTTTTATTCATGATTGGAACAAGGGTTGCACTTTAAAAACAAAAAAGTGCGGAACAAAACCTATGCAGACAAGCAATCCTCTCACAAAACAGTTTTTACTAGCGGCAAAGTACCAAGAAATTCACGCTTTAAAGCAACTGCAAAATAGCTGTGCCTCGCTCACCAAGCTAGGTGATTTTGTGCACCAGTTACAAAAAGAACGTGCTATGAGCAACATCTTTTTGGCCTCAAAAAGCTTACGTTTTAGCAATGAGCTCACACAGCAAATACCCATTACACAAAGCGCTCAAGATACGTTTTATCATTCTCTTAAAACAACCTTTATATCTGATAATGCCGACCCGGGTCATTCAAGGTTATATAATTTAATTACTTACAGCTTACAGGCACTAGACGTGCTACCCGCTTTGCGCCACCAAATAGGCAGACAAAACGTAACGCCTGTACATTCAACTCAATCATTTACGCAACTTATAGCTAGCTTATTAAATATTATTTTAGAAGCTGCTGATGGTGCAAGCGATCCACATGTTACTCGCCTATTAGTTGCTTATTTTAATTTTATGCAAGGTAAAGAATACGCTGGCCAAGAGCGCGCCTGCGGAGCACAAGCGTTTGCTGCGAGTAAATTTACAGAAGATCAAAAAACGCAACTCGCTCATTTTGTTCAAGAGCAAAGCCATAGTTTTTCGTTTTTTAATGAGTACGCAGACGATCATTTACTTAAATGCTATACCTCATTGATAGAGCACCCTGTAAATAAACAAGTAGATAAGCTAAGAAGTTTGCTACAAAAACTTGATGACGAAAATGCACAGCCTTTATCGCAGCTTAGCGAAGTGTGGTACGAAGTAACCACAACGCGTATTGATATTATGCATAAAATAGAGCAAAACATTAGCGATCATTTAATCGACTCTGCTGCAATGCAAATCGCATGTGCACAACGAAAATTAAATTCCAACAAACAAATACTCAATACCTTAGAGCAACAATATATGCCTGCAACCGACGGGCAGCTAGCGCTTAAAAACAATGAACCTACTAATACAGCGGCAAGCAAGCTAAATAGTAATAAAACCATGTACGACTTAATTTTAGAGCAAAGCCAACATATTAAACAAATTAACCAAGCACTGGTTGATGCAAAACGAGTCATCACCGAGCAAAAAGTGATTCATCAAGCAAAATATATATTAATAGAGCAACTAAAAATAAGTGAGGAGCATGCCCATAAGCAACTTCAAAAACAAGCTATGGATTCACATAGTTCAATTTATGCGGTCGCGAACAAAATAATTGAACTTAATAATGCTAATTAAAGACGGGTTATAGAAATAAATGGGAGTGGCTAGCGATTAACCACAGCCATGAACATTAAAACTGCCTTAAACCTAAGTTGAGAGCTTTTTTTTAATCTTAGTTTGCCACTCAAGTGCAAGCTCAGGGAGTTCAAGTGCGGCTAATAATACGCTTTCATAATCTGGGTAGTGTTTATCAAAAAACGCCTGAAACAAGGTTTTTACTGAAATATTATGCTCAGCTTTATGCTCAATAGTAACTGCATCCCCTGTTTTAGCAATACCTTGCTCAAGCACTCTAAAATAAACACCCGTGTGATAATACTGAGTAAACAGTTTTAGGCTTTGTTTATTATTAAGTGCAATGGCAAGCTTAAAGCATGGCACACGGGGCTGGCTTACTTCAAGCAGTGCGCTGCCAACACGAATACGAGTGCCAATGTGAATGTTAGCTTCATCTAGATCTGAAATTGTAAAGTTTTCGCCAAAGGCACCTACTGCTAAATCATCATTTTTAAGTGTGTGTTTCCAATAATCATAGTGATTATGTGAAAACGCATAAACCGCCTTATCAATACCGCCGTGATTGACTAAATCGGCTTGTTCATCACCTATTATATTTAGCTTTTCAATGACAACAGGCTCCTTGGTTGGCGTTTTAAAAATACCGGTTTTGACCTCTTTGCCGTTATGCACAACCGTTTTTATTTTAGAGACATTGGTAGAGATTATATGCATTTATTTAATTGCATCCTGTTCGATACTTTGCCATTTACTCAGTGCTTGCTTGTCGCTTTGTTTAAACTCAACCCAGTTAGATGAATCTTTAAAATGCTCTTTTTTCCAAAACGTAGCGTGGTTTTTTAAGTAATCCATTATAAATTGTGCGCCTTCAAACGCGGCTTGGCGGTGGCGGCTGGTTACGCCAACAAATACAATCTGCTCACCAAGGGCTAAATAACCGACTCGATGAATAATGCTTATGCGGGCAAGTTGCCAGCGTGTTTGCGCTTGTTCGGCTATAGATCGCAGTAGATGCTCAGTCATTCCTGGGTAGTGCTCAAGCTCAAGGGCGATTACGTTATCGCCGCTACTAAATTCTCGCACCAGCCCTGTAAACGTCACTACGGCACCATCACTTTTGTTATTACTACAAAGTGCGTCATGTTGCTCGCCTACTGAAAAATCGTGCGTTTGTACGTTAATGCTTATACTCATTAGCCACCTGTCACGGGTGGGAAAAAAGCAAGTTCATCCCCTGCTTTTACAAGCTCATCGCTTGATGACATAGTTTGATTAAGCGCACACAATACATCACGCTCTTCAAGCCATGCCTGCCAATGCGGGTTTTGCTCAACCAGCATGTGTTTAAACGATTTAATGCTAAGGGTATGAGCTATATCAACGGTTAACTTATCGCACTTTAGGCGTTCTTTAAGTTGGCCAAAAAAGAGTACATTTACATGCCCTGCAGCTGCATTCGTATTATTTAAATTAATCTCGCTGCCAGCTGCCATGCTTGCCTCCTGCTTTTTGCGTTACGCGCATACCGTGTATTTCCATGAGCGGATCGGCAGCTTTACACATATCAAATAGTGTAAGGGTCGCCACTGATACTGCGGTGAGCGCTTCCATTTCAACGCCCGTTTTGCCCGCCAATTTACAGTAGCTGGTGACTTTAATTTGGCTATGTGCTTCATCAAGTTCAAAATCAACGGCTACTTTACTCAGTGCCAGCGGGTGACAAAGCGGAATTAAATCGGCGCACTTTTTGGCGCCCTGAATACCTGCAATGCGGGCAACGCCTAGCACGTCACCTTTTTTATTTTGATTAAGCAACACTTGCTCAAAAGCGTGTTTGCTCATTTTAATATAGGCCTCGGCAGATGCATCGCGCAGAGTAACCTCTTTTAGCGATACATCAACCATGTTTGCTTGGCCATTTTCGTCTACGTGGCTCAGCATATTATTGCTCTCGCGATTCGCATTTTTTACCAATAGTAATATGCGGGGCAAAGTTACATGGCTTGTGCATTGAGTCTAACTGATCTTTTATAATACCTGTCCAGGCTGTTTTACATGCGCCCGTAGAGCCAGGCATACAAAAAATAACGGTGTTATTGGCAAGGCCTGCCAACGCACGCGATTGAATAGTTGAGTTACCTATTTCGCCGTACGAAATATGTCTAAATAGTTCTCCAAATCCATCTACGCTTTTATCAAATAACGGTGAAAATGCCTCTGGTGTTGAGTCGCGCTCGGTAAAACCCGTACCACCGGTTACTAAAATAGCGTGAATGGTGTCATCGGCAATCCACTGCGATGCAACTGCTCGCATTTGATAGACATCATCTTTAACTATGTCTTTATCCGCTAAGTGATGGCCTGCCTCAGTTAGCGCTTTAATTAAATAATGGCCTGAGGTATCCGTAATTTCATCGCGTGTATCGCTTACTGTCATTACGGCAATGTTTAATGCTATTTGTGACTCAGTTGTGTGGCTCATAGGGTTCTTCTTAATAAATTAGGTTTATGTTGGTCAAATTGCTCGTTAACAGCTTTAAATTGCGCCGGTGTATTGGTATTAACAAGTGCGTGCGCTTTATTACATTTTAGCGTTTGCACACCAATACTACGGGTAAACTGTTTAATTGATTTATGACTATTTGCGTTTATGAGTAATTGTTTTAAATGACGTTTAACGCTTTGGGTGTTACGAATATACAGGGGTAACGGTTCATTTTCAAAGTGCCACGCATGTATTTGTGGCTGATTTGTTTGAAAGTGGGAATTATCGCTCCCTGCAGATGCAATTTGCGATAATAACGTGCAAGTAAGCAATGGCATATCAACAGCGGTTACAAGTATATCTTGCTCTGTTGCCATTAAGGTTGAATAAATCCCGCCAAGCGGGCCAGAATCAGGGTATATGTCAGGTATATATTGCCCATTAGCACTTTTTACATTACGACTTATAAGTACATTACTAGCTCCTGCAGCTTTTAATAATTCACATGCATTTTGTAGTAATGTTTTATTTTTTAAAATGAGATTGGCTTTATCGCTGCCCATTCTGGATGATTGCCCTCCAGCGAGTACAACCCCTGTAAACACTGTTTTATTACTCATATTTAGCCGCCTAACATAGCTAAATGGGTTGTGGCGCCCGTTAAGCGCTTATCAAGCTCATGGCTAATAGTTTTATTGCCCATTGCTGCTTGAATAGCGTTTACAGTGGCTGGCGTATCTTGCTCATTTAAGTGCGGGCGTAAGTCTATTCCCTGCTCAGCAAATAAACATAAATGTAGCTTACCTAATGACGATACTCTTAATCGGTTACAGCTTATACAAAAATCTTTACTGTAGGGCATAATTAAGCCAATGCGGCCCTCAAAATCGGGGTGACAAAACTCCTCTGCAGGCCCGTTTAATTTACCTCTCACTACCTGTAACCAACCTTGTGCTAAAAGCTGCGTTTTAACACTTTGCCCGCTTAAATGATTTTGTTCAAAAAAGGTGGCGCCATTGCCTGTTTCCATTAATTCGATAAAGCGTACCGTTACTTTTTTATGCTTCACCCAGTCTAAAAAATCCTTTAATTGGTTTTTATTAAACTGCTTAGCCAGCACTGCATTTATTTTTATATCTTTTATGCCGAGCTCAATTGCCCGGTCTATCCCTTTTAAAATATGGGTTAGCTTGTCGTGTCCTGTAATTAATTTAAACATGCTTGGGTTTAAGCTATCAATACTAATGTTTAGCGCATCTAAGCCAGCATTGTAAAACTCATCAATTTTATTAAATAAGTTAAAACCATTCGTTGTTATGGCTACTTTTTCTATGCCTGGCGTGTTTTTACATTGCTTTATAATATCGGTTACATCACTGCGTAAACACGGTTCGCCACCTGTAATACGCACTTTTTTTGTGCCGAGTTGCGCAAACGCATTTACTAAGGTGTTTATTTCGCTTTTATTTAAAAAGTTACGCGGGGTATCGCACTGATACCCGTTTGGTAAACAATAGGTGCAACTAAAGTTACACACATCGGTAATTGAGAGGCGCAAATAGTTAAACTGCCGACCAAATTGATCATTAAGCATATGCTTCCTTGGTGTTTATATTATTTTTTCTAAATAGCACTTTAAATGACAACCGCAACATCAATACTGTTAGCGTTTTTTGTACCATGTTGCTTTATTAATTGGCTTAACTGCGTTTTACACGAACCACAGTTAGTGCCGCATTTTAATTTAGACCCCAACTGATCCACTGTATTTGCACCACTTTTAATGGCATTTATAATGGGCTGCTCACGTACTTTAAAGCAACTACATACTTGTGCGCCTTGAGTAAACTCTTCATCGGGCATGGCGTACAGCAATGACTGTAATTGACTAAAGGTTATTAAAGGCTCTGCAAATAAATAATTTATCCACTCAAGTGATATGTCTTTTTGAGCAGGTGAAACTACCGCAACAAACACTAACTGCTCGTTTTGAATACATTGAATATGCATTGCTTTTGCACTGCCCATTGCCGACCACTGCCCTTGTAACCCTGTAAGGGTTTGGCAATAATAAAGTAAGTCATTTTGTGTTTCATTAAGTGCTAACTGGTAGTTAACACTATTACTTGCGTTAACTTTAAGCCAAAAATCACTGGTTATTTTAAGCTCTGTTTTGCTAAAAATTTGCATGTACTGAGCAAACTGCGCTTTAACTAAATCAACGGCACCATGTTTGCACTCAGCTTGGCCCGAAATAGGGTCTACAACCGATTGATAAAGCCCACTTACCGTAGCGGATGAGGCAAATTGCTTGTTCCAGTGGATAGGCATAAAACACTCACCTTTACGCACGGCATCCGTTATTTTTGCATGAGCTGTAACCTGCCCAGTTTTAGCATTGGCAGTTATTAAATCGTTTGCTTTTATATTTAGTCTGCTGGCATCAATGGGGTTTATTTCAATGTATGGGCGGGTTATATGAGTAGAAAGCGCTGTACTTTTTCCGGTGCGGCTCATTGTATGCCATTGGTCGCGTATTCGCCCTGAGTTCATTACAAAAGGGTAATCGCTTGATATTTGCTGCACAGGAAGTTTGGGCGTTATAGGTATAAAGCGGGCTTTTTTATCTGCTGTGCTAAATTGTTTATTAACAAAAACCTGCCCGTTTTTATATGGCTCATTTTTTAGTACCGGCCACATAACGGGTTTTAAGTTATCGTATTGCTGCTGCGAAAGCCCTACTAAGGCTGATAAATTTAATAGCCTATCACCATTATTTTCAAAATCAGTAAGTTGCGCCCATTCTTCAAAAATGCCACTTGGGTCTGTAAAGTCAAATCCTTCAAAGCCCATTTTTTTGGCAACTAAGCACATTATTTGCCAATCGTTTTTAGCTCCTGAGAAAGGCTCAACTAGTGGGCGTTGCCTTGATATTCTGCGTTCTGAGTTAGTCACTGTGCCGTTTTTTTCTCCCCATCCGGTTGATGGAAACGCCACATTAGCAAATTTTAGCGTATCACTTTTGGCAATACAGTCAGACACAACCACCAGCTCACATTGCTCAAGTGCATTTTGTATTGCTGCGTTATTAGGTAGGCTCACCATAGGGTTGGTTGCCATTACCCAAATAGCTTTTATTTTTCCTTTGGCGATTTCATCAAACATATCAATAGCATTACACCCTGCTTTTTTAGCTATTGTTGGTGATTGCCAAAAACGCTGCACTAACTGTTGATGCGCTTCGTTTTCAATGTCTAAATGTGCTGCTAATTGATTTGCTAAGCCACCTACTTCACGCCCCCCCATTGCATTAGGTTGCCCAGTTATTGAAAACGGGCCACAGCCAGGTTTTAACAATTTGCCCGACGCTAAATGCGCATTTATAATCGTATTACACTTATCAACCCCTGAGCTTGATTGGTTAATACCCATTGAATAAAAACTAATGGCGGTTGGACTTTTTGCAAATAAGGCGTAAAAGTCACTGACTAGCTGCGCGTCGATATCACAAAAGTCACTTACCGCTTTTACACTCCACTTTTTCGCCTCTGCAAGCGCTGTTTCAAAGCCATTTGTATGCTCGTTAATAAATTGCGTATCTAAATAGTTATGTTCATTTAAATAATTAAGTAGGCCGTTATAAAGTGCCCCGTCGCTGCCTGGTTTTATATTTAAAAAGGTATCGGCAAGTTCGGCTGTATCGGTTTTTCGCGGGTCAATAACCACTACTTTCATGTTTGGATTAAGCTTTTTTGCGCGCTCCATACGCTGATATAGTACCGGATGAGTCCAAGCTGCATTCGAGCCAATTAAAATAAGTAGCTCAGTTTGCTCTAAATCTTCGTAGGTGCATGGCACTACATCCTCACCAAACGCACGTTTATAACCGGCAACCGCAGATGACATACACAGCCTTGAGTTTGTATCTATATTGCCTGAGCCTATGTAACCTTTCATTAATTTATTGGCAACGTAGTAATCCTCAGTGAGTAACTGCCCCGATACATAAAACGCAATCGATTCCGGCCCATGCTCTTTAATAATGGCGTTAAATCTATTCGCAACGTATTTTGTTGCAGCATCCCAACTGGCAGGCTCGTTATCAATAAGAGGCGACGTTAAGCGATTATCACTGCCGGTGGTGTCAAGCAAATGCGTGCCTTTAACACACAAGCGGCCAAAATTAGCGGGGTGCTCGCGCGTGCCTTCAAGTTTTGTTGGGGTATTATTTAATAATGAAATATCAACCCCGCACCCTACACCACAATAAGCGCAAGTGGTTTGTTTAAGCAAAGGCGTGTTTGAACAAGTGTTTAAAGTTTCCATACTGCTCTCATATTGTTAGCGTTAAGCGCTCTGTGATACAGGTTCATCTACAGGGATAAGGGTGGCTATTTTATTATTAAGTGCACTACTAATAACGCTTTGCACTAATTTTTCACAGCCTCCACAGCCAGTACTTGCTTTAGTTGCTTGCTGCACATCACTTAAATCGCTGCAGCCTCGCATAACAGCGTGTTCAATGGTGTGTTTTGTAACCTTGTGGCACGCACAAATAATGGCATCACTTGGTAAATCATCAGCACTTAGCTCACCAGTATCTCCTGCAAGCGGCATTATTAAAGACTCTGCGGGCACACTAAGCTCTATACTATTTAAGTGATACTGCAATAAGTTATCGTATTCGCTGGTATCGCCAACAAGTACAGCACCTATAAGTTTGTTGCCTTGCTCATTAGTGACAACTTTTTTGTAAATACCGTTTGGCTGATCTTCAAAGTAATAGCTAATTGCGCCTTCACTGCGTGCATGGGCATCACCAATTGAGCCCACTTCAACACCCATTAATTTAAGCTTAGTGCTCATATCCGCGCCGCTAAATTCATCAGTATTGTTTGAATAGTTGCTTAAAGGTGTGTTTGAAGCTGTACTTGAAGAAAGCTGTTTTAAAACATGCCCTGCCGCTACTTTTGCCATCGCGTAGCCCGGTGCTACAAGGCCAAAAATAAAGTTATTCCAAAGGGCGCATTCGCCTATTGCGTATATGTTTTTATCACTCGTTTGGCAATGGTTGTTTATTACAATGCCGCCGCGCTCACCTAATTCTAAATTAAACTCGCGAGCTAAATTATCGTATGGGCGAATACCGGCTGAAAATACAATCATGTCGGTTTCTAGGGTTTGCCCCCCCTTAAAGCACATTTTATAACGGCTGTTTTCACCTTCAATAATTTGCTCTGTAGCCACTGAGGTATGCACTGTAACGCCGAGCTCGGTAATTTTATTTTTTAGTAACCGCCCACCAGCACCATCTATTTGTACGCCCATAAGCTGTGGCGCAAATTCTATTACATGGGTTTGTAAACCTAGCTGCTTTAACGCATTTGCAGCTTCTAGCCCTAATAAACCGCCACCAATAACCACACCGATTTTACTACCTTGTGCTGATTTTTTTATAGCGTGTAAATCGTTAATGGTTCTGTAAACTAGGCAATGCTCACGATCTTTACCTGGAATGGGTGGCACAAATGCAAATGAGCCTGTTGCCAGTATTAGCTTGTCGTACGCAAATGATTCGCCTTTTGAGGTAGTCACCGTTTTTGCATCACGGTTTATATCAACCACTTTAGAATGAGTATGAAAACTAACTTGCCAATCTTGGTAGGTTTTACTACAGGTAAGTGCTAAATCGTTTTCGGTTTTGCCTTTAAAAAATGACGAGAGCTGAACGCGGTCATAAGCGAGGCGGTCTTCACCACTGAGTACTGTAATATCAACATTTTTGCTATCACCTTGTTGCGATACTAGCTGCTGTACAAAATGATGCCCGACCATTCCGTTTCCTACGACGACAACACGCTGCTTGCTTGGCATTAAAATCACCTGTTTGATTTAAAGTACTAAATGCATAAATTAATACTTCAAACGTATAATTTGTTATGTAGTTGTTATAGCAATATGCAAGCCAGATATATAAATAATATATTTCAGTAACTTAACCAAATTGGTGCAGTAAAAAAGAAGTGAAAGCACCACAAGCTGGCGCTATTGCACCAACTTGTAACGCTTTAAATTATGAGGGCTAAAATTTAGCACTTACCCACACCCATAGCTTTTGGGTATCGACTTTGCCTGCCGCGCTATCGCCTGCTGAATAATCGGCATATTTAGCGCCTACGGCATAGGTTTTATTAATAGGCTTAACATATTGCACATTGAGCTCTGAGCCTAAATCATCAACTCCATTGACGCTGTCGCTTGCATCAAAGTTGTGATAAGCCACTAACCATTTACCGTCAAAGGCTTTACCATTTAAGCTAACATAAGTGTCATCAAGTCCTTGTGATGGGGTTGCTAAAAACGTATCAGCCCAACCATTAAATTTATGCATTGTGGCAAGTGGCGTAGCAAAACCATAATCGCCATTATCAGAACCCAGTGATTCAACACCGGCTTTTAATGTTACGGTTTCAATGCCTAAACCGTCTAAATCAATACCGCCTTCAAAGGCATAATAATCAGCGTCAAAATCACTCATACTCGTTGATGCAGATTGCGTGGCGTACTCTGCTTTGTAGTAAAATTTAATGTCGCTGAGCGTTTTATTACCATTAAAAGAAATACCGTAGGTATCTAGGCTGTCATCATCTACTGCGTCGTTACTTAATAAATAACTGTATAAAACTACCTTACCTACGCTTGTTTTAAAACTTGCATTGATCATGTGATCTGATGAATCAATATCTTTGCTATCAGCAAATATACGGTTGCGCTTGCTTATGTAGCTATAGTGCAAGTTAATGTCGTTAAACGTGTAATTTACTGTTGCAGCATCAAAGGTCTGTCTGTCTTGCCTAAAGCCAACGTGGCCCACAAATCGTTGTCCATCAAGCGCTATTACTTGCCTACCCACTTTAATTGATAAAGCATCTTTCGCGTATTTTATAAAACCTTGATCCACTTCTGTGATTTCTGGGTCGGCTATTACTGAGTAATTAGTATTTTTACCCAATGTATTGTTGTAATCGTCTACACCTAACACGCTTCGGCTGTCTTCAACTTCAATAAGTGCAGAAAAACCATTCACTTCATCTGTTTTATGGGTAAGGCGTGTTCGTAGCGTTAAGCTACTTGCATCTTTTAACGCGTTATCTTGCTCTGCGCTTTCAAAACGCAGTCTGAAGTTAAGATCGGTTTGCGCTGCAACACTAATTGAAGGCGCAGTTAAGCTACCCAGTATAAAAATAATAGGTAAGTTTTTTTTATGATTTAACATGTTTATCTCTTAATTTTTAATTATAAGTACACACACCAAGGCTATAAATAAACACAACGAAATACTTTTCCAGACTAAAACCGGATCGCGTTTCATTATTGAGTATTTCGGGGCGGTACTTTTTAAATGTGGATTAGGTTTATTGATATCGCTTATAAATTCAGAAAATGCGTGGTATCTGAATTCGGGTTTGGGAGCCAATGCTTTCATTAAAGCCTGATCTAACCAAAACGGGATATCTGCTCTGTGTTTACGAATACTTGTGTATTGCCAGTGACTGTAATCTTTTGGTACATGATTATGCGCGAGTGGCTGATACGGCAATTTTGAACATAATAATTCGTACGCAACAACGCCTAGCGAAAATAAATCACTTTTAAAATCGGCATGCATAGTGATAAGCGTCTCTGGTGCGGTGTAATCTACCGTACCTTGCGGGCAATCATCAGTAATTTGCTTTACCGACTCATCCATAGCCGCAACACTTACCGTGCCATAATCGATTAATGTTACTTTGGCGTGAGCGTCTATCATCACGTTATCGAGTTTTAAATCGCGATGCACCATATCCAAACGCTGAAACGCTCTAAGTGCTTGCACTATTTGTTCAATAATACTGCGCACTTGGGTAATTTCTGGATGCGGCACATCATGCTTCCAATCACTCAGTGTTTGCCCGTCCATGTATTCGCAAATATGATATAAAAATCGGCTTTGCGATTGCGTATTTAAAACTTTCATTACATTGGGGTGATTAATACGTTGCCCTACCCAGCCTTCTCTTATAAAGCCTTGAAGGTAGTGCACATCGTCTTCAAAATTTACCGAAGGCGCTTTTAATACAACAGGCGGCGTATCGGGCGTTTGTTGCACTAAATAAATGTGCGAGCGGCTACTAGCGTGTAATTCGCGGATAACAGTAAAGTCATCAATTTTTTGGCCAACCTTTAACGGTGGCGGAATTTTTCGCCTAGTTAAAGAGTGATATAACTCGTCTAAATTTTGTTTTGCAATACTATTCACTTTTACAAGTAGGCAGCTTACGTTGTCGTCACTGCCTCTTGCTATGGCAAGCTCTGTCACTGCTTTTGCTGCGTGCTCTAAATTAGTATGCTCATCAATTAGCTTTTGTATATCACTGTATGGCAACACATCGTGTACACCATCACAGGTAAGTATATAAATATCATCCGCTTTAAGTTCAACTTCGTATACATCAATTTCTTGATGGAGCTGCGCGCCTAAAGCTCGCGTTAGGGTATCGTTTACTTTATGGTCGCGTGTTATCGCCTCCATACTTTTTGCACGTAAACGCGTAATTCGGGTATCACCTAAATGAAAAATATAACCCGTAGCCGATTTTAAAATAAGCGCTGTAAACGTGGTCATCCAATCTGCTTGGCGCTGGCCAAGGTGATTATAGTTAACCGATTGCGAATACAGCCACTGATTTAAACTGGCCAATACCTTAGATACCGACTTTTTAACGGCCCAACTTGGCGGTGTATTTAAATACTCATTTATAAAGTGCGTTACCGATAACTGTGACGCCTGTTTAGCATTTTTTGCTGATGAACACCCATCGGCCAAGCAGGCAATAACCCCTTTTGACTCTTTTTCTTGCGCTTGAGTATTAAGAGCAGCAAACGCATCTTGGTTTTCGGTTTTTATACCTTTGCTACTGTGCCCACCAAACTCAACGTTAAGTTCGTTTGTAAGTGCGCTGGCTTTTTGGGTTTCATCAAACATAAATATGCCTTAAGTCACAGAAATAAGTTCAACGGTGCCATCTTCGTTTACTTCTGTGATGTGGCCATCTGGTTCTTTCATAAACAACAAAGCACCTAAACCTAACAATGCGCTTGCAGCGATAATCATAAAGAAGGTTTGGTAATCAACTAACGAGAGCGCCGTTAAATATACAACAGCCCCTACATTACCGTACGCACCCGTCATACCTGCAATTTGACCCGTTAAACGGCGTTTGATAAGCGGCACAGCCGCAAATACAGCGCCTTCCCCTGCTTGCACAAAAAACGAACACGCCATGGCAGCTGCAACTGCAAGCCAAAGCGGCCAGCTAGCGTCAACTAAGCCCATAACAAAATAACCTACAGCTAAGCCTGTGGTAAGTACAATAAGCGTTTTACGACGACCCATTCTATCTGAGATCCAACCACCACCAGGGCGAGAGGCTAAATTCATAAATGCATAGGCTGATGCAAGTAAACCTGCGTACACCATATCAAGGCCAAACACCTCACTAAAAAATAATGGCAACATAGATACAACGGCAAGCTCTGAGCCAAATGTTGTAAAATAAAGAATATTTAAAACTGCCACTTGTTTAAATTCGTAACGATGTGATTCTGGAACAGGTTGCTTAAAAATATGGCCGTTTATGTCATACGTTTTATACACTTCGTAAAGATAAAGCAGCACCAAAAATACATATGTACCAATAACAAAGTTTTCTGAAAGTAAGTTTGCGCCAGTAGGCGATAATTTCCAAGTAAGTAGTGCTAAAGCACCGTACATAGGTAGCTTCATTATAAGAAGTAGTACAAAGTCGCCTTTACTCGTTACTTCCATAGCTCCTACTTTTTTAGGCTTAAAGTACGTGCCACCTTTTGGCGTGTCAGTTACGTTTACGTACCATATAACACCAAAAATTACACTTAACACACCCGTCAAGCCAATCGCGTAGCGCCAACCATCATCACCGCCAAACATAAGCGCGAGTACTGGTAACAACATAGCAGCCGCCGCCGAACCAAAGTTACCCCAGCCACCGTAAATACCTTCGGCTGTACCCAACTCATTTGCCGGGAACCACTCGCTCACCATGCGAATACCAACAACAAAACCCGCACCAATAAAGCCAAGTGCAAAACGCGCGATAGCGGCTTGCTCAAACGTAGTGGCCAATGCAAACATAAAACACGGAATACTACACGTAATGAGTAAAGCCGCATAAACAATACGCGGCCCAAATTTATCGGTAAGCATACCCACCACAACACGCGCAGGAATGGTTAGTGCTACATTTAAAATAAGCAGAGTTTTTACTTGTGCCATAGTAATGCCTAGCGAACCCGCTATAGCGCCTAATAATGGCGCATGGTTAAACCAGACAAAAAATGAGATAAAAAACACCATCCAGCTTAAATGCAGTATTTTCATTTTTCCGCTAAACGATATGAGATTAAACCCAGTACTCGGTTGCATGTTATTTTTCCTTAGTTACGTTTGTAGTTATTTATAGCAGTTACTACTTTATTATTAATTACACTGCTACATTTGTTAATTTCACGTTAACCATACTGAGCAATTAGTGAGCCAATAATTTATTTTATTAAAAATCATTGACTTATGTTTTTCCTAATTCGTTATAATTTTCATTTGCACTGTTAAGGTAATCAATGTGAGCACTAACAGTGCAATTACTTTTAACCCCGTTCTTGCCCACATATTCTAAAAATTGCTATTGTGTATAAAAATAATGAGAAGCCGCTAATGACTAAACCAGCCCTGACTTACCAACAACAACTGCGCTACTCGCGTCATATAATGCTGCCTAAATTAGATATAGAGGGGCAAGAAAAAATATGGCAGTCTCATGCGCTCATAGTAGGCTTAGGTGGTTTAGGCTGCCCGGTTGCACAGTACTTAGCAGCATCAGGAGTAGGAACCTTAACGCTTATAGATAACGATGTGGTTGATGCGACTAACTTACAAAGGCAGGTGCTTTATAAACAAACAGACGTAGGTCGCTTAAAAACGCATGCTGCTAAAGCACAGTTAGCGAGTCTAAATGATGAAATAGATATACATACAATTGATGTATTTTTAGATGAGCAGTCAACGCTTGACGAGCTATTAAATAATATTGATATAGTAATTGATTGCTCTGATAACTTGCCTACACGTAATTTACTCAATAGCGCCTGTTATAAAACAAAAACACCGCTCGTTTCAGGCTCTGCAATTAGAATGGAAGGCCAAGTTGCCTGTTTTACAATGCAGCAAAATAGCCACTGCTACGCGTGCTTATCGCAGTTTATGTCTGATCAAACACAAAGCTGCTCAGAGTCGGGCGTGCTATCACCCATTGTAGGATTAATTGGCAGTATTCAAGCCACAGAGGCACTAAAAATACTTGCGGGTTTACCAAGCGGCTTGAGTGAACACTTATTGCTGGTGGATGGGCTCAGCATGGAGTTTAACCGCTTTAAAATCCCTAAAAATAGCCAGTGCCCCACGTGTAGTCAATAACTCGGGTTTTGATTATTTTACTCTAGGTTATGAATAGCGGCGTAAAGTGTATCGCCTAATTTGTAGCTACTTTGCTCACATAGCCTTTTAGAGTGCAAACAATACAAGGTTTGCCCATCAATATTTAACGCAAGCTGCCATGAGCCGTTAATAAGGTCTGCATTAACAAGCACCCCCACTAAAACATTACTGTTATTTACATTTACTGGCCTATCGGCACTGACAGATATTTGCTCACACTCTAATATCAGTTTACTTCCTTGCTCCACAGCGCTGGGTAATGCAAATAGCTGCTGTTCGCTTTCGTGCAGTTTAAGCTGATACACGCCGTATTTTTCGTCAAATTTAATTATTTGAAAGTTAATTAGGCTCAGTGGTGTTTGTTTATTATTAGCGTAAATAGCTTTAGCCACCAGCGCACTTGGGCCGTGATTAATTACCTTACCATTATTAAGTTGCACAAGGGTATCGCAACAAAACAACAACTCCTTTAAAGAGTGGCTCACGAGTATAAATTTAATATTATATTCTGCAGCAAGCTCACTAATTGTTGAAAGTGTTTTAAAGCGCAGTGGCCAGTCAAGAGCGCTAAATGGTTCATCTAAAATAATAAATTTTTGCCCTGCTAATAATGTGCGGGCAAACACAACACGTTGGCGCTCTCCGCCCGACAAACTATGTACATCGCGCTTTAATAATGGTTGTAATTCAAGCGCCTCTATTACTTTTTGCTCGGTTAAATCAGTTCGCCTATTAGTACAATGCGTTTGTGTAAAGGCTAAATTACCTGCCACATCTAAATGCGGAAATAATGGGCAAGACTGAACCTGTAGTGTTACCCCGCGTTGCTCAGTCGGTAAGTGATCAACTTGCTGGTGATTTATATAAACACTCTGCTCGCCCTCAAGGCCACTAATACAGCGCAGTAATGTCGACTTTCCTGAACCTGATGGGCCAAAAACCCCAGCAATAGAAAACGATTCAAGGTGAAGCTTTATATCTAAATCAAAATTATTAAGTGCTTTAAATAGGGTTAATTTAATCATGTTATTGTTTAACCCCCACTATGCTTTTATTAAATTTAAATAACAGCACTAAACAGGCAAACGAAATAGCGAGTAAAATAAGCGAAAGCTGATGCGCAGCTGCATAGTTTAACGATTCTACATGGTCGTACAAGGCAATAGAAACCACTTGAGTTTCTCCTTGTATGTTGCCACCAATCATAAGTACTAAGCCAAACTCCCCCAATGTATGCGCAAAACCCAATGCAAACGCACTACCTATACTGGGTTTTAATAACGGCAAAATTAAATAAACAAAGCGTTTAAAGTGGCTTAACCCCAGTGCTATTGCAGCTTCATTATAGGTTTGATTAATTTGCTTAAACCCTGCAACTAAGGGCTGCATTACAAAAGGAAGAGAATAAAAAAGCGAACCAATAACCACCCCCTGAAAACTAAACGCCAGCTGCGTGCCTGTTAACCAAAACCAAAACTGCCCAACTGCATGCGTGGGTGAAAATAAAACAAGTAAGTAAAAACCAAGTAAAGTCGGTGGAAGTACAAGCGGCATTGCAATAAGCGCTTCTAAAAACGGTTTAAATTTACCTTTGTACCCTGCTAACTTATATGCAACAGGAATACATAAAATAAGCAGCATCACAGCGGTTATAAAAGCTAACTTTACCGTTAACCACAGCGCTGTTAAATCACTTTGAAGCATTGCTATCCTTTGTTCTATACCCTAATTCAACAAGCTTTTTTTGTGTGTTGCTGGTCATTAAAAAATCCATAAGCTTTTGAGCACTCAATATTTTTTTACTCGTTTTAATAATCACCCCCTGTTGAATAATTTCGGGGTACTCACTCGGTGGAATTAACTTATACGACAAATATTGAGGATCTTGACTGGTATTAAACGCCATTTTTAATGTAGAAACAGCCACTATCCCCACTGACGCATTACCACTTTGAACAAACTGAAAGGCTTGCGTAATGTTATTCCCATATACATAACTTATTGGCTTTTTAAAATTGGCATTAGCGTAAAACTCAGACGCTTGCCCATAAGGTGAAAAACGCGGGTTAGCTATAGCTACTTTTTCGTTTAGTTTATTAGCATTGGGCTGCCATACAGCAAGTTCACCGAGCGCATAAGTAACTAATGTTCTTTCACTAGCAAACCCCTCTTTGATTAATGCTTGCGGGCGCGCATCGTCAGCCGATAAAAACACATCAAACGGCGCACCATGCACAATTTGAGAATATAAAACCCCACTCGATGCTGCTGATATTTTTACTTGTATACCCGGTATTGGGGAGTCTTGTAGCAAGGTTTGTAGCACAGCTTTAAAATTACTTGCCACCGCAACATGTATTGTTTCTTTTGCGTTTAACATGTTTGAAAACACGCAAACACCCAACAAAAAATAACCCAGCCATGTATTGTAAAGCTTTGACATTGTAAGTATTGTTTTAAAAAATGATTTAAGTAAGCAATATATATGAACGATGTTTGCAATGCACCCGGTTTATTACCCATAGAAACCGCAATCAGTAATATGTTGGACGCAATTAGCTTCAATAAACTCACCGAAACAATACCTTTAATGAGTAGCGTTGGCCGCATTTTAGCTACTGATGTTAAATCAACAATTAATGTGCCCGCTCATGATAACTCGGCAATGGATGGTTATGCACTGTGTATCAGCAACGGCCTTACCACCTACAAACAAGTAGGCAGTGTATTTGCTGGGCAAACCTTCGACAAAACGCTTAATCCTGGCCAATGCGTAAGAATTATGACCGGTGCAGCATTGCCACCTGGTGCTAACGCCGTTGTTATGCAAGAAAACGCCACTGTTAATAACGATGAAATTACTTTTTCAGGCACTATTGAGCTCAATAACAATGTCCGTTTTGCTGGTGAAGATATTGCAGTAAACAGTGTGGTATTAAAAGCAGGCAGAAAGCTCAAAGGTGTAGATGTAGGGTTATTAGCCTCTATTGGCATAAATAAAGTAAACGTTTACGAAACACTAAAAGTAGCCGTGTTCTCAACTGGTGACGAACTAATAGAGCCGGGTAATACCTTATCTGCAGGCGCTATTTTTGAAAGTAACCGCGCTGTTATTATTAGCGAACTTAATAATCCCAATATAGAAGTTATTGATTTTGGTATTATTGCTGATGACAAAACCTTGATTAAAAACACCTTTTTAAAAGCGAACGAGCAAGCCGATGCCGTTATTAGCTCAGGCGGTGTATCGGTTGGTGAAGCCGACTTCACAAAAGAAGTATTAAACGACATTGGCGATATTCACTTTTGGAAAATAGCCATGAAACCAGGCAAACCCTTTGCCTTTGGTAAATTGCCTAACAGCTACTTTTTTGGTTTACCTGGCAACCCAGTTTCTGCCGCTGTGACGCTTGAGCGACTTGTAAAACCAGCATTGACTAAACTGTCGGGCAATGAGCATAAAGCCACGCTTCGTTTAAAAGCAGTCACAACTCAGCAAATTAAAAAGCGCCCTGGCCGTACAGATTTTCAACGTGGTATTGCAAGTAACGATGAAAACAATAACCTTGTTGTTAAACCTGTTGAAAAACAAGGCTCAGGTGTACTGTCGTCACTCAGTAAAGCAAATTGCTTAATTGTAGTCCCTGCACAAAGTGGCAACATTGCACAAGGCGAAACCGTTGAAATAGAACTGCTGTAATACCAGCGAGCAATAATACAAAAAGCCCAACTAGGTGTTCACCTTGTTGGGCTTTTTAATATTAGTTTTTAAAACTAAAGGGGGTTTAAAACAACGATTCAAAATCACCATTTGGAAATAAAACACCCGGAATACCACGAACAGCGGTAACCTCAGCAATTTTTGTATCACCAAAGTATAAGCCGCCACTGTAATTACGACCCGCTTGTTTTACATCTAGCCAGCGACCGTACTCACCTTTAGCAACTAAGCTAATATTGCCATTAACATCGCGAATACGAAGATCTAACGCTTGCCCTTGAGCACTCACATATATATCTGTTGATGTTAGCTCTGTTAAATTATCTACAGCACCCACATAAGCAAATTTAAAATCGTTGGCAGCACTTAGCGGAAAATCTAATTCAAAGGTAAATGCTAAATCATCATTTTCTTCACCAATAAAGGGTGACGATTCAATTGCAGTAATATGAAACGCGGTATTTTGAATATCACTTTCATAATCACCTTGAAAATTAAAAGACGATAACGTGTTAGACACCTCTGCAAATGAGTCTACAAAACGATTTAAATTTAATGACAAATCCCCTGCCAACTTACCATTAGCCTTATTAATAACAACATCTGTAGTAAGCTGGGCAATACCTGTATCAGCGTCTGGGTTTGTTTCGTTTACCACCTCAATACCATCAAACTGAATCAGTAACTCGCTAACATCAACACTCAGTATCGTTGCACCATTGGTTACCGTAGCACTCATTACCCCCTCAATTTTATTGCCTAACACACCACTTACTCTAAAAGTAGGGATAGATAAGTCTATGCTGATCGGTAAGTCATCGTAGGTACCCGTTATAGCCCAAGTATAAGGCGATTTGCTGTAATCAATGTCTAAATTTCTAAGCGAATATTGCCCAGCAGGCACTGAGTCATCAGCCAGCGGAGAATAATTTGTTATTACCTCGTTGAGCGCATTAATAAGTGCAGTCAGTGTTGCTTGGGTATCTTCATCAAAAGCGCCCTCAAGTTCAGCAAACTTAGCATCGATTTCTTCTGAATAGCTTTTTTCTTGAAGCCTTGTCACACCAATAATGTTTCTAACATCAACAAGCAACTCTCTTGACTCTAAGCTTTGTGCTTCGCTTACACGTGGCACCCACTGTTGATAAGTAGTTACACTCGCAATTGTTTGGTTTACTTGGCCTGCAACGTTAGGTAATAAGCCATTTCCCTGTTCATTAAACAGATTATCGGGAATGTATTGAGCAGCTAATTGGCTGTAATCTTGCCATGCTTGCTGTTCAGTATCATTACTAGAAAAAGCATTAAATGCCGCATCTACATTAAATGTACTGTCGGCTACACCTGCAATAATAGCGGCATACGTAAATGCATTTGTGACCATTTCAGCTTCAACACTTGCTGTAAGGTTACTGTGCGTTAAATGATAAAACGGCGTGGCCGATAAACTAGCTTTTGCTGCACTTAAGCCGGCATCAGTGATAGCGGTACTTAATGGAGAAAAATACACCGCGTTCACACCAGGGGCAATAAACGCATCGGCCTTATAATTTAATGTAACAGCCGTCGGTTCTTGAAAATCAACTAAGCGGTTGCCGTTTAAATCATTAGGGTCGTCACGCACAGTTCTGCCACAACCGGTAAATCGCGGACATGGGAGCGACGTGTTATCAGGTATAAATTCAAAACGGCTATAAGCGAGTGGTGTTACAGTAACACTAAAGGTATTAATATTATCAACGTCAATTGATTCTTGAATAACCCCTTCACTATTTAAAATATTGAGCGTACCCTGCGGCGACTGCCAATTAGCTACAAAAAAACGTGCTGTTGAATTAGTTGTAATTTGAGTTAAAGCCACGTTTTCATTGTTATCAGTACTCGAAGATGATCCACCACAACCCGCTAATGCTACTGCAACCCCTAAGGGTATAATTTGTTTTAACATCTTCATTCCTTAAAACTTAATGTTCATGTACCAATTTATATTTGCATAATACGCTTTATCCAAATCTAAACTATCGGTTTGCAAATTAAGACCAAAATACTTGCTTTCAATCCCCACTAAGTAAGCTTTACTTTTAGTTTCGTAGCCAGCCTGTACTTTCCAATGGTCCCAAAAGTGAACTCGCCCTTTTAACTGGCTAAATGTATCTTGATCGTAACGTTTAAGAGTTAATTGAGTAGAAAATCGATCATTAATTCTGTAATCAGCAAACGCTTGCATGCGCATTTTCATATCAAAATCGTGAGATTGCGTATTACCAAATGACGACGTTTTTAACGATACCGTTGGCTGAGTTATTATGTCGCCATTGTCGTTTTGGCTAAATGGGATCTCAGTGGTTTGGCCGTTTACAAAACCACTGTCTTCGTAATCTGTTTTATAAAGTAAGTCTTTAACGCTAAAGCCTACATGTAATTCGTCATTTACTTGCCAATCAGCAAATATATCTAGGCTGTAACCTAGCCCTTCAGGGTTTTCAGAGGGAGTAAACTTTTTAAATAAAATATCTTTTGAATAGTTATAATCAACAGAGATATCGCCTTCTACTTCATCACTGTAAATACGTCCATCAACTATCCCATCTTGAAAATGCGTACTCGCAAACACAGACAATTTTGGGGTAATGGTTAATGCATTTTTGTCTAAAAATTTAAAATCGTAAGACACAAAAACACCGTTAGACGTTGCCTGTTTGGCGTCTAAAAAGTAAGTGTAATATCTATCTTCAAAAGCAAGATCATTTTTTTCGGTGTGCGTATATTTTGCCGTATCAGGGTCAAAGTTTAATACGTAGTCAAAGCGACTTTGCAGTCCAACTTTAAAATTACCGTATCCTACACCTACTTCAAATATATTGTACGTAAATGCACTGTCACCCGATGTCAGCGGCGCATCAAAGTCATCAACAAATGCTTGTACTGGTTGCGCTTCGGTATAAATTTCTGCGTCAAAATGAGTAAAAACTTGAAACTGATTATTAGCGGATGCAAGTGGAGAAAGTAGAGCTGATGAAAATCCTAGCAAAAGAATTTTTTTTTTCATAATTTAATCGCTTTCAATAAAAAAAGGGAAAAGCACACTGCTTTTCCCTTTAATAGTTTAAAAATTACTTACTTGAGTCAATTAAATCAACATCAGTGTAATCCATTGTTACACCATCAATGTAAGTGATTGAAAGCCCATTAGTAACTTTAGTAGCAGTACCAAACGACATCATCATGCCTTCGTACATCGCTTTAACGTCGCCAGTGTAACCTGTAGACTCAGCGCCCATAAGAGATAATGTGTAACCCATTGCTGCATCACCTTTAACCATTACATCTAACATGCTTTGATCTTCATCGCCGCTTGCGTCAACCGTACCCATAACTTTAAAGTCTAGGTCGCCCGACATACCTTCAAGAGTAACAGTACCCATGTCAGTCGCGTCATCAGCAGTTACATTTAACATACCAGTAAACCCAGAATCACCGTCCATAATTGTAACGTGGTTCCAAGTCTCAGTATTAACGATTTCAGCGTCATCTACTGTGTCAGCATCTACTTCACCGTCAAAC
Source organism: Pseudoalteromonas sp. CR1 (assembly GCF_019392235.1). NCBI lineage: Bacteria > Pseudomonadati > Pseudomonadota > Gammaproteobacteria > Alteromonadales > Pseudoalteromonadaceae > Pseudoalteromonas > Pseudoalteromonas sp. CR1. The sequence goes on along the minus strand of NZ_JAHXRM010000010.1, from coordinate 122,424 downwards.
GTAAATATTAAACAAGAATCAATTTGAGTCTCGTCAATAGTACCAGCTGCAAAGTCAACACAATCTGCAAGTGCGTTAGTTTGCGTGTCTGCAGTCATTAGCTCAACCGTAGCATCACCACCAACTAATGTAGCGCCCCAAGCAACAACTAACTGCTCACCTTGGTAAGATGCAGCAGCGCTGATCATTTCACCTGTGGTTGCATTGTTAAGCATAAGCGTTAGGTCGTCTAAGCTGTAAGCATAAGTCCAGTTAGGTTGACGAGTAGACGTACCCTCACCAGAGTTGCCCATATCAGCAAGTTCGTTAATTACGTCAGCTAATACATCAGCTGCATCAAGAACCGCTTCACCACCAGTACTTGTAAGTACAGTCATTGTACTTAGTGACTCTGATGTTGCTTTAACTGATACAAGTACTTCAAACTTAGCAATAGCGTCTTGCGCTGTTAATTGTAAAGCATACGCTGTAGCAAACTGCTCTGATGCAAGTTCAGCTTTAGCAGCCGCTGTAACAGCCATAGCCTCTGCAGCGTCAATTAAATCTTGTGCATCTGCGTTGTCAGCATCTAAAGCTAAGTAAGCTTCTGCAGCAGCTAATGCTTGTGCAATAGCAACTTCTAATGCGTCAACACTTGCAGCAAAGTCAGAAGCCGCAACAATTGCAGCGTCTGCAAGTACTAGCGCTTCAGCTGCATTTTCAGCGTTGTCTACCATTGCATCTTCAGCAGAAGATAGTGCTGTTGTTGACGCTGTTTCAGCAGTCATTGCAGCAGTTTCAGCCGCTAGCGCTAAATCATTTGTTTCTGTAGCAAGAGCAGCAGCTGCTGCAACTTCTGCATCAAAATCAACAAGTGCTTGTGTTGCTGCAGCTACAAGTGCTTCAAGTTCTGTATTAAATGTAGCAACTTTTTCAATTTCAGCAGAAGAACCGACAACTAACGCGTCTGCATCATCTAAAATCTGTTGGTAATCAGTGTTATTAGCCACAAGTAAAGTAGCTACAGACACTAAACCTTGAGACTGTACAAATAATGCATCTGATTCACCGGCTAAATCAGCCACTTCAGCTTCATTTGCAAGTAACTCAACCGCATTTGCAAACGCAACGGCTGTGTCTGCGTCAACTACAGTGTCACCACCTAGTGCTTGTACTGCAACTAAATCAGCCTGCGCAGCAGTAACTGATGCCTGAATTGACACTAGCTCAGCTTCTGCAACAGTAACGGCAGCAGTTGTTTTAGCTGCAAGTTGCATGTAAAAGCCATCGCCCACTGTACAATCGTCAGTACAACCAATTTTCTCAAGTGCTTTTTTAGATTTTTCAGCGGCCTTTGCTAAACCGGCATCACTCGCTGCACCATTTTTAACAGCTTTATCTTTAGCAGCTTTTGCCTTTTTAGCAATACCTGTAGATTGCGCAGCAAACGCCGCTTTTTCAGCGTCAGTCGCATCTGGGTTGTTTACAGCAAATGCAGCTGCTAGTGCAGCTTCAATATCGCTTTCTTCACCTGTAGCAATTGCAAAGAAAATATTAGCTGTATTTGTAGCAGCTTGTTGTAATGCAGTGGCTAGTGCAGCTATCTCTGCATCGTCACTACCTGTTACTTTACCTGCTTTAATACCAGCAATAAGTTTTGTCATGTTGCCGTTAATGTCAGAAAGGCCCTGAATAGATGAAGCAACTTGAGTTAACGATAAAATACCATCGTCTAGCATTTCTTCACCGTCAACGTCAGTTAAATCAACTGCACCGCCGTTAGAAACATCACCTAGCAAAGAAGCTAGTAAAAGTGCTGTATCTGGGCCTAAAACTTGAACAAGCACATCAACACTTGAATTAGCAATACCAGCAGCATCAACACCTTCACCTGCATCAATTAAAAGTTGTGAAACAAGCGTTGTTAAGAAAGTCGCATTTGCTCTAAGTGAACGCGCTACGTTTGCGTCGCCTAAAGCACCACTTGCGCCAGATGCATCAGCTTCTACCGCTGGAATAAATTTAACAACAGAAAGCTCTAGGTCTGTTTTGTACCACTCGCCAAACTCAATCGCTGTATCGCCATCGTTAACATCGTCTTCTGCTGCTGGTGCTTCGTCATAAGTACCACAACCTAGGTAAGCATCACAACGTAGGTAGCTATCGTCACCTTCAGCTGATGTTTTAACTGTGATGTATACAGGACCTGAAAAGTCATTTTCTAAGTAAACGCTGTAACGACCACTTTCGTTTGTTAAAACGGCTTCTGGGTTTGCTGCTAAAATGCTTGCAGCAACAGCTGCATCTGCAGCTTCTTGAGTTGACTCTTCAGCAGAGAATGTTTCAGCTTCAGCTGAAGCCGCTAAACGAAATGGTACTGCTACCATTTCACCTGTTGCATCTAATGTTGAAACGCTAACCACCGCGTTCATCATCGCACCTTTAACCGCTTTACCTGTAACTTCTACGTTAAATAAAGCCGTGTCTTCTGAGCTAAAAGATTCAGCCGGTGGTGTTGGTGCAACATAGTTATTGCCATCGTTGTCAGAACCACACGCAGTTAAGCCGAGTGTAAGTGCAACTGATGCCGCTATTGGTGTAAATTTGATCATACGCTTCGCCATTTATTTCTCCTTGATAGCTATGAAATAAGTATCTGAAAAAGTTTGGTTAAACTTGGGTAAGCTTATTCACCGTTTACAAAAAATGTAAACAAGCACAATAATCTAACCTTTGTTACTAGAACTTTAAAAGTACCATTAAGCTATGAGTTGTTGCTACATATTTATACATATAAAATGATGTAATTTTAGTTTAACGCCATGTTTTAATTTTTATAGGCCTTAATTAAATTCAATAACCTAGGTTAGAGCCACAAAAAACCAACATGTTGGTTTATAATATATCGTGTTTGTTGATTGATTATTACATTAAATTTAGTTTGTTAAATTTTTTCTTCAAGTATTTGCGACAGAACATTAAAAATAAATGTAGATTGGAAGGAAATCAACCCTAAAGCATTTAGCTTTAATGAAAAAGCAACCCTTTAGAACTAACCAAGCTAATCCCTTGTTTATTATTTATTTTAAAATCCTGCTTAATTGTTACTGCATTATTAATACTGTTAAATTAACCCTAACTGACTATAAGGGTCAGTTGATTTTTAAAAGTGAATAATGCAGCAAAAAATGATTAAAAAGGAACCCTTACAAGCCCTTCCATTAATACTCTGGCGCTTCGGCTCATACTCGCTTTGGTAACTTGCCAGTCGCCATTACTGTTTTTAGCCTCGGCGCCTACTTTTAACGTGCCCGAAGGATGACCAAAGTTCACCTCACTCAATGCGCCGCCACCTGCAGCTAAATTAACTAACGTACCTTCTATAGCCGCTGCGGTGCCAATAGCAACAGCGGCTGTTCCCATCATGGCATGGTGTAATTTACCCATCGACATAGCACGTACTAATAAATTAATACTGCCCGCATCTATGTGTTTACCGCTTGATGCATTATACGCAACGGGCTTGGCAACAAACGCCACTTTAGGAGTGTGCTGGCGTGCTTGTGCCTCATTTATATTATTAATTAAGCCCATTTTAACAGCGCCATAAGCACGTATTGTTTCAAGCTTTTTAAGCGCAGCGTCATCATTGTTAATGTCGTCTTGAAGCTCAGTGCCGGTATAACCAATATCTTCAGCATTAATAAAAATAGTTGGAATACCCGCATTAATCATCGTCGCCTTTAGTGTGCCAACATCTGGTACCTCTAAATCGTCAACAACATTACCTGTAGGAAATAAAGCCCCATCCCCATCAGCAGGGTCTACAAACTCAAGCTTTACCTCAGCCGCTGGGAACGTAACACCGTCAAGCTCAAAGTCCCCTGTTTCTTGCACTTCGCCATTAGTCATTGGTACATGCACTAAAATGCTTTTTTTAATATTGGCCTGCCACACACGCACAATAGCAATGCCATTTTCGGGCAAGCGGTTTTTATCAACTAAGCCATTACTAATAGCAAACGCACCCACTGCAGAGGTTAAGTTACCGCAGTTACCGCTCCAATCAACAAAGGCTTTATCAATGGCGACTTGCCCAAACAAATAATCTACATCGTGATTGGCTTGCTCACTTTTACTTAAAATGACCGTTTTACTTGTGCTTGATGTAGCCCCACCCATGCCATCGGTTTGTTTTCCATAAGGGTCGGGGCTGCCAATAACACGAAGTAATAAGTTATCCCGCGCCTCACCTGCCACTTGGGCAGGCTTTGGCAAATCGGTTAAATTAAAAAACACACCTTTACTCGTACCGCCACGCATATAGGTTGCCGGCACTTTTATTTGTGGTTTAAACATTTTAAAAAATCCTTATTACGCGTTTGTCGCTTCTAAAAAGTCTTGAGCAAAACGCTGTAATACACCACCAGCAGCATAAATAGAAAGCTCTTCTTGCGTATCTAATCGGCATTTCATTGCTGCAGTTAGCACTTCACCATTTTTACGGGTGATCACCAGCTCTAATGTTGCGCCCGGTGCTGGTGCGCCTTTTACATCGTAACTTTCACTACCATCAAGGTTTAGTGTATTACGCGTAGTACCTGGTGCAAACTCAAGCGGTAAAACCCCCATGCCAATTAAATTAGTACGGTGAATACGTTCAAAACCTTCTGCAGCTATCACTTGAACACCGGCAAGCCTAACGCCTTTTGCAGCCCAATCGCGAGACGAGCCTTGCCCGTAATCGGCACCGGCCACAATAATAAGCGGTTGCTTGCGCTCCATGTAGGCTTCGATTGCTTCCCACATACGCGTGTTTTTACCCTCGGGCTCTATGCGTGCGAACGAGCCTTGCTTAACCTCGCCGTTTTCATCAAGTACCATTTCGTTAAGTAATTTAGGGTTTGCAAACGTGGCACGCTGCGCCGTTAAATGGTCGCCGCGGTGCGTTGCGTATGAGTTAAAATCTTCCTCTGGCACATTCATTTTAGTCAGGTATTCACCTGCAGCACTGCTTGCCATAATCGCGTTAGAAGGCGATAAATGATCGGTTGTAATATTGTCACCCAATACCGCTAATGCACGCATACCACTCATGGTGCGCTCACCTGCAAGTGCGCCTTCCCAATAAGGTGGGCGGCGAATATAGGTACTTTGCGCTCGCCAATCATAAAGTGGGTCGTTGTCTTCACCGTAATCTACGGTTAAGTCAAACATCGGCTCGTACACTTTTTTAAATTGCTCGGGTTTAACGCTTTGCTGAATAACCGCATCAATTTCTTCATCGGTTGGCCATAAATCTTTAAGGGTTACATCATTACCGTGTTGGTCTTGCCCTAAAATATCTTTTTCAATATCAAAACGAATCGTGCCCGCAATAGCGTAAGCCACAACCAAAGGCGGTGATGCTAAAAAGGCTTGTTTTGCATAAGGATGAATACGCCCGTCAAAGTTACGGTTACCCGAAAGCACAGCCGTTGTGTATAAATCGCGATCTATTACTTCTTTTTGAATAACAGGGTCAAGTGCCCCACTCATGCCATTACAAGTCGTACACGCAAAGCCAACAATACCAAAACCAAGTTGTTCAAGCTCTGGTAATAGGTTTGCATCTTCGAGGTACGATTGCACGGCTTTAGAGCCCGGCGCTAACGACGTTTTAACCCACGGTTTGCGCATTAAGCCTTTGGCATTTGCGTTGCGCGCTAACAAACCTGCCGCAATTACATTGCGCGGGTTACTGGTATTGGTACAACTGGTAATTGCCGCAATAATACACGCGCCGTCTGGCATTAGGCCTTCTTCGTTTTCAACAACACCCGAAATACCTTCTTTCGCTAAATCGCTAGTTGAAACACGACGATGTGGGTTAGAAGGCCCCGCAATATTGCGACCAACACTCGATAAATCAAAAGTCAAAACACGCTCGTATTTTGCTGTTTTTAAGCTATCGCTCCAAAGGCCTGCTGTTTTAGCGTAGTTTTCAACAAGGGCTATTTGCTCTTCATCGCGCCCTGTTAAACGTAAATAGTCTATTGTTTTATCGTCGATATAAAACATGGCCGCAGTTGCACCAAATTCGGGTGTCATGTTCGAAATGGTCGCTCTGTCGCCAAGCGTTAGCGCATCAGCGCCTTCGCCATAAAACTCTAAATAGGTAGATACCACACGCTGCTCGCGTAAAAACTCAGTAATCGCTAACACAATATCGGTAGCGGTGATCCCCGGCTGGCGAGTACCCGTTAGCTCTACACCCACAATATCAGGTAAACGAATATACGATGCACGGCCAAGCATAACGCTTTCAGCTTCAAGCCCGCCTACACCTACAGCAATAACACCTAACGCATCAACATGCGGGGTGTGGCTGTCGGTACCTACCAAAGTATCGGGGAATGCAATACCATCGCGGTTTTGAATAACGGGCGACATTTTTTCAAGGTTAATTTGATGCATAATGCCGTTACCAGGCGGGATCACATCAATATTTTTAAAGGCCGTTTTAGTCCAATTAATGAAGTGAAAACGGTCGTCGTTGCGGCGGTCTTCTATTGCACGGTTTTTTTCAAATGCGTCAGGATCAAAACCCGCATGTTCAACCGCTAACGAATGGTCAACAATTAACTGCGTTGGTACCACAGGGTTAACCTTAGACGGATCGCCCCCTTTTGCTGCAATAGCATCGCGCAAGCCTGCTAAATCAACAAGGGCTGTTTGGCCTAAAATATCGTGGCACACCACACGTGCCGGATACCACGGAAAATCTAAATCTTGTTTGCGCTCAATTATTTGGCTAAGTGCATCGGTTAACATAGCAGGGTCGCAGCGGCGTACTAAGTTTTCGGCAAATACACGCGAGCTGTAAGGAAGAGTAGCATAAGCACCGGGTTTAATAGCATCAACAGCGGCATGAGTATCGTAGTAATCTACGTTTGAGCCCGCAAGCGGTTTGCGGTACTGAGTATTGTTAATTATGGTCATAATAAAAACTCGCTAATAAGTGACGGGAAATAAAAGGCAAAAAGGTGAGCGTGTTGCTCACCTTACATACTGACTAATTAGCCCCTTGATTCAATTGGCGTGTAGCTGCGTGCATCTGGTCCTGTGTAATCAGCACTAGGGCGAATAATACGGTTATTAGCACGTTGCTCTTTAACATGTGCTGTCCAACCAGTTACGCGGCTCATTACAAATATTGGCGTAAATAACTTAGTCGGAATATCCATAAAGTGATAAGCCGATGCATGGAAAAAATCAGCATTACAAAATAACTTTTTCTCACGCCACATTACTTCTTCACAACGAACAGACACCGGGTAAAGCACATCATCGCCCACCTCTGCAGCTAATTTTTCAGACCACTTTTTAATAATTACATTACGTGGGTCCGACTCGCGGTAAATAGCATGGCCAAAGCCCATAATTTTATCTTTGCGCTCAAGCATGCCCATAACTTCTTGCTCAGCGTGTTCTGCACTAGTAAAACCTTCAATCATGTCCATTGCGGCTTCGTTTGCACCGCCATGTAATGGGCCACGTAACGTACCAATAGCACCGGTTACACACGAATGAATATCAGACAAAGTAGATGCACACACGCGCCCCGTAAATGTAGAGGCATTAAATTCGTGCTCTGCGTATAAAATAAGCGACACATTCATTACCTGTGCAAATAACTCGCTTGGCGCTTTGTCGTGTAATAGTGTTAAAAAGTGTGCGCCTACTGAATCGTCCTCTGTTTGTGTTTCAATACGAACGCCATCGTGTGTAAAACGGTACCAGTAACAAATAATGCTTGGGAACACCGCAACCATACGGTCAATTGCATCGTTTGCTTGGCTAAAATCAAGTTCCATTTCAAGGTTACCCAACATAGAGCAACCTGTACGCATTACATCCATTGGGTGCGCGTCTTTAGGAATATTTTCAAGCACGGTTTTAAGTGCATCTGGTAGGCCACGTAAGCTTTTTAATTTGGCTTTGTACTCAGCTAGTTCGCTAGTAGTTGGTAACTCACCGCGTGAAAGTAAAAACGACACTTCTTCAAACTGCGCTTTTTCAGCCAGTTCGCTAATATCGTAACCACAATACGTTAAACCCGAGCCACTTTGGCCTACTGTACACAATGCTGTTTGACCCGCTACTTGGCCGCGTAAACCTGCGCCGCCTAATGCTTTATCTACCATGATCTTCTCCTATCTTAAATTTGTGTGTGTTATCTAATTTAATAGTTATTATTTGTCAGATTTTGATGAAAAAAGGTTATCAAGTGTGTTTTCGTACGTGTGGTAATCTAAAAAGTCGTAAAGTTCAGCACGGGTTTGCATGTTCTCAATTTCGCTTTGCTGCGAGCCTTCATTTAAAATTGCCGAGTACACGTTAAGCGCCGCTTTGTTCATTGCTCTAAACGCACTGAGTGGGTAAAGCACCATTTCAACGCCTACATCACTCAACTGCTCTTTGGTATAAATTGGCGTTTGGCCAAACTCAGTGATGTTGGCCAAAATAGGCACGTTTAGCGCATTGGCAAACGCTTGGTAATCGGCAAGGTCGTGCACGGCTTCTGCAAAAATAGCATCAGCGCCGGCTTCAACACAGGCTGCTGCACGGTCAATAGCAGCATTTAAGCCTTCTTTTTGAAACGCATCGGTACGCGCCATAATGTAAAAATCGCTATCGGTTTTTGCATCTACCGCCGCTTTAATACGGTCAACCATTTCGCCTTGGCTAACAATTTCTTTGTTAGGGCGATGACCACAACGTTTTTGCGCTACTTGATCTTCTATATGAAAACCCGCCGCACCCGCTTTAGTCATTTCTTTAACGGTACGTGCAATGTTAAATGCCCCGCCCCAACCGGTATCGGCGTCAACAAGTAAAGGTAAATCGCTGGCACCCGTAATACGGCGAATATCTTCCAGCACGTTATCAAGGCTGGTCATACCTAAATCGGGCATACCGTAAGAGGCATTAGCAACACCCGCACCCGAAAGGTAAATAGCCTGGTGGCCCATTTTTTCAGCCATCATTGCTGTGTAGGCATTAATAGTACCCACCACTTGTAACGGACGGTTATTAGCAATAGCTTGTTTAAATTTATATCCTGCTGACATGTCATTTCCTCTCTTTGAACGGTTGCTACGTGGAGTAACTTATATTTTTAATCTTTGTATATGACGCTTTAACTATTTTGCTTAACTTTTAGCTTTTAGCGGCTTTGCCAATCTGTATGGGTAAACAGTTATTCAGATTGGTATAAATCAAATTTTGTTTGAATATTGGCTTGCGACGCGCTTATGTGGCGCTTCATTAGCATTTCGGCCAGTTCGCCGTCTTGGTTTTCAATCGCGTTAATAATAGCTAAATGTTCGTCAAACGCTTTTGATACCCGCGGCCCCGCCATACCCATTTGCACACGGTACATGCGAATTAATTGGTACAGGTCGTTACAAAGCAAATGAATCAAATGTGCGTTTTTACTGCCTTTAATAATGCGGTAATGAAAATCTAAATCGCCCGCCTCTTGGTAGTACGACTCGCCTTCTTTAACACGCTGCGTTTGTAAATGCTGATTCAGTAATTGTTTTAAGCCTTTAATTTCATCAGGCTCCATATTGTCGGCAGCTAAACGGCAAGCAAGCCCTTCAAGCGAGCTACGTACTTGGTAAACTTCAATTAAACGCTCAGCGGTAAGGGCGACTACACGGCAGCCTACATTGGCTTTACGCTCTACTAAATAACAGCTTTCTAGGCGGTTTAGCGCCTCACGCAGGGTTGCGCGGCTTACACCGTAACGCTTTGCAAGCTCAGGCTCCGAAATTTTACTACCTTGTGCAATAGTGCCTTCAACAATCTCACGGCGCATGTTTACAAATACCTGGTCGGATGCTGTGGTAATAGGCGCTTCGTTTAAAAATGAGTCTGTCATAAGTTAATTTTTTAGATTGTCGACAATTTGTATCGCCATAATGGGCGCATTAAAAAAACATGTCAACCCTAAAACTGTACAAAAAGACTAAAAAACACCTTCATTGTCGACACTATTATTCTAAAGTATGTATAAAATAGTTTATAAATACCTAAAAACCACAAAGTGTCGACAGCACCATATAATTACTGGAGGTGTTTTTATCACTGAAATTTAGTTATTTAAATGCTAATATCGCGCTTTATTTTTAATGTACGAGCTAGCGCGTGAACGCCAATACTTTTATTCCTGAGCACTTTATAAACGACGTAAAAACCTACCTACCAAATCACCTAAAGTTAGATGACTTTATAAATGCGTGTCGTCGCCCGCTCAGAAAATCTATCCGCGTAAATACATTAAAAATAACCGTTGAAGACTTTATTAAAAAAGCAGAACAAAAAAATTGGCAACTTACGCCAATTCCTTGGTGTAGCGAAGGCTTTTGGCTAGAGCGCCCAATTAGCGAAGAGCAAAACCTAGCCCTAGGCAATACCGACCTGCACCTAAGCGGCGCAATGTACGTGCAAGAGGCAAGCTCAATGCTACCGCCAATCGCGCTTAAACAAAGTATACAAACAAGTAACACCGTGCTCGATATGGCGTCGGCGCCGGGTTCTAAAACATCGCAGCTAGCAGCACTAATGAACAACCAAGGGGTGCTAGTAGCAAACGAGCTTTCGTCGTCGCGTTTAAAAGTACTCAGTGCCACCTTAAAACGCATGGGCGTGGGTAACTGTGCGCTTTCACACTTTGATGGCATTATATTTGGCAATTACATGTTTGAATGTTTCGATAGCATATTGCTAGACGCCCCCTGCTCTGGCGAAGGCACGGTACGTAAAGACGCCGATGCACTAAAAAATTGGTCAATCGAATCAAATATTCAAATAGCTCAAGTACAAAAAGATTTAATAAAAAGCGCATTTTACGCGTTAAAACCCGGCGGCACGCTGGTGTATTCTACCTGTACGCTCACCCCGCTTGAAAACCAACAGGTATGCGAATTTTTACTTGAAGAATTTGGCGAGTTTATAGCGCCCGAGTCACTCAGCGATTTATTTCCCGGAGCCGACAAAGCAACAACGGCCGAGGGCTATTTGCACGTATGGCCGCAAACATACGACAGCGAAGGCTTTTTTATTGCTAAATTTAAAAAGCATGCAAGTTGTAACAACCCAAATCAGACAGTCAAAAAAGGCGCGTTTCCGTTTACTGAGTTTGATAAAAAACCAACAACCGCGTTTATGAGCGAGCTTAAAAAGCACTTTGGTTTAACAGGCCTACCCGGCACATTAATGCAGCGCGACAAAGAACTGTGGCTATTCCCACAGGGGTTTGATGCCATTCAAAACAAAATTAAATATGCCCGCTTAGGTATTCAAATAGGCATTATTCATAAAAATGGCGTAAGGCTCACTCACGAATTTGCCACCGTGTTAGGTAACGCGTGCAAAACCAACACGTACGCGCTTAATAGCGAACAAGCAAACGACTATTTTAATGGTAAAGATGTACGCTTAGCCGAGCCCACAAAAGAGCTAGGCGAAGTGGTATTAACATTATGCGGCTGCCCCATTGGGCTAGGAAAATGGCAAAAAAATAAGATCAAAAACTCACTTCCACGCGATCTGGTTCAAAATACACAGTTAATAACGTGGGAGTAAATACGCATAAATTGCGTATAAAATGTGTACAACATAGTTAAGTAACTGTATTTGCTGCAGTATAAAAAACAACCAAAAAATATGTAATTTTAAGAGCTTTGGCTATACTTAAAATACTTTCAACTTCTCCCTATGAATTAGAAAGTTTTTTGTTAACGCAAGGCTCAAAAGAGCCCGTTATAGCCCAGAGTTTCCCTAAATCACTCTGGGCATTTTTTTGCCTGCTTAAATACACCAGTGAAATAAAATTCACAAAGGGTCGCTCTGTGATTAATTAGTAATCAAGTAATTTAATCACCACCGAGCAGTAAAGGAGAATACAAGGAGAAGTAATTTAAGGGCAGGTAAATAATTTGGATTTAAATATATTTTTCTCTGTGTAGCGCGCAGCGCCTCTGTGTTCTCGGTGGTCATATTCTTATAAATAACAAGAAGCTGCGCTTCTAACGTGAGCAAGCTCTACGTCTACAAAGCAAAGTCAAACTTTACAGCGTAGACGCGCAGCTTGCTGGCGTTTAAAAGCAACGCTTTTACATATCTATAAATAAAGTGCCAGCGAGCAAGACGCCTACAGTAAATCTATACCGTACATTGCTAAGTGATGTTGTCACCACCGAGCAGTAAAGGAGAAGCCAAGGAAAAGTGATTTAAGGGCTGGTAAATAATTTGGATTTAAATATATTTTTCTCTGTGTAGCGCGCAGCGCCTCTGTGTTCTCTGTGCTTATATTTTATTTATAAATAACAAGAAGCTGCGCTTCAACGTGAGCAAGCAAAACGTCTACAAAGCAAAATCAATTTTACACCGTAGACGCGCAGCTTGCTCACGCAAGTTATTAATAATTAATTAAATATTCACAAAGAGGTTAAGAGACGCTCCGCTTTAGAGAAGTGATCTAGTGATTAAATAAAAATCATAATTAGTATCTTTATGTCTTCTCATTTACTCCTCATTTGCTTCTCTTTGTGCAAATGATCTTTTAAAAAGAAGCCGCGCTTCTAACGTGAGCAAGCTCTACGTCTACAAAGCAAAGTCAATTTTACACCGTAGACGCGCAGCTCGCTCACGCAAGTTATTAATAATTAATTAAATATTTACAAAGAGGTTAAGAGACGCTCCGCTTTAGAGAAGTGATCTAGTGATTAAATAAAAAACAGCATTACTGTCTTAATGTTTTCTCATTCGCTTCAACGTGAGCAAGCAAAACGTCTACAAAACTAACTTAAACTTTACAGCGTAGACGCGCAGCTTGCTGGCGTTTAAAAGCAACGCTTTTACATATTTATAATTAACGCGCCAGCAAGCAAGACGCCTACAGTAAATCAATACGGTACATTACTAAGTGATTTTGTCACCACCGAGCAGTGAAGGAGAATAAAAGGAGAAGTAATTTAAGGGCAGGTAAATAATTTGGGTTTAACTACGTTTATCTCTGTGCAGCGCCCAGCGCCTTAGTGTTCTCGGTGGTTATATTTTATTTATAAGTAACAAGAAGCTTCGCTTCTAACGTGAGCAAGCTCTACGCCTACAAAGCAAAGTCAATTTTACACCGTAGACGCGCAGCTTGCTGGCGTTTAAAAGCAACGCTTTTACATATCTATAAATAAAGTGCCAGCGAGCAAGACGCCTACAGTAAATCAACACCGTACATTGCTAAGTGATGTTGTCACCACCGAGCAGTGAAGGAGAATACAAGGAGAAGTGACTACCAAATTACTTGTGTTTCCTCTGTGTAGCGCGCAGCGCCTCAGTGTTCTCGGTGGTAGTATTATATTTGTACCCTGTGCTTTAAAGAAATGACGAATAAAGTTATTAAACAGCTTGGCTAGTGTCTTCTCATTTTTTTTTGTGCAAATGGTCTTTTAAAAAGAAGCTGCGCTTCGAACGTGAGCAAGCAAAACGTCTACAAATAAATACAAGCAATTTCGATCTAATCTCTTGGGTATGGTTTTAGATCTAATAACTGTAATCTGAAATCTAACATCTAAGATCTTTCCCTAACAAACCTATTTACACTGTTTTTTAAACATCCAACTGGTTCTGACGGGATCAAAATGAGCGCCAAATTTAAGCGACAAACATAAAATAGGTAAAGCATCTACTTGCTTAGCTATGTCAAAAGCGCGTGAAAACTTATGGCCATGCTTAGCTGCTAACTTAAGCTCGTTAACATATAACGCTTTATATTTTGGAGGGAGTTGTTGCCAGTTCATCAGTGCTATTTCTATCACGCCTAAATGAACATCTATTTTATACGGGCCCACGCGTTTAGCGTGTTCAATATATTCAAACACACGATCGGTTGGCCCTTCTTGGTAACTCACTACCTTAGCCAACGCAATCCAGGTTTCGGCCCAAGTTTGCCTATACTTAACCGACTCTAGCAGCCTAGCTTCTGCCTGTTTTAACACACGTAAATTATGCGCTATTGCCTCATCTGTATTTGCTGGGTTTAATTGCAGCAACTTAACATGCGCAAAAACTTCATGGTAATGAGGGTGTGTAGGGTCAAGCTCACTCGCAAGGCTAATAGCTCTTTGTGCAAGCTCAATATTTACCGTGTTATCAGCTTGGCTATTTAGCCCCTGCAGCGTATTTTTAGCATTAAAAAACCACGCATTCGCGCGCATACTATTAATACTGCTTACACATACACCCACAGTAATTAGTGCAAGTAAAATTACCTGCACTATTTTAATCGCTTTATTTGGCTTGGCCACGCTATTACTCATTAACCGCACCGTTAAATAAACTTTGAGTTAAACGCAGTGGGTTTGTATAAAACAACGCCTGTGCTTGCTCGGCGCCTATTAAATCGCTAACAATACTTTTTGCCTTACTTAAAATAGGCGGCCTACGTTTAACCGAATGCGCATCACTGGCAACGTAAGTCACCAACCCGTTTTTAAGCATATCAACGCTAATAGTTTGTGCTTGTTCGCCCCACTCGCCTTCAATGCTTGAAGCCGTTAACTGAAATTCACAACCCAATTGCTTTAAGCGCTCAATATAAAATGGCTTAGCTTGAATATCGCGGTTGCGCTCAGGGTGCGGAATAATAGTTTTAATGTTTTGTTTAGCCAACCAATTAATAAACTTGTCAAACCCTTGCGGCACATGGGAATGCGGTAGCTCAAGTAACACATAATTTGCGCCATTTACATTGCCAATAAACGGTAGCTTTTTGCTCATTACTAACGTCATTAGCTCTACATCAAGCCTAATTTCTGCAGCTACGGCTAGCTGAATATTAATATTTGCATCATGCGCGGCTTGTTTTAAATTAGCTAGATCGTCATAAATGTGCGAAGCCGCATTATTAAAGCGGCCTAAATGAATGTGCGGTGTGGCAACCATGTGGGTTATACCATCGGCCTGTGCCATGGTTAAAAGCGCTAAAGACTCAGTTAAGTCTTTAGCACCATCGTCAAGCCCAGGTAATATGTGGGAATGTATATCTATCATAATAACCGTTATTTACGACTGTTCAGATTTTTGAGAGTAATCGTAATAATCGTAGTAGCCATAATTATGCTCTTCTTTCGACTTAGTTATATCTACTTGGTTAACAACAACCCCAGCAATATGCGCCTTAGACTCAAACAAACGCTCAATACCTGCTTTTATAGGTTTAATGCGTGTTAAGTCGGCTTTAACAACATAAATAACCGAGTCGGTATTTTGCGAAATAACCAGCGCATCACTCACCGCTTGGGTAGGTGGCGTATCAATAATTATATGGTCGTAAGTGTCTTTTAAGCTTACCAATAACTCATTAAAACGATTGCTCGAAAGCAGCTCTAACGGGTTACCCGGTATTTGCCCACTTGGCATAATAGTAACACCCGACTGCTCGTCAATATGCGTACATTCGCTTAATTGCTCAGTACCCACAATTAGGTTACTTAAACCTGGGTGAAATACCGGTATATCAAAACGTTTTGCAATACTCGGTTTACGTAAATCGGCGTCAATAAGTAACACTTTGCCCATTTGTGCAAGCGACATCGCTAAATTGGTAGAGGTAGTTGTTTTACCCTCACCTGGCGAGCTTGAGGTAACCGCAATTACTTTGTGCTCACGGTCAAGCTGCGTTAACAACAAACTGGTGCGGAACGTTCGTACCGACTCAGCAAAACGCCTGTAATGTTCGTCAAAATAGGCATGTATACCAAAGGTGCTATTTTTAGGTGTTTTAACAAACGGGAGTATACCTAACATACGCTGCGCTAATTTGCTTTCAACATCGTTTTTGTTTTTAACCGTGTCGTTAAGTGCGTCAAACACAAAGCTCATTATCACAGCAAAACCAAAACTTGCCACAAACGCCAAAACTACAATAAGTTTTTTGTTAGGTTTACTTGGATCTTTTGGTGCGTATGCGCGGTCGGTAAAACGTGCAGCAGCCGAGCTAAAGTCGCTCGTTACTTCGGTTTCGCGCGAGCGAGATAAAAACGTATTAAAAATATTACGGTTAGTTTCTACTTCGCGTTTAAGCTGGTTGTAGGCGGTCTCTTTACGGGTGATCTCTTGGTATTCGGCACGTATTTTAACTAAATCGGCTTCAAGGGCGCTAACAGTACGGGTAATACGGTTAAGCTCTTTTTCTATGCCAGTAATAAGGCCTTTAATTTGCTTATTTAAGTTGCTTTTAACGGTAGCCAGCTCAGCCTTTGCCGATATTATTTTAGGGTGCTTAGGGCCGTAAACCTCGCTAAGTTCACTTACTTTACGCTCAACTAAAATAACTTCGCGTTTTACGTCTTGCACCACTTTGTGCGATGTAATTTCAGGCATGCTACCTAAAAGCTCTAAGTTATTATTACCGTATTCGCTTATTACACGGTTAATACTTTGCAGGTTGTTTTTTTCGGTACGGGCGGTCACTAATTGCTGCGATGTTTGCTCAAGCTCTTGAGTCACTAAACCTGCAATACCTTCAATATCAACCAGCTTTTGCGCTTCACGGTAGGCTTGTAGTTTTTCTTCCGAGTCGTCAAGTTGCACACGCAACTGAAATAAACGCGTATTTAACCAGCTAGACGCTTGCTGAGTAATGCCCATTTTGGCGCGCATTTGGCTTTCTATGTAAACCTCGCCCACAGTATTTGCCACTAAAGCAGCGAGCTTTGGGTCGCTCGACTCAAAACTGACTTTCACTAGTTGTGTTTTACGAATCGGCGAAACAGTTAATCTACTTTTAAATGCCTCAAGCAAGCCAAGCATTTGTAAATCTTGTTGCTCTTGCTCTGTAAGTTGTAGCTTTTCGGCTTTATTTAAAAAGGGAAATAACCCTTTTATAAAACCAGTGGCCTCACCAATAAAAGAGGGCTTAGGGATAAAATCGGTATGCGCTTTTAAATCAAGCTTAGTAATTACCTCACGGGCAATACTGTCAGACTTAATAACTTCAAACTGGGTAAGGTAGTATTCTTTTTTAGATGAGTCGAGCCCGTAAACTTCATCAAAGCTTACTGCTTTGCTTTGCTCGGCCTCAATAAGTAATGTAGCGGTTGCGGTATAACGCGGTATTAGCGTTAACGTTACCATAATAGTTAGCAGCGTAACTACTAATGCAAAGCTTAAAATACGCCATTTATTTCGTTTAATAACATTTAAATAAGCGCTTAAATCTATTACTTCTTCGCTTTGTGGGTTTTCGTGTATTTGGTTCATTTATTACTGCCCTAACAATTGCTTAAAACAAGCGCTGTTCTATTTTTATTGTATCGCCCGCTGCAATCTGGCTGTTTAAATTACCTTTTTGTTGCTGCTGCTTAGTTTGCTCTTTAAATATGTATATTTTATCAAGCGATGCCCGCTCGGTTAAACCACCGGCAAGTGCCACTGCTTGGTTTACTGTCATTGCGGGTTGGTACGGGTATGCGCCAGGGCTTTTTACCTCACCATGTATATAAAATGGGCGGTATTCAATAACTTGTGCATACACATTTGGGTTTACTAGGTAGTCGGGCTTTAAACCTTGGGTAATTAGGTTTTCAACTTGCGTGGTACTTAAACCAGCCAATTTAATTTTACCTAAAAACGGGTAACTTACTTCACCGCTGTTACCTAAAAGTGCAGTCACCTCTAGGTCGGGCTGGCCAAAAACTTTTATTTCAACCTTATCGCCCGCACCTAAAACGTAATCTTGCGCGGCATGCGCAAGATTACCCATTACTAAATTTATAAATAAACCAGTAATAAAAATACCAAATTTCATTAATTAGCCTTTAGTGCAAATGTAAAGTTAATACCTACAACCATACGGTCAAACTTTAGCGCGTCTTGCGTTGAATCTTTATCTATAAAGTCAACATAAGTCGAAACCATACCAAAACTATTTGTGGTATAACTTACAGCAAAGTTAGCATTACTTGTTTTGTCTTTACGGCCAATTTCGCCTACGTATTTTTCGTCGGTGTACGACAAGCCAGCACTGGTACTAAGTTGGTCGTTCCAATCGTGTGTCCAGGTTGCACGGTATACACTTTCACGAATGTAATCGCCTTCTACTAGCGGGTCTTTTGCGGCGCGGCTAGTGCTAAAGTCAACAAACGAGTAGCTAAGTGGTTGCCACGTAACACCCGCCTCCCAGCTAAGCCCGCTAAAGTTTTCACGCTGCTCTGCGGCAAAATCCTTTTTTTGGTAACCTAATTTAACCGAGCCCGATGTAAGTGCAGTTGCATCCCACTCCATACCAAACAATACTCTAACATCGTCTGAGTCACGGCTTAAACCATTAGCGTCAATTACATCGTAACGATAGTCTTCTTGCTTTAACTCTAAAAAGGTACGCGTAGCGGCTTGGGTATTGTAGTAACCAACAATACCAAGTGTTGTTCGGTCGTAATCACGAAATTGCGAAATAGCTCTAAAGTTTTGGTATTTTTTATTAAAAAAGCCCCCCATTAAAGCCACTTGCGCTTTTGAGCTTTCGGCGCCAAATTCGTAGCGGCCATTTAAGCTTTGTTGTTGGTATTCAACTAATTCGTTTACTGCATCGCCTAGGCCTTCGGTTAAACCGCTACCACGTGGTTCAAACAACCAATCGGCGGTGGCATTAAAGTCAAGCCTGTGTTTACTCGTAAACTCGTTATGGGTTGCAGCGCTTAAATTAACTTGGGTAAAGTTATCGGCGCTGTCTTTATTATGCAAACTTGTGCTGGTTGCAACATTAAAGTTGTAGTAGTTAACGCCGTCTTCTATTAGTGCATCAACATTTGGCGCTATAGTCCAAATTAAACGCGACTCTTCGTCGGTTGGGGTACTAAAAAAGTTATCGTTACTGCTAATACCAGTTGTTAAAGTTGGCGTAATTTGTGCGCCATCTTTAGTCATAACACTGCCAGGGTTTAGCTCTGCCATTGCGGGAGTTGCTACTCCCATACCTGCAACTAATAGTAAACCTTTAACGGGGTTAGTAAGCGTTTGCATTTTTAAATCCCTTAAATATTGTTAAAAAAATAATTTTTATATCAAACCATAACGACCAGTGCTTAATGTAATGTAAATCGTACTCTACACGTTTGGTCATTTTGTTTAAGGTGTCGGTTTCGCCCCGCCACCCATTAATTTGTGCCCAGCCTGTAATACCTGGTTTTGCTTTATGCCTAAACATATAAAAGTCGACCTTTTTACGGTATTCCTCGTTATGGGCTACCGCATGCGGGCGCGGCCCAACAATCGACATATCGCCTTTTAATACATTTATAAACTGGGGTAACTCGTCTAAACTGGTGCGGCGTAAAAAACCACCTAAAGGTGTTACACGTGCGTCGTTTTTAGTAGCTTGTGTAACAATATGGCTATTTTCGGTCACGCTCATAGAGCGGAATTTCCATACCTTAATTTTTTTACCATCAAGCCCGTAGCGGTCCTGTTTAAATATAACAGGCCCTTTTGACGTTATTTTTACAGCCGCAGCAATAACAACTAAAAGGGGTGAAATAAGTAATAAAATAAGGCTGGCTACTATTATGTCTTCAGTGCGTTTAATAAATTCGTGCGCACCTATAAAAGGCGACTCAAACACGCTTAGCGTGTCTACTTCACCAACATGTTCTATACGCGCATGTATTAAGTTCGACAGTAAAAAATCGGGTATTATGTGTACATCTACCGTGGTGTCGCCCAGTTGCTTTAAAATATCGGCAATGCGCTTTTCGGCTTTTAATGGCAGTGCAATATACAGTATATCGATCTCGCCTGCTTTAGCTGCATCAACAGCCGTTTGTATACTGCCTTCAACACTATCAATAGCCAATTTATCACTTAAACGCTCTGGCTTACGGTCGTCATAAAAGCCTTTAAATTTAAAGCCTAGCTCGTCGTTATTATCTATTTCGGTAAATAAATATGCGCCGCTTTCGGTGGCGCCTACAATAGCTACATTGCGCAAGTTCATACCTAGCTTACGGCGGTTACGTTTATATAAAAACACGGTTAAGCGCCAGGTATATAAAAACAGCATGCTACAAAAAAACCATACACCTAAACCAATCCGCGAATAGGTTTCGGTAAATTTAAACATAAACGAAATTACAAATAGGCATAAAAATGCAATGGTTAACGAGCCCCACGCACACAACACCATGTTTCTAAACTTACCTGCTCGCCACGAGCGATAAGCCGAAAACATTTCGGCGCAGTACATATAAGCAACAGCAACAAAAAGCACCGCAACCAAGTAGGCAGTATTAAAGGTAAATGAATAAATAAGGGAAGAAAGCTGAAACGCTAAAAACAGGCATAGCAAATCGAACAAACGATAAAAGTTTGCATCAGAAGAGCCCGAAGGCTTAAACGTCCTTGAAGTAACCACACTAAAGTCCCTCTAGTTTTGTATTTTTATGTAACTATTAAGCTAACGTTAATATAGATCATTAAGCAGTTATATTCAATAAATATAAGCCTTAACACCTAGTTAATTAGCATTAAAAATAGTACACCCTTTTAACCTGTTAAATTAATTAACAAAAACAAACAAAGAATATTAATTTATTAATAGCAAATTAATATTCTTATTTATATTAAAAATAACATTATAATTAAGCTAAATTAAGCAACTACGTGTGTTACATAACTTTTTACCTTACTAAGCACATTTAACGCTAATTGTTTTGCATTATTTGCACTATTACTTTCGGTGTAACAACGTAACTCAGGCGCATTGCCCGAAGGACGTAAATGTATAATATCGTCATTGGTTAAAGTTAACCTTACGCCATCAGTTGTATCGGCATGCTTTACGGTAAACTCGTTTAAGTTTAACGCATTAAGCAGTTTGCTTGGGGTATTTACACCTAACTCAATTAATGGACCCGATTGTGCTTTAGTAATATTTTTTAAACGGTCGCTGTAATTAAAACGCTCTGGCAGTAAGTTATTTAAGGCCGATAAATTAGCTCCGTTAGCTAATGTTAAAGTTGCCAAAACAGGTAATACCGCATCACGTGTTGGTAAGCTAATTAATGGCTTATTGTTAATTAAAATCGTACTAGCTAATAAAAAACCGCCATTGGCTTCAAACCCTGCCACAGCCGCATAGTTATTCAGTAACCCAGCAAATGCCTCAATTACATAAGGCGAACCTATTTTTGTGCGTTTTACAGTATTAAAAAAGCCTGTTAACTCTACCGAACTGGTACAACTTACAGGAATGCCCAAAGCCTCTATGTTTAAGCTTTTAGCTGCCAATAAACATAAAGCATCGCCAGTAAAGTAGTCGCCGTTTTCGTCGGCTAATAATGGCCTATCGCCATCACCATCGGTCGAAAAAACTGCATCTAACTTATGTTCACTTGCCCACTTTCGGGCCTGTACACGGTCGGCATCGGCTACAGCTTCGGTGTCTATGGGTACAAATTCATCGCTATAACCTAAGCATACAACGTCGGCGCCAAATGCTTTAAATAAAACGGGGTATAAGTCTCTGCCAGCGCTTGAATGCTGAAAAATACCAATTTTTTTATTTTTTAATAAATCACTGGCATAAACATCTAAGTAACGTTTTATGTATAAATCGAATGCGCGGGTATCGGTATTAGGCAAAGGTAAAACAGCTATATTTTCAACAGCTACGGTTTCACTCATTATTGCTATTTCATCTTGCTTAGTTATTTCACCGGTGTTTGTGTAAAACTTTAATCCATTACGGTCAAACGGTATATGGCTACCGGTAACCATAATGGCAGGTACCTGTGCAATTTGTGCAGTATAGGCAAGTGCTGGTGTAGGTATAACACCAAAATAGTCAACCTCAACACCCACCGATTTAGCCGCACTAATACACGCTTGCGCCATAGCAGGGCTACTAGGGCGATTATCAATAGCAATAGCTATGCGCTTTACATTTTTTTGCGTGCTTAAAAAAGCCAACGTAAAAGCAAAACATACCTCATCAGTAAAGTTGGTAACTAAGCCACGTGCGCCCGACGTGCCAAACTCAATACCGCTTTGTTCAATAATAACCGAACTATCCATAGTGCCCTCTAATATAGCAATTTATTATTTTTATTAAGATCGACCGTAACGATCTTCAAAACGAACAATGTCGTCTTCACCTAGGTAAGAACCCGACTGAACCTCTATTAGCTCTAGGTCTACTTTGCCTGGGTTTTCGAGTGCATGCACAGCCGTTATGGGAATATAAACCGACTCGTTTTCGGTTAAGTATTGCTCTTGCCCGTCTAAATGTACTTTGGCAGTACCCGAAACCACAATCCAATGTTCAGCACGGTGGTGGTGCATTTGTACCGACAATTTAGCGCCTGGTTTAACCGTAATACGCTTAACCTGAAAGCGCTCACCACAATCAACCGAGTCGTATTTACCCCATGGGCGGTATACTTCACGATGAAATGTAACCTCACCGCGCTGTTCATTTTTAAGCTGCTGCACAATGGCTTTTACTTTTTGCGACTCGTTTTTATGGGCAACTAATACCGCATCTTTAGTGTTAACAATAACAAGGTTTTCAACACCTACAGTAGCAACCAGTTTATCTTCACCAAATACTAAGGTGTTTTTAGTATCAACCGCTTTTACATCGCCTTTAAAGGCATTGCCATTTTCGTCTTGTTGAGATACTTCCCATAATGCTTCAAAGCCACCTACGTCGTTCCAACCTGCATCCATAGGTACTACAACGGCATCTTTTGTGTGCTCCATTACCGCGTAATTAATCGACTCATCGGGACATTGCTCAAACGCTGCTTTGTGTACCCGAACAAAATCTAAATCATCGTTTTGTACTTGCATTGCGGCTTCACACGCGCTGTAAATATCGGGTCTAAAGGCTTTTAGTTCTTGTAAATAACGGCTTGCTTTAAATAAAAACATGCCGTTGTTCGATTAATAGTCACCACTTTCAATGTAAGTATTTGCGGTAGCTAAATCGGGCTTTTCAACAAAACGGTCAACCGCAAAACCTGCTCGGTATTGCTCGCCACGTTTAATATAGCCGAAGCCGGTTCCGGGCTTGTTGCCCACAATACCAAAAGTAACTAATTTGCCTTGCTGTGCAAGCGTGGCTGTTTGGTTTGCACTTTGCTGAAATGCAGTTGTATTTCCAATAACATGGTCGGCACCAAGTGCAAGTAACAATAAGTCTTGTTTGTTTTCAACGGCTTTAAATGCGGCTAACGCAATAGCATATACAGTATTACACTCTAGGCTCTAAAAAGATCCCCGAATGCTCAATGTTTAATTGCGTAACTTGCTCTGCAGCAATAAAGTGGTACTCTTCGTTACAAATTAACATCAGCCCAGCATGATTTAAACCCTTTAAGCGCGTAATAGTGTGCGACTACAACTGATGTTTACCATTTAGAGTAAGGAATTGTTATGGGTGATAAATACGCGAAAGCAGAAAAAACATAAGTATCTCAATAAATGCTAAGTTAAGTTAATTATATGTTTTGTGTAGGAACAAACAAATAGAAACCATTAACATTTAATAAATGCATTACAGAGTTTAATAACAAGTAAAATATTACATTTTAAGATCACTCATTTTATTTCAAAGAAATAAATTTTAATATGAGCTCTCGAAAAGAAGGCTCAAAATATCTAGCTATAAAATAAGATAAAGGCACTAGAAAAACAATCGGGAGCAACATATAGCTTAATGGGTATAAATCCCCAAATATCTTGCCTTGCTTGATTATTAAAGAAATCATTATATTTTCATGTAGTAAATACAGTGGATAGCTAATACTGCCGATTATTAGTAATATTTTATTTGAGAGAGCTTGCCTGACAAATGAAGATAAAAGCGCGACTTTGAAAAAACCAACTATAATTAAGGCATAAAAAAACAAATTCAGTGATAAGTTTTCGATAAGCAGCAAACTAATAAAAGAAATCGTAAAACCAAGGATTAAAAATTTTTTATTTTTTTCAGAAAAATAAACATAAAAGGCAGCACCTGCAGAAAACCAGCCAAAATATGAGATTGAAAATAAATTAAGGAGCCTATTAACAAAAAAAACGAAGGTGTTTTCTAAAAAATATGAGGATATGCCTTGTAATAAAAATAAAAATGATAAAGTCAATATCATCGTGTTTCTACTAAAAGCAAAAAATAATAAACCAGATATTAAATAAAATTTGACCTCAACGTATAATGTCCAAAAAGAGCCCTCTAGAGGTTTTATTTCAAAACCCAAAATAAATTCCCACCATCTTGGCTCTATAAAGGTTAACCCTGGTAATATGCTAAATAGATTCGCTTCACCTAGCGGCCTTTCATTAAAAAATGGTAGAGTAATATAAATTATAATAGTACAAATAAACATAGCAGGAAATAGTCGGATAAACCTTTTAAACAGAAATTGGCTAAAAGATTTAGACCTTTCTAAAGTTAGCAATATTACAAATCCAGAGATAATGAAAAATAATTCAACACCAAGCCAACCATGCTTTACTAATGCATATTCCGAATATGCACCACCATAAGGGACTAACTCAGGCCATCTTGCAAATGCATGATATAAAATAACAAGGATAATAGCTAAACCTCGCAAGCCATCTATGTAATCAATCCTTTCTTTCACTTACCCTCCTAATTAAATATATTATTACTTTAAAGTTAAGCACTGTACTGTTACATTTTATTTTATAATATAATAAATATGACGCTAACGCTTTTTTAATAATTTCAGTAATAGACTTTGATAGAGCCGCACCTTCCAGCCCGTAATTAGGTATTAGGATATATAATAAAATTATATTTATTAATACAGAAAAACACATAATTACAATTGCTTGCTTCTCTAAATTAGTTACAGTACAAATATAAGTAGATTGCCCAAAAAAAGAAGCTATTAAGTATCCAAACATTAATATTAGTAAGCTATTTAGGGCTGAAACATAAGAACCACCAAAAATATTAAGTAATTCATTACCCCAAAAATACATCACTAAAAAAAATGTCGAACAATAAAGGAATAAAGATATAGTTTGAACAAATATTAGTTTTTCAAACTTTGACCTATTAATCGAATATGCTTTTGAAATTAATGGTAAAAAAACCAATAGAAATGCCGACTCGAAAAACAACGCAAATTCAGTCAGTCGTGACGCAACTTGATAATATGCTAACTCTTTCTCAGAAATAAGTAATCCTACAAAAATTTTATCTGCAAACATACTTATACCCTCCGTGAGTGACAACAAACAAAACGGCACACCTATAAGTAGGACTCGCTTAAACTCGTAAAAAGAATAAAATGAACGTAAATTAGGTATTTGCAATTCACTTTGATAATAAAAAAACACTATGAATATAAAACTTGTAATATAAGATATTAAAACAAAAAACATTACTGTTTCAGCTTCAAAAGTATCAAAAAAAGATAACGCTATAAAAATCAAAAAAATTAAAACAAGCGGGTATACAACAGATTCAGGTATTATTGCCTTTATAGGCATACCACGACATCTTAATGCTGCAACATATACTCTTCTCATTACAAAGAAAGGTAATAAAAAGAATACGTAGTTAAGTACATCTAAGTAAACTACTGGAACTAAATTAAAAGAGGAGCATAAATAATATAAAATGAGCAATACTATAGACATTAATAAAGTGATAATGACAGCATACATTACCTGATATACTTCAGATGGTTTTTTATTTGTAAATATATTTGAATTTTTGACTAACGCTTGATCCTGACCTAGGCAAGCAAGATAGTTCATAATTCCAATAATTGATAAAGCGAAGCTGTATTTTCCAAAATCTTCTACTGTTAAATTTCTTGCCAATAAAACACTCATTGGGAATACAATTAGCCCACCGAATACTTTTATAACAAAAGATGAACCTACGTTTCTTAATAATTTATTCATAGATTTATTTCACTTCTTTTGTTTTGAGAAAACAAAAAGTAAGCAACATCCAAAAATAATCAGACTGCTCGAAAGTGACTTGCTCTGTAATTGAATAGCCAATGTAAAAAATGAATAGATTTAATAAAAGAAGCTTAGAATGAAATGCTGTTTTGGTTATTATAGCTCTATTTATAAAAGTTCTTGTAATAAAAGACAACAAAAATACTAGATATAGGATGAAGCCAACCATACCAGTTTCAAGGTAGACATCTATAAAACCATTATGGCCATTATTCATAATTTGCTCCCCCCAATAAGGATTAAATATTGAATAATCAGCTGTATGTGAATCGATCCAAAATGTTCTATAACCTGTTCCAAACCAGAAGTTTGAATCGGCTTTCATGAGTGCATATCCCCAAATTTTAGTTCTACCTGTCAAAGTTGGGTCTTTACCTAATACATCAATCGCAAAAAAATAAGCATTATAAATTAGGAAAATTATTAAAGGGAGAAGTATTAGAAGAAACACGATCCTATAGATAGACTTTATAAAAAATTTATTGTTTAACGATCCAAAAAAAATTAGTTTTATAAATGACTGACTGAGAAGAAGGAAGAAAAGTAAAGCCAAAGGCGTTGATGCCTCACTAAGGAGCAATGCAGGGACAGCAGCAAGTATTGAAAAAATAAATAATTTTTTGTTTATATTCTTAGTGTCAAACAAAAAATAAGCCAATATAAGAAAAATTGCTACAAACCTCCCAAAATCTGTTTTATTACCAGTAAATCCCCTCCACGCATTTGGGTATTGTAAATTGCTGCTATCGACACCGACACCTGGTATTAATATAGCTATGTATC
Organism: Pseudoalteromonas sp. CR1; assembly: GCF_019392235.1. Taxonomy (NCBI): domain Bacteria; kingdom Pseudomonadati; phylum Pseudomonadota; class Gammaproteobacteria; order Alteromonadales; family Pseudoalteromonadaceae; genus Pseudoalteromonas; species Pseudoalteromonas sp. CR1. The sequence goes on along the minus strand of NZ_JAHXRM010000010.1, from coordinate 95,610 downwards.
CACTTAACGTCACAAATAGTCCTACAATAAAAAAAGACTTAATTATTTTTTTATATTCATAACTGATAACTAGATAACTGATAAAACACGATGACAGCAATAACGCAATGCACCTTCTAAATGTTAAGCTCGGATCTATTGACCACGTAAATGATATCATTATAAATAATAACAATATAAAAAAAGATAAATTATTTATGATATGGAGTTTTATTTTATGAGAATAAAAATAAAACAAAATAATTAAATGAAAACCATACAATGTCAAAGCTAAAAATTGAAAGTAAATATTACCTGATGAACGGCTATCGCTACCTCCTAGGATAGCAAATAAATACTGAAGACCTCCAGATAATAATAGAATCGTTAGAAAACCTATTATAAATAGAGTGCTATTTAGTTGCTTCTTTTTTAATATCATTTTTAATTAATTTCATATATTTTTTTGCAGTTTTTTCTAATGTATAATTTTCTGCATTCATTTTAGCAAATTGGGACAACTCAGTTCTGAGCTGATCGTTATCAAGTAATTCATTTACAGCTTTAGCCCAGCAAGAAACCTCAAAATTATCAACTATTAATCCGCTATACTCATTACCATCGATTAAAACTTCTGTTTGGGCTTCGATTGAACTTGATACAATAGTACAACCGCAAGATAAAGCTTCTAATAAAGAATTACTTTGGCCTTCAAATTCACTAGGTTGAAGATAGACATCACTTGCAGTCATTAAGTTAATTACTTCAGGTTGATCCAAATGACCTAAAAAGTGAATATGCGGGTTTTTTTTAGCTAGTGACTGAAGCAAACCTTCATCTTCTCCAGAACCACCAATAACTAAGTCTGCATTATCGACAAAAGACATCATTTCGATTAATAGATCGAACCGTTTCTGGTGAGTTAATCGCCCAATTGCGACAAGTAATTTATTTTCACTATCTATATTATATTTTAAAAAAACCTGTTCTTTATTTAACTCTTCCTTAGCTGTTTTTACAGAGTTATTAATAACAATACTATTTTTGACATAATTTAGACTGTATTGTAAATATGATTTTTGAACCGAAATGGAGTTGGATACTACATAGTCATAAAAACCTACCCCCCCTAAAAACCTATCAATTATTCTCATAGGTAAGCTATAAGTCCAAACTGGGTTTCTATGAGAGACAATTATTTTATTGACTCCTAAAAGCCTACCTAGTAAGCCATTTAATATATTTGCTAATGGTAGAAACGATATAATTATATCAATATCATTTTTAATAATATATTTAGCAAGGCTGAAAATAGAATGAAAATAATTTAAGATACTTATTCTTTCATATGTACCCCCTATAATTTCATAATCATTTAAACCATTAATTTTACCATATAGGCAAATTAATTTCACAGACTCGCCTTGCTCCCGGAGAGTTTTAGCTAATTTAATTTGAGCATTCTGTGCTCCACCTCTATCGTTATGAGTTATAAGTAAATATATCATTTAACCCCTAAATACTTGTATGCTGCTGTAACTGTTGTAAATTGGTTTAGATGCTGTTCACAACTTATAGGTTTCAATGAAATAGAATTAACTATCAACTCAGAAAGTGTGTTGACATCGCCAACAGGGTATAGTGAACCGTAAACTCCCCCTGATAATATTTCTGAAGGCCCACTTTTACAATCGGAAGATATTACCTGAGTACCTAAGGCCAATGCTTCGATCAAAACTGTAGGCAAACCTTCCCATTCAGATGTAAGAACTAATGCATCTGCAATTTTTATATAATCATGTGGGTTTTCTTTAAATCCCAAAAAATGTATTTTTTTATCCATCCCAAGTGATTTAGCTAATTCTTCTAACTCATATTTTTCAGGCCCATCACCTAAAATAATTGCTTCACAACTAATCTCTGAAGAAGCTAAATTAATAGCATTAATGAAATCCCCAACTCTTTTGGATTTGATCAACCGACCAACAAAAACAAATAAATAATCTGATTTACATATCTCATGTCGTAGTTCTTTATTGTACTTAACTGTTAACAATTTCTCAGTTATAACTGGGTTATAAATAGAAGTAAAAAGCCTTATATCTAAACCTGTAAAATCAGACATTGCCCGACAAACGCCCCCTGAAACCCCAACTCTCTGGTTAGGAATCCGATATAGCACTTTTGTTGAAAGATAAATTAATTTTTGATACAAAGACTTCTTATTTAAATAATTACTTTGCATTTGACTATGTTCAACTATCGTAAGCTTATCTCTTGTATTACTAATTAATGTAGCCATTGCTGTTGCAACATTAACATGAGTCATATGACTAATAATTAGGTCTGGCTTAGCTACTTTGAAAATTTTACTGAGCTCTATTATTGATGTAGCTATTCTTTTGCTTTTTAACTCCCTCAAACTAATTTCAGAAGAAATCTCACTTAAAAAGGGGCCTTTAGCCTCCAAAAAAACTAAAGTAACATTATTACCAAGGTCACTTAATGAATTTGCTAAAGTTACAGCTACCCTTTCAGCACCACCGCCTCGAAAATCATGCATGACAATTATTATTTCTTTTTTCATAATTCGTTTACACTACTTCAAATTTTATTTTTTTTGTTTTAATGAGATAAATAAGCCTTAACAAATTAGTTGGGTAACTAATAATATAACGTTTTATAGTATGCGGTTCTTTATACATTCTATAAAAAGCACGGAGATTAAATTTATCTATCAATTTAGGATAATATGTTTTAGAACTATTAGATTCCTGTCTAATGAAACCACCACAAGAAAATGCAAGTAAAGGATACATTTCATCCTTAAACTCTAGTATAAACTTTTCTTGCTTTCCAGCACCTAATCCAACAATTAGATAATCAGTTTCTTGAGATATAATGTCATTTTTTAGATGACATATATTAGACTCTTCAAAATACCCATTATAATAGCCAACTATTTTTAAATTCGGATAACGAAGCTTTATTTTAGAGATAAAGTTAACTAACTCAGAATTTTTAGCTCCAACAAAATAGACTTTTTTCTTGTTTAGTTCACAAAATGTAAATACTTCATTTGCTATAGATGAAAAATCAAAACTCACTCTTTCAATTTTTTCTTTTGTAAAAACACTTAATATCTTTGACATTAAAATACCATCACAAAAATAAATCAGTGGAGAGTCTTGACCTGATTTAAATAGCTCTTCTATTGAAGCTAAATTTATGAAAGAAAATAATCTTTTATCCAAAGCATCTGCGTAGGTAAAATGTTTAGCTATTCTAATATTCATTTCAATTAAGAGCTCTTGTTATATTTTTTAAACCACTTTACAAAACTATTAATTCCCAATTGCAAATCTGTATTTGGTTTAAAGCCAATCTCACCTTCTAAACCACTAACATCGGCAAAGGTTCTAACTACATCACCATCCTGCATGGGTAAATATTGTTTATCCGCTTTTTTTTCTAATGCATTCTCAATGCAATTTATGAAAATTTCTAGCTCAACTGGTTGGTTATTGCCAATATTATAAAGTTTATAAAAAGGAGAGCCCTCTGTTTGAGCTTGCTGATTTGCTGCTGGTATTACATCTTGTATTCGTACAATACCTTCAACTATATCGTCTATATAAGTGAAGTCGCGCTGCATTTTACCGTTGTTGAATACTTTAATTGGCCTATCGTTAGCAATGGCGTCGGTAAATAAATACGGTGCCATATCTGGCCTACCCCACGGGCCATACACAGTAAAAAAGCGCAGCCCTGTGGTTGGTAACGAATATAAATGGCTGTAAGTATGTGCCATTAATTCATTTGATTTTTTTGTTGCTGCATAAAGCGATACAGGGTGATCAACCCTATCCTCTTCTGAAAATGGAATTTTAGTATTTGCACCGTAAACAGAGCTAGATGATGCATACACTAGGTGCTTAACTTTGTTATGACGGCAACCCTCTAAAATAGTTGCCATACCAACCATATTAGAATCAATATAGGCCATTGGGTTTTCGATTGAATACCTAACACCAGCTTGAGCTGCTAAATGAATTACGCGATCAAACTTTTCGGTAGCAAATAATTGAGCAATACCATCTCGATCAGCTAAATCCATTTTTACAAAAGTAAAGTTAGTTAAATGCTTAATTCTTTTTAATCGAGCTAATTTTAAATTAGGGTCGTAATAATCATTCAAATTATCTAAGCCTATAACGTCATGCCCTTCTATGCATAAGCGTTCTGCAACAAAATTACCTATAAAACCGGCTGCACCAGTTACTAAATATTTCATTATGAATTCCTTGGCACAAATTATAAGTAGTTATGCCTAAATAAAGTTTCTTTAATTTTAAGCTATTAGCTCTTTAACTTGTTTTGTAAACTCTTCACCCATATCGCTTGACTGCATTGCATATTCAACATTTGCAAGCATATAACCAAGTTTTGAGCCACAATCGTGCGACTTACCGGTTAGGTGGTAAGCTTCGAGCGTTTCGAGGTGGCGTAGTTGTAGCAATGCATCGGTAAGTTGTATTTCGCCGCCAGCGCCAGGTGGTGTGTACTCAAGCAAATCCCAAATAATAGGTGATACAACATAGCGGCCTGTTATAGCTAGGTTGCTTGGGGCTTCATCGTTATTTGGTTTTTCGACCATGTTTTTAATGGTGGCGTTTTCGCCTGCGCTTATTTTTTTACCGGCCAAGTCTACCACGCCGTATTGGTGTACTTGCGCTTGCGGTACAGGCTCTACCATTACTTGGTTATGGCTTGTTTGGTCAAACCGATCGATCATTTGACTTAAGTTATCGGTTTTTGGATTTGACTTGTATTTGTCAATTATTACGTCGGGTAGCATTACGGCAAATGGGTTGTTGCCTACTATGGGTTTAGCCGCAAGTACTGCATGGCCTAAACCTAACGGCGCCGATTGGCGAACCGAAATAACCGTTACGTCTTTTGGTACTATTGAGCGAACCTCGTCTAGTAGGCTGCGTTTTACGCGTGCCTCTAGCGTGGCTTCTAGCTCAAAGCTGGTGTCAAAATGGTTTTCGATAGAGTTTTTAGAGGCGTGTGTAACCAGTACTATTTCTTTTATGCCTGCGGCTACGGCTTCGTTAACTACGTATTGAATTAAAGGTTTGTCTACCAGAGGGAGCATTTCTTTTGGTATGGCTTTTGTGGCTGGCAACATACGTGTGCCTAAACCTGCAACGGGGAGTACTGCTTTTAAAACTTTCACTTTAATTCCTTTTTTATTTTTTGATTATTTATAAAAACACAAAAAAGGACAAGCAAAGTTAGGCTTAAGTCCTTTTAACGTACCTCACATACCGTGTGAGGTTATTATTATACACAACACAATAATGTACTCAACTATAAACGCATCCTTTTATATTGTTTTTTTGTTAAATTTATGTTGCACCAAAATAACCACCAAACGCCCTACTTTAGTGCTGTGTAGCACTTTTTACTTATCTACCTTTTTTGTTGTAATAATACTATACTTGGCCATGCTGTTTATTAGGGATTATTAACTAAAGGATCGTATGTGCGCTTAAGTGTTTGCATTTTAATTGTTATGTCGTTTTTTGTGTACGCGCAAGATGCACTGATGCATTTGCGTAACAGCGATATACTAAACCGTGCACAACAACATTATGGCGACGAGGGCTACACCCGCATTAAAAATTGGCTTAGCTTTATAGATAGCAGCCAAGGTAAAAGCGAGTGGCAGCAAATACACCTAGTTAACGACTTTTTTAATAAACACATACAATACCAAACCGACGACGACCTGTGGCAAAAAAAAGATTACTGGGCCACCCCGCTTGAAAGCTTAGGCGTTGGTATGGGCGACTGTGAAGACTACGTAATAGCCAAATACTTTACGCTAATTGCACTAGGCATACCGGAAGATAAAATACGGTTAATGTATGTAAGGCAAAAAACAGTAAACCAGCCGCACATGGTATTAATTTATTTTGAAGAGCCTAACCAAATACCGCTTGTGTTAGGTAATTTTAATACTAAACTTTTACCCGCTAATAAACGGCCCGATTTAAAACCTATATACAGCTTTAACGGCCAAGGTTTATGGCTAGCTAAGGCTAAAGGGTTGGGTAATAAAGTAAAAAATAGCCGTGGTGTGTCGGCCTGGAACACCATGCTGCAACGCATAGAACACGGTGAGCTTGCGCCCACCAACAGTAACATTAAAGGAACTAGTAGTTATGTATCGACTTTTTAAAAATGGACTTAGTTTAAAAACCCAAGTGTACGGGTTAATTATTTTAATTTCGGTTATTTCGTTTTTTGTACGTGTAGTTACCGACGTACAAACCACCCGCCACTATTTGCAAACCCAAATGGGCAGCCACGCGCAAGACACCGCAACCAGTTTGGGGCTTTCTATTTCGCCCTACCTTGACGACGAAAGCTTAATGATTGCCCAAACCATGGCCACGGCTATTTTTGATAGTGGCTATTATAAGCAAATTAAATTTACCGACATGCAAAGCAATGTTGTGTTTGAGCTTACTAACCCTAAACGGGTTGAGTCGGTACCTGGCTGGTTTATAAATGCGGTAGAGCTTAACGCCCCCACTATGAGCAGCGAGCTCAATAATGGCTGGGTTATGGCAGGTACACTTGAAGTAACTAGCCATGCTGGGCAGTCGTACTTAACGCTTTGGGAGCACACAAAACGAAGCTTTTACGGATCGTTTTTATTACTTGCGGGCTCGCTTGCTGTTGCGTTTTTAATTTTAGGCACGGTGTTTAGGCCGCTAAAAGCCGTAGAACACCAAGCGCAATTGGTTACGCGTAAACGCTTTACATTAAACGATCAAATACCGGTTGCACGCGAGCTACGTACAGTAACTAAGGCCATAAACAATATGGTTATTAATTTACAAAGCACGTTTGACTCGTTAACTAAACAAACCCAAACCCTCACCGAAGAAGTTTACATAGACCCACTTACTGGGCTGGGTAATCGTCGTTCGTTTGAAAACCATTTTAGCTCGGTGGTTGATACAATAACTGAAGACGCGCCAATAACCGCAATGATGATCACCCTGCCTTCGCTTACTAATATTAACCAAACCGTTAGCTACCAAGACGGTGACGAACACGTTTGCGATGTAAGCAATACTTTGCAAAATATATTAAGCGAGTTAACTAACACTAAACTTTTTAAGCTTAATGGCAGTACGTTTATAGCACTGGCCCCGTTTGATGTACCATTTTTAAATAAAACCAAACTAGACATTAACGATGCTTTTAGCCAGAAGAAAAACAGCTTACATGTAAACGGGTTTGCAAACTTGTCGCTTGTAAGTGTAGAAAAAGGCTCGAGCTTAGGGAGTGTGCTTTCGGCGCTTGATACCGGTTGTACCATTGGCGAAACCGCAGCCACTAATAAAGTAGATAAAGACACCCTATTTAGTGTTAAACAATGGCGTGCGCTAATTCAGTCGATTATTGATTCGGGCGAGGTGAGTTTTTCGGTGCAGGCTGTTAAGCAAGCCAACTCAGAGCACCAGCAGTGCTATTTTGAGGTGTTTGCGCACTTTATTCACGAGGGTGAAAAAGTAAATAACGGCCACTTATTTGCTATGGCCGAAAAACTTAATTTAACCGAAGAGCTCGACAAAAAAATAATACGCAATTTTGTAAACGTTAAAGAGCAATACCCAAAAGATGTGTTTGCCCTTAATTTAAGTAAAGCCGCGTTATATTCTACCGATTTTATAGAGTGGCTTACGCTTTACGCGACTACTAAACCTATTTTAAAAACTAACTTATTGTTTGAGCTACACGAAATAAGCTTACTTTATAATGTGCATGTAGCCAGTTTACATATAGATGCCATTAAAGATATTGGTATTAATGTTTGTGTAGAGCACTTTGGCACTAGCTTAACGTCGTTTAGGTACTTACAAGGCCTAGATATTGAATTTGTAAAAATTGACGGCAGCTACATACAAGACTTACTAGATAACACCCAAAGCCAATTTTTTATTCAAACGGTAAATAATATTTGCCACGGTTTTGGTATTAAAGTTTTAGCCTGTTTAATTGAAAAACCTGAGACTTTAAAAGCACTTGAAAAGCTAGGTTGCGATGGCGTACAAGGCAATTTAATAATGCCACCTTCGCAAATAGTAAAAACTAATAATAATGGCGTAAATAAAGAGTTTACTTTTTGCCCTAATACGCTAAAATTTTGTAATTAGACACTCAACCATGGGACGAGACATGAAAAAACTAATTTTAGCTGGCTTAATTGCTGGTGCCACTGCAGCGGTTACATTACCTGTATATGCACAAGCAGACAGCGCTGGCCTTGTTAGCGTATTAAATAATGCGACTGCAGATACTTCGCCAGAGCAACTTCAAGCAGACTTACTTGCTGCTATTGAAGCTGCTTGTAGTGATTGTTCTGCTGAAGACGTAGAAGCGTTAATTAACGATGCAGTTGCTGCTGTAGGCGCAGATAGCCCGTTAGTTGCTGATGTACTAGGCGCAATGAGTGCTGCTGGTATTGATAGCGATACGCTTACATTAGCTGCTGTAACTGCTGGTGTTGATGCAACGACTGCTTCTGAAGCAACGGCTGCTGGTAACCCAAATGCACCAGGTAATAACGCTGCGCCAAACAGCAACGCTAACCCAAATGCACGTTCACGTGTGCCTGCATTTGTTAGCTTACCAACACCTCCGGGTGCTGGCGGTAATGGCGGCGACGACGGTATTTCTGAAGTAGTAAACTAATCGTTTATGCAATTTTATAAAAACGCAGCCTATTGGCTGCGTTTTTTGTTATGTGTACTACACAAATATGCAATAATGCAATAATGCAATAATGCGAAATATACAAGTTTTGAGTTGCTAGAAGACAAATATCAGTTAAGTAAATATGTATTAAACATTAGTGGTTAGCTATAAGTTTTCAAAAGTTAGTAAAAAACAGATAGTAGTAGTTAGAAATAAGTTTTTAGGTTAAGTATTAGTAACAAGCGTTTATAGGGAAATTAGTGAACCGTTTAATTTTTGTATTGTTGTGTGGCATTTTATTTTTACTCCCTTTACCTTTAGGCAGTTACCGACCTTGGGCCATACTTGCTATGGGCCTTTTAATAAGCGCTACGTTTATAACGCACTTAATATACGGTGCTATAAATAATAACCAATCTTTGTACCCCCCTTTGTTTTCGTGGCCTGTGTTTGCGGCACTAGTTGTTGTTATTGCGGTGTGCGCCGTGCAAATGTTTACGGTAAGCGTTGACCCTTTTCAAACCAAGCAGATGTTATTAAAAACCAGTTTTATGGTTTTGTTTTGCTGGCTTATTTTTATTTACTGTAATAGTGCTGCGCGTATTAAAAAACTAATTTATGCGGTTATATGTGCTGGGGTTTTTCAGGCACTTTATGCTAGTTACTTAAATTTATCGCCCGATGTAGTTAGCCCTATTTTTGGATATAAACATACCGACCGGGCCATTGGTACATTTACGTATTCTAACTTTTTAGCTAACTATTTGGCGCTGTGTTTATGTTTGGGTATAGGTGTATTGGTAAGCGAGTTAAAGCGCAATAACGGTAAAGGTAAAAACACATTAAAACAAACTCTTAGAGCTTGGGCCGAAATACTTTTAAGCTCTAAAATAGTGTTGCGTATTTCGTTAATAATTATAATTGTGGCGCTTATTTTAACCCGCAGCCGCATGGGTAACTCAGCCTTTTTTATTGCGTTAATGGTGGTGAGCTTTTTGGCGCTGTTTGTTTATAACAATAAACCTAAGGCGTTTAAGTTATTAATAGTGAGCTTTTTTATTATTGATTTAATCATTATTGGCGCTATTTTTGATGTTGAAAAAGTTAAGCAGCGTATTAGCGAAACCAGTATTGCGTCTGAAACGCGCGATGAGGTGGTTCGCGATTCTATTCCGCTTATTTTAGATAAGCCTTTATTGGGCTCGGGCGGCGGTACGTTTTATACGGCGTTTCCTGCGTATCAGTCGGAGCCGTATTCGGGGTATTACGATAATGCCCATAACGATTATATTCAATTTGCTGTAGAGCTGGGTATACCTGCTACGACTACTTTGGGTGCGCTTATTTTGTATTGTTTGTGGTTGTGTGTGGCTACTATGCGTAAGCGCAAAACGGCGTTGTTTCAGGGTGTGGCTTTTGGTTGTGCTATTGCGATTATTGATATGTTGTTGCATTCGTCGGTAGATTATTCGCTCCAAGCTGGTGCAAACTCTATGCTGTTTATGGTTATTTTATGTTTGGCAATTTTGAGTAATAAAATAGTTGTTAAACGTGTACGTAGTTTTAAATAGGTAGTTTTTAGTTTTCAAAATATTTTGTTCTGGTAAGTAGCCATATCTTCGCAATTAAATAAACACCCTGCATTGCTAAGTGATTATGTCACCACCGAGAAGTAAAGGAGAAGTCAAAGAGAAGTGACTAACCATTACTAATGCTTTTTCTGTGTAGCGCCAGCGCCTCGGTGTGCTCTGTGGTCATATTTTTTATAAGTAACAAGAAGCTACGCTTCTAACGTGAGCAAGCTCAACGTCTACAAAACCAACTCAAACTTTACACCGTACATTGCTAAGTGATTTAATGCTGGTAAATATTTTTTGGGTTTAACTTTGTTTATCTCTGTGTAGCGCCAGCGACTCTGTGTTCTCGGTGGTCATATTTTTTATAAGTAACAAGAAGCTACGCTTCTAACGTGAGCAAGCTCTACGTCTACAAAATAAAGTCAAACTTTACACCGTAGACGCGCAGCTTGCTGGCGTATAAAAGTAACGCTTTTACATATTCATAATTAAAGCGCCAGCAAGCAAGGCGCCTACAGTAAAATCAACACCGTACATTGCTAAGTGATTATGTCACCACCGAGAAGTAAAGGAGAAGCAACAAAACCAATCTTTTTAACTCTGTGTAGCGCCAGCGACTCTGTGTTCTCGGTGGTCATATTTTTTATAAGTAACAAGAAGCTGCGCTTCTAACGTGAGCAAGCTCAACGTCTACAAAATAAAGTCAAACTTTAAACCGTAGACGCGCAGCTTGCTGGCGTATAAAAGCAACGCTTTTACATATTTATAATTAAAGCGCCAGCAAGCAAGGCGCCTACAGTAAATCTATACCTTACATTGCTAAGTGATTATGTCACCACCGAGCAGTAAAGGAGAAAACAACGAGAAGTGATCACCAAATTACTTATGTTTTCTCTGTGTAGCGCCAGCGACTCTGTGTTCTCGGTGGTCATATTTGTTTATAAATAACAAGAAGCTACGCTTTTAACGTGAGCAAGCACTGCGTCTACATTTAAAATACTGTGCTTTATTTATGTTCTAGGTCGAATTCGGTGGTGTGGCCGTCGCCGTGGATGAGTTGGTATTGTGATAAATCTCCTTGCTGTAAGGTGATTAAGCTTATTGCTGAGTCGCTTACTAAATACTTTTGGCCTTCGCCTACGGTTTGGTGTTTATCTACTTCCATGTGCCAGCGTTTGGTAAAAAAGTTAAGCGGGCTTTTGGGGCCGTATAAAATAGAGTCGAGTTTATCTAATACATTTATTAGCTTACGAGGGAATTCGTTTTTAATCCCGCTTGCGGTGAGTTGCCATATACGGTTTGGGTGATCGCCAAAACGCTTTTGCACCGAAAAACAAAACGAATAATGCACATCGCCCGATAAAATAAGGGTTTCGTTTGGTGTGTCGGTGCGCCTAAATGTGTCGAGTAGTTTTTTAGCCGAGCCTTCGTGTGCCATCCAGTTTTCTACATCAACCATAAGTGGTTGGCCGCATATATTAAAAGCCGCTTGAATGGCTTCTATTGATTTAACTCCAAATACCGGCGCTGGCGACACAATAATAACTTTATCGTGGCTTAGTAGGCTTTCTTCAAGCTCGGTAAGGCGCTCCCAATCAAGCAGGCCTGAGGGCTCGTTAAAATTGCTTTCGTTACGCCAGCGATGTGTGCGTGTGTCGAGCACCACAACTTTGGGTATTGTGGTTAGCTCGTAATGCCAATGGTTAAATTCGTTTAAGGGTTTATCAAACGCTTTAAATTGCCATACGTTATTAGCACTTAAGCTTTGTTTAAATGGCGGTATTAACGCGCCTGTTTTTGCCAGCGCGTCGTTACCCATGCCTTGAAACAGCCAGTAACTTATAAGGCCGTTATTAACGATGCGTTTACTGCTCGGGTTTTGGTTTATGGCTTGCTCCCACCCTGCGGTGAGGTTCCAATCGTCGGTTACGTCGTGATCGTCAAAAATCATTAACGTCGACACATTAGCAAATAACCGCTCTACTTCACTCAGCCCTTTTGAATAACCAAGCAGCGCTGACTTTTCGGCATTAAAAATACGTTGGTGCTCTTGGTTTTGCCCTGTGTATTGTGTGTTTTGTAAGTCAACACACTGCCACGCAGCGGCACTTAAATTAAGCAGGTATAAAGCAACGTATTCTTCAAAATGAATAAGGTGGTTAAAGGCTTTAACGCTTGAAAAATGCGGCTCGTCTTTTTTAAGCCAATAACCCACACCGAGCTTTGAACGTTTTTGCCACGGCGTTTTAGGTAAAAAATGATGTCGATTATAAAGTTGCTCGTTTAACTGCTCTGGTAGCGGCAGCGCCATGGGTTGTTCTTTATAAATACCTAACTTTTCAATAAGCTGATGAATCACCACTAACATGGGCCCTGCTACATCGTCGGCGTAAACTTGGTCGCCGCTTAAAAGCAGTAGTTGGGCACCGGGCTTATTTTGGCTGCGCTGAGTGTTTTGCCATTGGCTTGCGGTGACTAGGCTGTCTTTTGCGGGGTGATGCGCGTTACGGCACGAGCCATGTAGTATGCTGTTTAGCGTATTAGGTATTACAAATGCTGGGGTTGATTGATTGTTATAAGCCCATGCTGATAAATCAATCTCTTTGCCATCAATTAGTAATTGATACGTCAGTAAGGTGTCGAGCACAAAAGGCGCGTTGGTAGGTTTAATTACCACATACTGCAAAAACAAGCGCTCACCCAATGCAATGGTTTGTTGCTCGCTCACACTTTGGGTGTTAAGTATGTTTATTTGGCACTGTGCGGGTTTTGACGTTGCAAGCACTATGCACACGCCTGTTTGCTCAGCACGGCGCACCATTGGCCCCATAAGTAAAATAGGAAGTTGCGCCGCGTGAGTGCTCATAAGGTTAGCCTTTAGCTGCTAATTTAAATAGCGAGTAAAAGTTATTGGTGGTGGCTTTTGCCAGCTCGTTAAAACTAATGCCTTTAAGTTCGCTAATGTAATAGGCTACGTCTTGCACGTAAGCGGGTTGGTTAGTTTGCCCACGGTGTGGGACTGGTGCTAAATACGGCGAATCGGTTTCTATTAGTAGTCGGTCGAGTGGAATTTGTTTTACCACGTCTTTAAGCTCTACCGCATTTTTAAACGTTACAATGCCTGAAATAGAAATATAAAAGCCCATATCGATGGCTTTTTTAGCCATGTCCCAGTCTTCTGTAAAACAGTGCAGTACACCGCCGCAGTTTTCGGCTTTGTGCTCGCGCATTAGGTTTATAGTGTCGGCGCGGGCATCTCGTGTATGAATAATTAACGGCTTTTGTAGCTCGTTAGCCACGTCAATGTGGCCTACAAAACTGGCTTGCTGCACGGCATGGGTGTCTTTTGCGTAGTAGTAATCAAGCCCCGTTTCGCCTATGGCGACTACTTTGTTGTGTGATGCTAAATCAATTAATTGCTGTTTGTTAAGCGCGTCTTTTTGATCGAGCGGATGTACGCCACACGAGGCCGATACATCGTCGTAGTGCTTAATTTTATCAAGCATACTTGGAAACTGGTCAAGCGTTACGCTTACACACAAAAAATGTTCAACCTGTTTGGCACGTGCTTGGTCTAGCACTTGGTCTAGGTTTAAATCGAGTTTATCAAAATCAAGACGGTCTAAATGGCAATGCGAATCTACAATCAAAATTGGGCCTGTTTTTTACTACATGGTGTAAGTTGGATTACCGGAGTTTAACATAGTCCCCAGTAGTTTTTCGATCTTAGAATTTAGGTTTGTTTTGTCGTCTAAAAAGCTAATACCTATACCTGGTGGATTTGAGCTTTGCGCACCTTGTGGGGTGATCCACGCCACTTTGCCGGTTACTATGTCGTCTTCTAGTGCGTCGGGAAGGGTTACACGTAACGCCAGAGAGTGCCCTACTTCGTAACGCATGTTAGTGCGTACAAATAAGCCGCCTTTTTTTAAGTAAGGCATGTAACAGCGATATAATTCGTCTAGGTCGTCTATATCTACTAATAGCTCTTGCATGGATAATCCTTTTATTTATTACGTAAAATGTACGCTAATCGCGATACGGCGAGCGGTAAATTAAGGCCGAGAATTTTTGTGTTATTTTGCAAAAATTCGCTGAGTGCTTGTTGCGCTTCTTGATACGCTTCAAAGCTCATGCCTTGTAATAATTGCTGTTTTAATTGCTCGCTTAAAAATAAGGTAAATATACGAACCAGCTCCGGTTGTTTATTTATTATATCTACTAACGCTTTGAAATTATGGCTTTGTTTAAACTCAGTTGCAAACTTATAGAGGGTATCTATATTTTGTAGCTGGTTTTGCTCTTGCCATTGTTTTACTTGCAATGGCTGGCTGTAAAAAAGCGGTAGCCACGTGTAATTTTGTATTTGTAACGACTCAAGCCATTGCTGCGCTAATTGCGTACTGGTTACTTTTACGTCGGTTTTAGCACATCGGCTCAAAATAGTGGCTGGCAATTGTGCAGGTTGGCTTGTGGTTAATATTAAAAACCGGCTATTGCTTGGCTCTTCAAGCGTTTTTAATAAGGCGTTAGCCGCTGCCATGGTCATTTTTTCGCAGTTTTCGATTACCACTACTTTGTTGCCATTTTGCGCCGCAGAGTGGTTCATAAAGTCGCTTATGGCGCGTATGTCGTCTACGCCAATACTTTGGCCTTCTACCTGGGTTATGCGCTTGTCGGGGTGTGTGCCAGCAAGGTTTAGTGAGCAACTTTTACATTGCCCACATGGCGCTAAAATACTGTTTAGCGCGGCTGTTTGCTGTGTAATATTTTGGCACAACAAGGCATTAGCTAGCTCGTCACTTAAGGCAAACTTACCTACCCCCACAGGCCCACAAAACAGCTGGGCATGATGAAAACGCTGACCACGAAAGCTTTGTGCTAAGTGTTGCTGTGTTTCATATAGCCATGGCAAAGACATGTTATTTTAGCTCTTCAAAAAAAGTGCGTAATACGTTTGTGATATCGCGATGTACTTTATCAATTTCTTGATTGGCATCTACGGTTTTAATTGAGTTGTCGTCGCTTGCAAGCTCTAAGTAGCGCATGCGTGTGCGCTGAAAAAACTCAATGGCTTCTTGCTCTATTCGATCAAGCTCGCCACGCCCTTTAGCGCGCTCTAGGCCTATTACTGGGTCTATGTCGAGGTAAATGGTTAAATCGGGTTTTAGGCCTTTTAATACCATAGACGATAACGACGCCAGTGTATTTGAGCTAATACCGCGCCCGCCGCCTTGATATGCCTGAGACGATAAATCGTGACGATCGGCTAAAATCCATTTTCCCTGCTCAAGCGCTGGGTTTATTACGTTATGCATTAACTGCGAGCGTGCGGCGTACATAATTAGCAGTTCGGTTTCGAACGCTATTTCTTCTTTGTGCTCGGCTTTTACCAAGGTGCGTAACGACTCGGCCAATGGCGTGCCGCCTGGTTCGCGTACGTTAATGTACTCAATTTGCTTTTTGTTTAAAAAGTCTTGGCAAAGCGAAATAGCGGTTGATTTACCTGCGCCTTCAAGGCCTTCTACTACTATAAATTTTGGTTTCATAAACAAGTTAATTCTTTTTATTTAAAATATAGGTTTTAACTGCCGCGTTATGTTGTTTTAACGTGGTTGAAAATTGGTGGCTGCCATCGCCTTTTGCTACAAAGTAAACATAGTCACTTTGTGGCGGGTTTACCGCTGCTAAAATAGCGTCTTTAGATGGCATGGCTATGGGGGTTGGCGGTAATCCATCAATACGGTAGGTATTGTATGGCGTGTGATTTCGTAAATCTTTGTATTTAATATCGCCGTCAAAGCTTTCTCCTAGGCCGTATATTACGGTTGGATCGGTTTGTAGACGCATTTTTGTGTTCAATCTATTTACAAAAGCAGACGCTATTAACGGCCGCTCACTGGCTAAGGCAGTTTCTTTTTCAATAATTGAAGCCATTATGAGTGCCTCGTAAGCGGTGTTGTACGGTAAATCGTCAGCGCGTTGCTGCCATGCTTCGTTTAGTGTTTGTTGCATAGTGTGTGCTGCACGTTTTAATACACTGCTTGCGGTATCGTTATGTTGGTAGTGATAGGTATCTGGAAACAACCACCCTTCTAAAAATGTGTTGTTGCCCAAAATTTGTTGGCTTAACTCATCTAATTTTAAATCGTTTTTTAAGTTAGGCGCATTTTTAATATTTGCTAATACATCGCGCAGGGCTTGGCCTTCAATAATGGTAAAGCTAAAGCTGATTTGTTGGCCTTGGTTTATTTTTTTTATGTTGTTAATAACACTGGTATTTGAAAGCGCGTAAAGCCCTGCTTTTAAATCGGTTAGCGTGGGATCAAGCTTTGCAATAACTTGGTAACGCCAGCAGCTTTCAACCCAGTTATTTGCTTGCCACTGTTGGCATAGTTTATTAAAGCCCGTGCCTTTTTTAACCTCAAATTGCGTGTTTTCGCTTACTTTTAGTGGGCTTTGCAAAGTTGCCTGCAATTGCTGATAGCCAATAGCGGTGCTAATAATCGCTAAAAGTACAACTGATAAAATAACTTTTAACACTCAGCCTCCTTGGCTATTAATTGGGTTAATAATGTATTGCTATGCGCTACATTAAAACTTTTCTGCTGTATACGTTTAACAGGTACGGCATGCATTAAACTATTACATATAAATACCGCATCGGCCTCGGTTAAATCGTTTACGGTAATGTGTTTAAACTCAACCGTTAATTTATCACATAACGCTTGCAGATAAACGCCCTTTATACCGCATTCATTCAGCTTTGGCGTAAATAATTTACCGTTTTTAATGGCAACTATATTGGCTGCTGACGCTTCAATAACATGGTTGTTGTAGTCGAGCACTAGTACATCGTCGCAATTTTGCGTTTGCATGGCGTTTTTAATGAGTACTTGTTCTAGCCTGTTTAGGGTTTTTAGCCCTGCGAGCAATGGCTGACCCGCTAATTTTATTGGGCTTATTTCAAGGCTAATGCCGTGCTCTGCAAGCGAGTGATAATGTGCAGGGTATTCAAGTACGCTTACTATAATGGTTAAATTACACTCACTTGGTAGGCCATACCCTCGCCCGCCTTCACCGCGTGTTACGAGTATTTTTAATACACCTGTTTGTTTTTGGTTTACTTGGTTATGTAGGTGTTGTTCTAGTGAAATAAAGTCGAGCTCAGGAAAGGCTAAGCGCTTTGCGCATTCAGCTAAGCGTGCTTTATGGTGGTGCCAATATTCAACTTGGCCATTAGCTATTTTTGCCGTTGTAAAAAAGCCATCACCATAGTTTAAGCCTCTGTCGCTTGTGCTAACGGCGTTTGATTTACTGGCGTTGATGATTGTTTGCGTATTATTTATTATTTTTTGCATATAAAAAAAGCCCAGTTAAACAACTGAGCTCTTATAAAGTGGTTCGTTGTTAAAAAAGATTATACCTTTTTAAATAGCAACGAGCCATTAGTACCACCAAAGCCAAATGAGTTACACAGTGAGTAATCTAGTTTTGCATCGCGTGCTGTATGTGCAATGTAATCTAGGTCACAGCCTTCATCTGGGTTATCAAGGTTAATAGTAGGCGACACTTTTTGATCTTTTAACGACAATATCGACACAATTGATTCAACCGAGCCGGCTGCACCTAGTAAATGACCCATCATCGATTTAGACGAGCCCACCATTACGTCTTTTGCTGCATTACCAAAAATAGACTTAACGGCGGCTGTTTCGGCTTTGTCGCCTGCGTTGGTAGATGTACCGTGAGCATTTATGTAACCTACTTGCTCTGCATTTACTTGCGCATCTTTTAATGCGTTTTCCATTGCAAGGGCTGCACCGGCACCGTCTTCTGGTGGGGATGTCATGTGGAATGCATCGCCACTCATACCAAAACCAACTAGCTCGGCATAAATGTTTGCGCCACGTGCTTTTGCGTGTTCGTATTCTTCAACCACAACAACACCTGCACCGTCAGAAAGTACAAAACCGTCACGGTCTTTATCCCACGGGCGTGATGCGGCTTGTGGGTCGTCGTTACGAGTTGATAATGCTCTGGCTGCGTTAAAGCCACCCATGCCTATAGGTGTACAGGCTTTTTCTGCTCCACCGGCTACCATTGCGTCGGCATCGCCGTAGGCAATCATACGGGCGGCATGACCAATGTTATGTAACCCTGTTGTACAGGCGGTTACAATTGAAATGTTAGGGCCACGCAGTCCGTACATTATTGATAAATGACCCGAGATCATATTAATAATGGTAGAAGGCACATAAAATGGAGATAACTTACGTGGGCCACTGTTAAGTAACTTAACGTGGTTTTCTTCAATTAGCGTTAGGCCGCCAATACCAGAACCAACAGCAACACCAATTCGCGTTGCGTTTTCTTCTGTGATTTCTAGGCCCGAATCTTTAAAGGCTTGAACACCTGCTGCTAAACCGTATTGGATAAATAAATCCATTTTTTTTGCATCTTTGGGTGGCATATAAGCCGATGCGTCAAAGTCGTTGATTAAACCAGCGAACTTTGTTCCAAATTTTGATGTGTCAAAGTGTGTTATTGTTTGTATTCCACTTTTAGCATCTAATAAGCCTTGCCAGGTTGATTGAACATCATTGCCTAGCGGCGTCAACATTCCTAAGCCAGTTACGACGACACGACGTTTAGCCACGGTTTGCCTCCAATAAGGGATATTTGTAATTTTATTAAAATTTATACCATTTTAGTTTTTAAATGGTTTTTTTAATCCAATTAGATTCACAAGGGGATTAATACCCAAGCAACCTCAAAGTGCGAGTCTCAAACTTGTTTGACAACACATAACATAAACAAAATTAATGTTAGTTAAATTTGGGGAGTTAAGGTTTGCTATTTGAATCATGAACTTTGAGGTGGTTTGAATACATAGATTAAAGGCAGCGAATGCTGCCTTTAATATACAATGATTACTCAGCGTGAGCTGTTACGTAATCGATTGCGCTTTGAACTGTAGTGATCTTTTCAGCTTCTTCATCTGGGATCTCAGTGTCAAACTCTTCTTCTAGAGCCATTACTAGTTCTACAGTATCAAGAGAATCTGCACCTAGGTCATCTACGAAAGAAGATTCGTTTTTAACTTCTTCTTCTTTAACACCTAGTTGTTCAATGATAATTTTTTTTACGCGTTCTTGGATATCGCTCATTCTTCTTTCCTTTATTAAAACGCCAATGCGTTATTTTCAGATTGCGGGGTAGTTTACGCCGCATAATTCTCTGATTCAATGATTTGACCGTAAATAATTGTCTGGTCAAACCTCTGAGTGTGTGTTTTCCCTGTTATCGCTTATTTTAATAGCAATTTCAAGTATGTTTAAAGCAAGTTCACAAATAATTCAATGTTTTTTAGTGAATTAAGCCAACTTAATTTTAATCTTTTAAAGGCTATATGGTTATTAAACCATATACATCGCGCCATTTACATGCAAAGTTTCGCCTGATACATACGCAGCCGCGTCAGATGCTAAATAACACACTGCCGCTGCAATTTCGTCAGGTTGACCTAAACGACCCGCCGGTACATTTGCTAATGTGGCTGCTTTTTGGTCATCGGTTAGCTCGTTGGTCATATCTGTTTGAATAAAACCCGGTGCAATTACGTTTACTGTAATACCACGCGAGGCCACTTCACGTGCAAGCGACTTAGAAAAACCAATTACACCCGCTTTAGCCGCAGCGTAGTTGGCTTGACCTGCGTTACCCATAGTGCCCACAACCGAGCCAATATTAATAATACGGCCGTTCTTTTTCTTCATCATTGGGCGTAAAACAGCCTTTGATAAACGGAAAATAGAGCTTAGGTTGGTGTCGATAATATCGTCCCATTCAGCCTCTTTCATACGCATAAGTAAGTTGTCGCGCGTGATACCTGCGTTATTTACAAGTACGTCAATATCGCCTAAGTCGGCCTTTATTGCCGCTAAAGTTGCCTCAATTGAAGCAGGATCGGTGACGTTTAATGCATAACCTTTACCGTTATCACCTAAATACTCACTAATGTTAGCCGCACCCGACTCACTTGTTGCTGTACCGGCTACTTTTGCGCCTTGTGCAACCAACATAGTTGCAATTGCTTTACCAATACCACGGCTTGCGCCTGTAATTAGGACAACTTTGCCCTCTAAAGAAAATAAGTTAGACATTGTTATATACTCTTATTTAGCTGTATCAATTGAAGCGGCGTCGTTTACTGAGCCACATACCATTGCTTTATCAATTCGTTTTGCCAGGCCTGTTAATACTTTACCTGGGCCAAACTCGTAGCTTTGCGTTATACCTTGGGCGACTAGCGCTTGCACTGTTTCTGTCCAGCGTACTGGGCTGTATAATTGGCGAACGAGTGCATCTTTAATCGCGTCTGCTGCACTTTCTGCTTTTACATCTACATTATTAATTACATCACACTTAGGTGTATTAAATGTTAAAGCGGCTAAATCTGCTGCCAATTTATCTGCCGCAGGCTTCATTAGTTCACAATGCGAAGGCACGCTTACCGATAGCGGTAATGCGCGTTTTGCGCCGGCTTCTTTACAGGCTACTGATGCTCTATCTACAGCCGCTTTATGCCCCGCTATAACAACTTGACCGGGTGAATTGTAATTAACTGGCGATACAACCTCGCCTTGCGCTGATGCTGCACACGCTGCTTTAATTTCGTCGTCGCCTAAACCAATAATAGCGGCCATTGAGCCCACACCTGCTGGTACGGCTTCTTGCATGTACAAGCCACGGTTTTCAACCAATTTAACGGCTTCGCTTAAGCTAATTACGTTACTGCAAACCAGTGCTGAATATTCACCTAAGCTGTGCCCTGCCATTACGACATCGGCGTCTGGGTTTTTAGCTAACCAGTCGCGATAAATCGCAACGCTTGCGGTTAATAATGCAGGTTGAGTTCGGTGGGTTTCGTTTAGTTTTTCTTCTGGACCGTTAAGAACTAACGCTGCTAAGTCGTATCCCAATGCGGTTGATGCTTCTGCAAACGTTGATTTTACAATGTCGGAGGTTTCTAGGAGCGCTTGTAACATACCTACGCTTTGCGAACCTTGACCTGGGAATAGAAGTGCAATTTTTTGTGCCATACTTTGCTCTTTTTAATTAAACAAATAAATAATGAAATACACGGCACATCAATTTACTGATTGGCCACCGTGTCTTTAGAATGTGTTTTTTCGAAAATAGCGGCTATTTTAGTGGGAAGTTGGCGTTCAACTTCTTTTACCGCTTCATCGATTGCTGCTTGAAATGCTTTAGCTGAGGCATTTCCATGGCTTTTAACGACAATACCGCGCAATCCTACCAGAGAAGCACCGTTATACTGGTCGGGGTTCACCCTTTTATAGAGTTTTTTTATGATTGGGCTTAGCATAAACGCCATACATTTATACAAAAGGTGTTTTTCGAGGGCTTTTGAGAACTTATTCATGATAAGTTTGGCTATGCCTTCACAGGTTTTAAGGGCAACGTTGCCAACAAACCCTTCACATACAATGACGTCGGCCTTGCCTGTAAAAATATCGCTGCCTTCACTGTAGCCAATATAATTTATATGCGGACTTTGCTGCATTAATTGTGCGGCGTGTTTTATGTCGTCGTGGCCTTTTATGTCTTCGGCACCAATGTTTAATAAACTTACCCGTGGGTTATCACAGCCAAGCGCTTGGCCTGCAACCACTGAGCCCATTAAACCAAATTGGTAGAGTATTTCGCTATCGCAATGTACGTTGGCGCCTAGGTCGAGCAAATAAACTGGATTTTTACGCTCTGTAGGTACAGATGAAATAAGTGCGGGGCGTTTTACACCGGGCAACATTTTTAATACGTAGTGGGCCATAAAAAATAATGCGCCAGTATTACCTGAACTTACACATGCTTGAGCCTCGCCTGATTTAACTAAATCAAGGGCAACACGCATTGAAGAATCTTTTTTTGAACGCACGGCAACAGCAGGTTCGCAGGCATTAGTGACTATTTCACTACAATGACGAATTATGAGTCTTGGGTGAGATAAAGAATCGAGGGATTCGAGTTCTTTAGATATAACTTGCTCGTTACCACACAGAATAAGTGTAAGGTTGGCGTGAGCGTTTACTGCACTAACAGCAGCAGGAATAGATGAACGGGGGCCGTAATCGCCCCCCATCATATCTAACGCTATGGTTAGATTATTCAGCATCAAAGCAATCTCTTAGTTAGAAATTACTTGAACGCCTTTGTAGTAACCGTCAGCAGTTACATGGTGACGACGATGAGTCTCACCTGAAGTTTGGTCAACTGTTAAAGTTGGACCGTTGATCGCATCGTGTGAACGGCGCATGCCGCGTCTTGCACGAGACTTTTTGCTTTTTTGTACAGCCATTAGTCTTCTCCTAAGAATCTTTCTTAAGTTGTTTCAAAATATCAAATGGATTTGGTTTATCATCTTCCGCTTTTAATACACCAAAGCTGGCAGGCTTTGACGAGTAATTGCATGAAGCTTCGTTGTGTGTAGGCACTAATGGCACCGCTAAAATTAGTTCGTCTTCGATTAACTCAAACACGTTAATTTCACCGTTTTCATCAAGCGCTACTTCATCGTAGTCTTCTGGAAGATCATCCGACTCAGCATCCAAACCAACAGGCGAATACATAAAGTCTTGATCCAAATCCAACCCTAAATCATCATTACAACGTTGACAAGTTACAGTTACGTGTGTGGACAAATTGCCGCTAATCACAACTAAACCTTGCTCATCGTTTTTGCACTGAATTTTTACCGCTATTTCACCTACTTCTTCCTGTACAACACCTCGTAAACGAGTCAGTTTTTCAAGCGGTACAATACCATCGTATGATAAACGGTGTTGCGCTGCTTTCCCAGGATGAAGAGTGAAGGGAATTTTTACCTTTTGCATAGGGGCTGCATCATATAGATAGTTAGTTTGTTAGTCAAAGTAAAAAACCATTTTTACTAGGTTTTTCACGTGTTTTACTCACGGATCTGATTTATCCTAACTCAATCTGATTTATCTTAGGAAAACCACTCATGAAGCACCCGCTTATTTTAGCCTCAAGCTCGCCTTTTAGGCAGTCTTTATTACAAAAATTTAATTTACTGTTTGAAACCTTTTCGCCAGACGTTGATGAGTCAGCTCTTGAAAACGAGACACCGCATGACCTAGTTAAGCGTTTAAGTGAACTTAAAGCCGCTGAAGCTATTAAACATTTTAACAATGGCTTAGTCATTGGTTCTGATCAAGTGGCTGTGTTTAATGATCAAATATTAGGTAAACCGCATAATAAAGAAAACGCCGTAAAACAATTAAGCTTATTTAGTGGACAAACCGTTACTTTTTTAACGGGATTATGTGTTTTTGATATTCAAAGTGGGCAAAGCAAAACTGTTGTTGAGCCATTTAATGTGACCTTTAAAACACTCACAACAGCACAAATTAGCGCATACTGCGATGCAGAACAGCCTTATAACTGTGCGGGTAGCTTTAAAAGTGAAGGACTCGGCATTTGTTTATTTGAAAAACTAAGCGGTGACGATCCTAATAGTTTAATTGGTTTACCACTCATTAAACTCAGCCAATTATTAGCTGAGTTTAATGTTGATGTATTGAGCCTACAAACTAAATAAAATGCACTTTAGGTATTAGCCCATTAAAACCTGTTGCAACTGTTGGTAGCTATCGACTGTTGCAATTGGGTTAAACTCACTTAATTGCTGCGCATTGTGTACCCCCATGGTTACACCAATGCTATCTATGTTTGCAGCTTGTGCCATTTTCAAATCGATTTGTGTATCGCCTATCATGAGAGCCTCATTGCCACTTACGCCAAGCTCAGCTAATAATTGATAAAGCATATCGGGTGAGGGTTTAGATTGCGCGTCGTCGCTGGTGCGGGTTGCACTAAAAAAATGCCTCAGCTGGCTTTGATCTAATAAGCGTTCTAAACCGTCTCTTCCTTTACCAGTTGCAATAGCAAGTACTGCCCCGTTTTGTTTAAGGGCATTGAGTACGTTTGCTACATCATCAAATACAGGTGTGGCTGTTGAGTCAACTTTATAATGTGCCTTGTATGCATTGATTAGTGCGGTTTGCTTTGTTGGGTGATTGGGAAATAACACCGCCATTGCCTTTTCAAGCGACAGCCCAATAATATTTTTTATTGCGATGTCACTTGGCGGAGCAATGCTTAAGGACTCCGCACTGTACTTAATACAATTAACTATTTTGCCAATTGAGTCCATAATGGTGCCATCCCAATCAAAAATAATTAATTTGTATTGTTTACTGGACATACATTAAGACTCTTTAGCTGCACGTAATTTTAATAAACAGTTGCTAAGTGCTTTATCAAGGGGGGCCTCAACACGCATGGTGGTTTCGTTTTTAGGGTGATAAAAACTTAAATCGTGCGCGTGTAAAAATAAGCGATTTAAACCTACTTTGCGCATTCCTGCGTCAAACGCTTGGTCACCATATTTATCGTCGCACGCAATTGGATGCCCTTTACATTGTGTGTGTACGCGAATTTGATGCGTTCGCCCTGTTACTGGCGACGCTTGTACAAGTGAACATTCGTTAAAACGCTCTAGTACTTTAAAGCGAGTATGCGACGGTTTGCCTTCAACGTTGTCAACACGTACAACGCGCTCGCCCGATTTAAGTGTATTTTTGCGCAGGCCTTCGGTTACATTTTTAGTTTTACCATCCCACTGCCCGTCAACTAATGCCCAGTAGTTTTTTTCCATGGTTTTTTCACGAAGTTGTTCGTGCAACGATGTTAAAACAGAGCGACGTTTTGAAATAAGTAAACACCCCGATGTATCGCGGTCAAGCCTGTGCACTAGCTCAAGGTTACGCTCTTCAGGGCGAAGTACGCGTAGCGCTTCTATTAAGCCATAACTTAAACCACTGCCGCCATGAACTGCCATACCCGACGGTTTATTTATAACAATGAGGTATTTGTCTTCAAATAAAATATCGTCTTCAAGGCGCGTTACTTTATCTAGCTTTGAAGGTACAAACTCTTCGCGCTCTGCCACTTTTATAGGTGGGATACGAATAACGTCGTCTAACTGTAATTTATACACTGGCTTAATGCGTTTTTTATTTACACGCACCTCGCCTTTTCTAAGAATTTTGTAGATTGCGCTTTTAGGCACCCCTTTTAAATGGGTAATAAGAAAGTTATCAATTCGCTGACCTAAATGGTCTTCGTTGATCGTGACAAAAGATACTTGTAAGCCGGTTTTTTCTGACATCGCCTAATCACTGATTTAAGTAAAATAATTTAGTTGCTAACACAGTTATAATAGTGGGATAATCAGCAGCGCAAATATTTTAGTATTTGCAAATAACAACGGTGCTTTTTAACACATTAAAACATTCGTGATGCACATTCTGGGTAGCCGATCATACAGATCCGAGTTAAGTTTTCCAAAGCTTTTATACATACCTAGTAAACACGTGCGGTCAATTAACAGCAATGCGCGTAATATATTGCAGGTTAAGTTTGAACATGAAGTGGTTTTTGATGCAATTGAAAAAGCAATGAACAGATAATTTGTCTGATAGTGACGGCGTAAAAAACGCCGTTCAGCAACTGCTCAATTATTGTAGTACCGTAAAGCAGCTTATTTAGAACTAAAAAAATCTAATAAATAAGTATTCATTAACATCGGCAGCGAATTTTGCTCTTAAACCGGGATTTAGCAATACATCATTGTACTGCTTACCAACTTAATGAGCCCTACGCACCTAATATGAATGACATTTAGTAAGATTGATATGACAGGCCGACTTCTGGGTAAAACTTGTAGACGTAGCTGAAAAGCCGACAGTTTTAACACCATTAAGAATTTAATAGCGTTTTAGTACGCTATTGTTTGCCAGCATTTAAAAAATACTGCTAACGAAAATACAGAGCCGTTCCGTTAAAGACCCAGTCGTGAGGCTGCATATTCTAAAAATAGGAACAACTGAACAGGCGAGAAAACATCGTCATGTCAGCGACATAATTTAATAGAGTAACAATATGAAACGTATGCTAATCAATGCAACGCAGCAAGAAGAAATGCGCGTAGCACTGGTTGATGGCCAGCGCCTATATGATTTAGATATAGAAAGCCCAGGTCACGAACAGAAAAAAGCCAATATTTACAAAGGCAAAATCACACGTATTGAACCATCTTTAGAAGCAGCATTTGTTGATTACGGTGCTGATCGTCATGGTTTCCTTCCTTTAAAAGAAATTGCCCGCACTTACTTCCCTGCTGGTTACACCTTTAATGGTCGTCCGAATATTCGTGACGTGATCAAAGAAGGTCAAGAAGTAATAATTCAAGTTGATAAAGAAGAACGTGGCCAAAAAGGCGCGGCGTTAACTACTTTCATCAGCGTTGCTGGTAGTTACTTAGTACTAATGCCTAATAACCCTCGTGCTGGCGGTATTTCTCGCCGTATAGAAGGTGATGAGCGCACCGAACTTAAAGAAGCGCTTGGCCGTTTAGAATTACCTAAAGGTATGGGCTTAATTGTGCGTACTGCAGGTGTTGGTAAATCGTTTGAAGAATTAAATTACGATTTAAAAGCGTTATTAGTCCACTGGGAAGCAATTAGACAAGCTGCCGACAGTGCTAAAGCACCGTTTTTAATTCACCAAGAAAGCAACGTAATTTTCCGTGCGATTCGTGATTATTTACGTCGTGATATTGGCGAAATTTTAATTGATAAGCCACGTGTTTTTGAAGAAGCTAAAGCGCACATAGAGCGTTTTCGTCCTGACTTTATGAGCCGTGTTAAGCTTTACCAAGGCGATACACCGTTATTCACGCACTACCAAATTGAAAGCCAAATTGAGTCTGCGTTCCAACGTGAGGTTCGTCTTCCTTCTGGTGGTTCAATTGTTATTGACCCTACGGAAGCACTTACGTCTATCGATATCAACTCGTCTAAAGCAACAAAAGGCGGCGATATTGAAGAAACAGCACTGAATACCAACCTAGAAGCGGCTGATGAAATTGCACGCCAATTACGTTTACGCGACTTAGGTGGTTTGATTGTTATAGATTTTATCGATATGACACCGCCACGCCATCAGCGTGAAGTAGAAAACCGCTTAAAAGACGCTGCTCGCCCAGATCGTGCTCGTGTACAAATTGGTAAAATTTCTCGCTTTGGTTTACTTGAAATGTCACGCCAGCGTCTACGCCCTTCATTAGGTGAAGCAAGCCAAGGTGTGTGTCCTCGTTGTAGTGGTCAAGGTACAGTTCGCTCTAATGAGTCGATTGCACTGTCTATCCTTCGTTTAATTGAAGAAGAAGCAATAAAAGACAACACAGCACAAGTAAATGCACAAGTACCTGTTGCCGTGGCTGCTTACTTGTTAAACGAGCAACGCCGAAGTGTTCACCGTATTGAAAAGCATCACAAATGTGATGTAGTGATTATTCCTAATCAACATATGGAAACACCACACTACGAAGTAATGCGCTTGCGTAAAGACGAAACACTTGAAACCGTAAGTTACGAGCAAGTTGTTGCGCCTGAGCAAGAAGTGTTCGAAATGTCGAAGTCGCCTGCAGCACCTGTTCGTGAAGAGCCTATGCTTAAGGGTGTTGTTATGCCTTCAAGCCCTGCTCCACAAGCTGCGCCGGCTCCAGCAGCTAAGCCTGCAGCCGTAGCCGCCAAAGAAGAAGCGGGTTTATTTACTGCACTTGCTAACTGGTTTAAATCTATTTTTGCTAGCGAAACACCTGAGCAGAAAAAAGAAGCCGTTGAAAAGCAACAAGAAGAAGCACGCAATAATACGCGCCGTGGAAACGATAACCGCCGTCGTAATAACAATCAGCGTCGTCGTAATAATCCACGTTCTAAACAGCGCACAGATCGCAATACTGATGAAGTAGAAACAAAAACTAGTTCACCAGCAACGAATGAGAACCAAGATAAAAACGAAAACCGCAATAAGCGTCGTCGTAATTCTAACTCTCGTAAGCGCCCTGAGCACAAAGCAGATAAAGATCAAGCTAAAGCGGCAGATGCACCTGCAAAAGCAAATACTGATACCAATGTAGCTGAAGCACCTAAAGAGCAAAAGCCTAAGGTTCGTCGTCAACGTCGTAACGTGCGTAAGAAAGTACGTATTCAAGACGAAAATGCTGAGCAACTACAAGCAACTGAACAAACACCTGTTGAAACAGCTGCTGTAGAAGAAAAGCCGCAAGTTCAGCCAAAACCTGAAGTTCAAGAAAAGCCAGTAGCCGCTGAAAAGCCTTCATCGGTAAAAGAAGAAAAAGTTGAGACTGTTGAGTCGAAAGTTGAAACTGTAGACACTGAAGAAGAACAAACACGTACACGTTCACGTCGTTCTCCTCGTCATCTTCGTGCATCGGGTCAGCGTCGTCGTCGCCCTGAAGGCGAAAATGCTGAAAGTAAATCTGATGAAGCCCCTGCTTTTGTGCCAGTTGCTGACCAAGCTGCCGCAGAGTACGAAGCAGAACTTAAAGCAAAATCGGAAGAAACGGCTGTTGACGCTTCTGAACAGGTTGAACAAGCCGTTGCTGTTGAAGATTTAGCTAAAGTTGAAGTGGCTCAAGAGCCAGTACAAGCTGCAGAACCAGTGCAAGCTGAAGAATCAGTTAAAGCTGAAGAGCCAGTTAAAGCTGAAGAACCAGTACAAGCTGAAGAGCCAGTTAAAGCTGAAGAACCAGTGCAAACTGAAGAGCCAGTTAAAGCTGAAGAACCAGTGCAAGCTGAAGAACCGGTTAAAGCTGAAGAGCCAGTTAAAGCTGAAGAGCCAGTTAAAGTTGAAGAGCCAGTGAAAGTTGAAGAGCCAGTGAAAACTGAAGAACCAGTGAAAACTGAAGAACCAGTGAAAACTGAAGAACCAGTGGAAGCTGAAGAGCCGTCTTTAGAAGCTGAGGCTGTGCCTGTTACCGTTGCTGAAACACCTGTTGAAGCTAAAGAAGCACCAGTGGTTGAAAAAGCCACTGAAGCAACTTTAAATTCTAAAACAGTAATCACTAAAGGGCACGCAAGTGCACCAATGGCACAACCTGCTCCAGCAGCAGACAGTGAAGTAAAACATGTACCAGCGGCTATGGCTCACGATAAACGTGAACTTATCCCTGATAGTGGTTTACGCGCAGGCTCAATTAAACCTGCTGGTCGTGCAAGTTCTGCAATGACAAAAACATTAAGCGCTGATTAGTAAATAGCACTTAATTTAAAAGCCCCGCTATTTTAAATAGCGGGGCTTTTTTGTTTTTAGTGAAGCTTTCCCTAAGTCTACAGAATACAATAACGAGAAGCTGCGCTTCTAACGTGAGCAAGCTCAACGTCTACAACACTAATGCGAATTACCTGCAGGCGTGAAGCTTGCTCACGCAAAATTGTTTAAAAAAGTGATTATGTCACCACCGAGAAGTAAAGGAGAAGCAACAAAACCAATCTTTTTAACTCTGTGTAGCGCGAAGCGCCTCGGTGTGCTCTGTGGTCATATTTATAAATAACAAGAAGCTGCGCTTCTAACGTAAGCAAGCTCTACGTCTACAAAATAAAGTCAAACTTTACACCGTACATTACTAAGTGATTATGTCACCACCGAGAAGTGAAGGAGAAGCCAATGAGAAGTGATTTAAGGGCTATTGTCTTCTCTGTGAAGCGCGCAGCGCCCCGGTGTTCTCGGTGGTCATATTTTTTATAAGTAACAAGAAGCTGCGCTTCTAACGTGAGCAAGCTCTACGTCTACAAAACCAACTCAAACTTTACACCGTACATTGCTAAGTGATTTTGTCACCAAGGAGTAGTGATTTAAGGGCTATTGTCTTCTCTGTGAAGCGCGCAGCGCCTCGGTGTTCTCGGTGGTAATATTATATTTATAAGAAACTGCGCTTAAGAAAAATGAAAAAAGGCTTAATTTTACTTGTCTGCTCATTTGCCCCTCATTTACTACTCTTTTTACAATTAGGATCTTTAATCTATTTATAGGTACGAAATTAACAACTAGCTTTAAATTAACTATTGGCGTAACAGGTAAAAAAAAGCGCGATATGAATATCGCGCTTTTAATCGGTTTGTTAACTCAGTACAGGGCTTATTCGCCTTCACTTTCCATAAAGCGTTGCAGTTGGTCTTTAAGGTTTGGCGGAATACCTTTAATCACCAACGTGTCTGTTGCTTCGTTGTATGTAACACGCTCACCTAAATGCTTGCGCTCAAAGCTTACACTCACACCGCCGCCTAAACCTGAAAATTTAACCATACTAGTTACGGTTTTTTTATCGACTGGGAACGTTTCTTCTAAATCGTAACTCTGGTCTTTGCAAAAGCTGTCAAACGGGCTGTCGTCACCTTTTGAAATAGCGGCTGAAAGTTCACTTACGCTTGCTTCTTCGCCGGTAGTTACACAGTCATTGCAGTAATCAAACACCTGCTTACGTAAATCATCTTTTTCTGATTTATCGAACTGTTGCTCTGATAAATAGTCCTCTACCGCATTTAGCATGACTTGGCTTTGTTGTTTAGGATCTACACCTTCTTCACAACCTAAAAAATCTAAGAAAAAGTCAGCAACTTTTCGCCCCGCTCTGCCCTTTATAAACGAAATGTAACGATTATCTTCAGGTTGTGTATCCCAAGCGGTTAAATCTATACGCGCTGCTAATTGCATACGAGAAATATCAAGATGACGCGAGGCTGCTAAATCTAGCTCAGAGGTCATTGAGTAATGCTCTTTAATATTAATCATCGCAATTAGCATATAATCGGTAGCCACGTATTGGTAATGACAAAATACCAAATAGCCTGTTTCGTTAAATGCGTATTTATCTAGCTCTTCTTTTAATACGGTAGATGCTTGCTCAGTTAAGTGCCAAAAGCCCAGCTCGTTATTGCGGTAACTTTGCATAGACGACGCAACAATACTGTTTTTTTCGCCACTAAAGGCGCAGTAACCTTTACCTGGCTTACCCGTGAATGCATGGTGTAATTGTTCGATAAAAACAGCGACTTTATCATTAATGATCATTTCGTCGTTGCGAAGGTGAATTTGCGTATCGTCATCTTTTTTGTCTACATAATGAACGACTAATTTTTTAACGTCTGTTGTCATCTTTGTTTTTCACGCCTCAAGTGTTAAAATACGGGAATATAACTATTTTATTGAACCAACTGATGCCAATCTTATCAAAATACTCTAATGAAGAAGTAGAACAAATCGTCGACCAGCTTATTGATGTGCTAACTCAACACAAAGCACCGGTTGATTTAAGTCTTATGTGTTTAGGAAATTCTATCACGCATATCCTAAAAGAGCATGTACCAACAGGGAAAAGACAAGCTGTAACTGAGAACTTTGCAAAAGCACTTTCACAGTCGGTTAAATAAACACATGAATTTATCGCAGCACAATCAGTTTTCATCAAAAGCAAGTCAGTTGCTAAGCTGGGGGCATTGGTTTACCTTTGCCAACATAGGTTTAGCGCTACTAATTAGCTTAAGCTATTTATTTGCTGACTCGCCTCCTACAAGCTTTATGGGCATTACCTATATGCTAGTAACATGGCTTAGCCATACTAGCTTTATTGCCTTTTTAGCGTTTGTGCTGACGGTATTTCCTTTAAGTTTAGTGTTTCCTTACCCACGCCATATTCGTGGCATGGCAGCTGTTATAGCCACCTTTGGCGCGTCTTTGTTAACTTTAGACGCTTATGTATATGTTAACTTGGGTTATCATTTAAACCCATCGGCCCTGCCCGAAATTATTTCTTTACTTTGGAACCGCTTAACCACCTCCCCGGCACTTACTACGTTTCTTGCAGGCGGTATTGTGTTATTGATTTTAGGTTTTCAATTAGTCGTAAGCAATTATACTTGGCACCATTTGGCACGCTTAAAGCAGTTAAAATTCGCACGTTACGCTATTTCATTTTTAGTGCTTTGTTTTGCATTTAGCCACAGCATTCATATTTGGGCAGACGCTAACTTAAAATTTGATATTACCAAGCAAGATAACGTGTTGCCGCTTTCGTACCCAACTACCGCTAAAAGCTTACTGGCTAAAAATGACTTGCTTGACATAGAAACTTACAACCAAGCTCATAGCGTAAAAATTAGTAACCAAAATATTAATTACCAAGCACCGGCACCACTTGCTAAGTGTGACGAGTTTACTCAAGCCAACGTAGATATTTTTGTGTTTGAAACCGATGCACAACTAGTGAAGTTTGCAAATAACAACAAAGAGCTACATAAAACAGATCTATTTTTACAACCTACTAACCATGACGATATGCTGTTTGGTTTAGTATATGGTTTACCGTCGTATTACAAAGCCGCTATCTTACAAGAGCAAGTACTTCCAGCTTGGCAGAGTCAACGCCGTAGTATTGAAGTTGTGGGTATTGATAACCTCAGCTTTATTAATGATCAAGCTCATACTAATAATGCCATTAGAGTTATTAAAGGGAACGACGAGCAAGCGCCACGCGACAACACGCATGTTTTTGCCTTTAGTTTAGCAAGCGACAACGCTGAAGTAGTCACTACATCAACCTTATATACTTCTGATAAAAACATTGCTGAAATAAATGGGCTGATACAACCTAGTGATTTAATTACAACGAGTGTTGGCAAATACTTAAACTGCAGCGCCATTGCTAAACAAGCAATGCTCGGTGTAAATTTATACAAGAAAAAAGATGATATGGGCGTTAATTACAGCCAAGGTGTTGTAATTGCTTATAAAAAAGATCGAATCACCTTAATTGATTCAGATGGTAACTTTAAAAACATTTCTGCCGCTGAAGGTTTTTCTATCGAACAGCGCTTAGATATTCCTTTTTTAGTGCAAAGCATTAAAAAGCTTAAAACCTTTTCTGAATAGCCTGAGTATTAACCTAGCTTGCGATACTGCCAAGCTAGGTTATAGTTTTATTACCTGTTAATGACTTAACAAAATAAACTACGTTCATGGATGGCTGTTATGTCTAAATTTACTTCTTCTGCTGTACTATTTGCCTGCATGTGTTTTTTAAGTAGCGATTGCAACGCAACCACCTACTATAAATGCGTGACCGAAAAAGGCACTACCTTTTCTCAGTTCCCTTGTGATAGCCAAGCAACGGCTTATAAAGTGACTACTACTAACGTCACAGAGTCAGGGCCTGATGCTAATTATTCAAAACAATTAAATGCACTTGAACGAGAGCAAATTTTAAAAGGCTTAGAGGCAGAGCTGCGCAGTAATAATCATAAGCTTGCTATTCTCGACAGAGACAAGCAACGTAATGAATACAAACAAAAGGAGCGCTTAAATCATATTTTGGCTGACGACGATAAAAAGCGAATTTCAAAAGACATCACTAAAAAGCTTAAGTTAATAAATAAAGAATATAAAAAAGATGTATCTACCATTACCAAACGAATTAAAAAACTTGAGAAAAAAATCGAACGTTATAAAAAAGAGTAATTAATCGCCACTATATTCAGTTTACAATGTGCACTTTTAGTTAATTGAAAAATTTAGTCCCTATTAATTTAGCTTGGTTTTAAACCTAAAATAACATACCCTTAACAAAATAGAGTATAAGCTCTACTGTGTAATAAGGAGTGCGAATGCAGCCACGTAATATTGCTGAATTAATTTTAACTGGCTTTAAAAAGCACTATCAGCTTTTTCAAAAAATAACCGCTCAAGCGCCCCTTGCGTTTGCCAAGCAAGACTGGCAAGCAATTAATGATATTAGCCGTTTGCGTATTAGTTACTACGATGAGCGCGTTAACGAAACAATACAGACCTTAAAACAAGATCACCCTTCGCACGAACTCGACGAAGTCCTTTGGCTTGAAGTTAAAAAACTATATCAACAATTTTTATGTTTTCACCCTCAGGCTGAACTTGCCGAAACATTTTATAATTCGGTGTTTTGCAGGCTTTACCATAGGCGTTATTTTCATAACGATTTTATATTTGTACAAGCCACGCTAAAAGATGCGCCATCGGTTCCTGTTGAGTCAGAATACCGAAGTTATTTTCCAGTTGTTGATGGCCTTAAGCCCACAATTAAACGCATTATTAATCACTTTGACTTTAAAGCCCCGTTTGTTGATTTAGAGCGCGATATTCGTCTGCTAGTTAAAGCATTTTATAAGCAAGCGCCTGACACGCATCATCAACCGTGGAAAATGCGCTTTGATATTTTACATACCGCGTTTTATCGTAATAAGGCCGCTTATATTGTTGGGCGGGTAGTATCTGAAAGTGGTGTGCAACCTTTTATTATTGCTGTTCTCCACCACGAGGATAAAGGCTTATATTTAGATGCCCTACTCACTAAATCGTCACAGATGCGTGTTATTTTTGGCTTTGCCCGCGCTTACTTTATGGTTGAAACACACGCTCCTTCAGCACTTGTACGCTTTTTAAATGAGTTAATGCCCAATAAAACAATTGCAGAGCTGTATAATGCAATCGGTTTTCATAAGCAGGGAAAAACTGAGTTTTATCGTGAGTTTTTGAATCATTTAACACATTCAAATGATGAATTTACCATTGCACCAGGTACACCGGGTATGGTGATGATGGTATTTACGCTCCCTTCTTTTGGTTATGTATTTAAGGTAATTAAAGACAAGTTTGGTGAGAGTAAACCGTTTGGTCGCGACACAGTTTTAAAACGTTATCAACTCGTTAAAAGTCATGACCGGGTTGGTAGAATGGCCGACACAATAGAGTATTCAAACGTCGTATTTCCTTTAGCACGCTTTGATAGTAATTTACTTGAGCAACTTCATAAAACGATTGGCTCGTCTATGGTCATTGAAGGTGATTGGCTGATCATAAAGCATTTGTATATTGAGCGACGCATGACACCATTAAACTTATTTTTAGAAAATGCTGACGACGCAAGTGCTGCTGATGCGATAGAAGAATACGGCCAAGCTTTAAAAGAAATGATAGCGGTTAATATTTTTCCTGGCGATATGCTATTAAAAAACTTTGGTGTAAGTAAACACAAGCGCATTATTTTTTACGATTACGACGAAGTGCAATATTTAACAGACATGAATTTTAGAGCGTTGCCCAAGGCCAAAAGCTACGATGATTACTTAATGGATGAGCAAACCTACTCTGTTGCCCCGCAGGACGTTTTTCCTGAGCAACTTTGCACATTTGTGACGCCAAACCCGACATACAAACAGTTTTTAATCAGCACACACCCTGAACTGATTGATGTTAACTTTTGGAAGCAGGCGCAACAAAATATAAAAAATGGCCTAATAAATCATATTTACCCGTACCCGACAGCACAGCGTTTTATCCATCACTGGTAGGCGCAAGGACACACACATGAACATAAGCAAAATAGATTTAAACTTACTTGTATACCTCGATACACTACTTCGTGAGTGCAACGTTACACGCGCTGCAAATCAGTTAAGCATTACACAACCAGCTATGAGTAACGGCCTTAAGCGCCTTCGTAACCTTTTTAACGATCCTATTTTAGTTCGTACTAGCGATGGCATGGTGCCAACAGAACGTGCCATTGAGTTACAACCCGTCATTCGTGGCATACTCATGACGCTTGAAGAAACACTCGCACCAAACAGAGAGTTTGAAGCCAGCCAAAGTAAACGTGTATTCAGGATAATGGCCAGTGACTATGCAGCCAGTACACTTGCACCAAAACTACTAAGCAAACTGCACGAAGAAGCCCCAGATACAACGTTAGATATACTCACACCAAGCGACGTGACTTTTCACGATGTTGAAAACGGTAAAGTAGATATGGCAATTAACCGTTTTGAAAATCTTCCGCAATCGTTTCACCATAAGCGTATTTGGAAAGACAGCTTTTGCTGCCTGGTAAAAGCCGATAACCCAATAATCGAAAACTTCAGTCTTGATAGCTACCTAAAAGCTCGCCACATATGGGTAAGTAAAACAGGCTTTGGCGTGGGCGTTGGTATGGATCCAAAAGATGTGCAAAAACTGGGGTGGGTTGATGAAGCACTTGCTCATTTTGGTAAACATAGAAACATTGCCACATTTACACGTAACTACCATGTCGCCATTCACTTGGCAAAAGAGCAAAACTTAGTCGCTACTTTGCCATCAAAAGCGGCTAATATTTATTTAGACGATGCCGGTCTTAAAATTTTAGAGCCACCATTTCCTATTCCTCCTTTTGAATTAGACATGATTTGGAGCCCACTGCTGCACAGAGATGCTAGCCATATTTGGCTTCGTCAAAAAGTAGCTGAAGTGGCCGATGAACTAAAATAAATTTATTACACGATTATTTGTAAGATTTGCTAGGCGTCATAGTGTTTTTTCGCCTAGTTATTTTTATAAACTCTAGATACATATAAATATCAGTTACTTAACTCCGCCATTTAAAATGGAATGGCTCTTGCTTTAGTTATGATAAGTTTCATTCATAACATTAAAGAGGTCATTATGAACACCCTTCAAGGAACAGACGCTAATCATATTTCAGACATCATCCAAGTAATGAACAGCGGTATCGATTTTTACCAAAAAGCACAAGAGAATATTGAAGACCCCGCCATAGGGGCACTATTTCAGCGCATGATTGATGCGCGCAGAGTAAGTATTGAACGCCTGCAACCCTATGCTATAAACGAGCAAGGCGAGCGAGAAGAAGGGTCGTCATTTGCTGTTGAAGCACGCAGAGCATACACCGCGCTTCTTACCACGTTTAGTTCAAACAACGACAGCACCTATGTAAGCGAGCTTGAAGAGGTTGAGGACAAAACCTTAGCGGAAATTAAAGAAGCTATGGATAAACCACAACCTGCCGATTGTGAAGCCGCGCTTGCCGCAACACTCCTTACAATGCAAAGTTGTCATGCTGAAATGAGCCGAATGCAAAAAAGCTAAATAACCTGAATTGTTTTTTAGCTATTCAGTAAATTATTCCCCATACAAACCCAGCGACAGGCTGGGTTTTTTATTACTCAAAAATCATGAATATGTTTTAGTTACATGTTAGAACATATTTTATACAAATATTTAATATTATTAGAATATTTATTTAACTGTATTATTTTTCAGCTGTGCTAGTTTTGTTAATAGGATCCTAAAAACCTCGCTGTGGCGCCGCAGCTTTAATTAAAATAGTAAGGTCCAATATGAAAAATAAAACAGCTAAACTGCAAAATAACGCCGACGTAGACATGACCCCAATGCTTGATATTGTGTTCATACTGCTCATATTTTTTATTGTTACTACCTCATTTGTTAAACCCGTCGCCATTGAATTAAACCGCCCATTAGACAAGCCAAGTATTGAAAAACAAAGCAAAAATGCAGTTTTCAGTATTGATGCAAATAACGGCGTTTACTTTTCAGATAGGTTAATTGACTTAGAGCAAGTGTCGAACAACTTAGCCATGTTTGCAGCTAAATATGAAATAAGTTCGGTGCTTATAAAAGCAGATGAAAACAGTAAACACAATACGCTGATGAAGGTGATGAATAACATTAAAGAGTATGATAACTACGCAATTAGCTTAGTTTCTAATTAAAACCTATTAGCTAGTCAGTGTTAAATATAAAACCAAAAAAAGGGCCTTTCGGCCCTTTGAGTTAAATAACGAAAGGGAGAGTTAGTTATTAAAAGCGGTACTCTGCGCCTACATAGTAGTATGCGCCGTTAAAGCCAAAAGGTGCTGAACGACGAGAGTATTCAAACACGCCATTACTACTTACAACAGTATTGCCGTTAGCGTCTACAATTGTGCCTGTACGAGAGTTACCAATTTCATTTTTGTCTGGGTATACATCAAACAAGTTATTAGCACCCACATTCACAGATAGGTTTTCGTTAATAAAGTAATTAACTTTTACGTCTGTTAGTATTTCGGCACCGTAAGTTTGACGACCACCGTCTTCTACTGTGTATTCACCAAAGCGATTTAGCGACAGATTAACGGTCCAGTCTTCATTTTGATAAAGCGCACTTAAGTTAATACGATCTTCTGGTTGCCATTCTTCAATAATCGAAATTTCTTGATCTGAAAACACGCTTTCAACTGGCACAGTTTCAAGACCTGAACCTGATGGTGTAAATAACGAAACAACTTCAGTTTCTGTAAAGTTAGCAGCAAGGGTAAAATCAAGTGTGCCACCAAACCCTTCGGTATTGTAGGTTGCAACAAAATCTATACCGCTTGTTTCTGTGTCTGCACCGTTTAAGAAAAACTGGCCTGCACCAGCACCAGAGCTAACAAGCGCGGCGTCTAAACTAGTAGAAAGTCCTTTACCCAAACGGTTACTGATAACAATTCGGTCGTCAATATCGATTGAGTAGTAGTCTACCGTTACGTTAATGCTGTCTGTTACGTTATATACAATA
This sequence comes from Pseudoalteromonas sp. CR1, assembly GCF_019392235.1. Classification (NCBI taxonomy): domain Bacteria; kingdom Pseudomonadati; phylum Pseudomonadota; class Gammaproteobacteria; order Alteromonadales; family Pseudoalteromonadaceae; genus Pseudoalteromonas; species Pseudoalteromonas sp. CR1. The sequence continues at coordinate 56,871 of NZ_JAHXRM010000010.1, read as the reverse complement.
CCTAAGCTACGGTTTTGAGATTTTTCTTCTTTAAGTTTTGGAATACCTAAACTTTGTGCCAGTGTAGAGTCGTTTCTGAACGTTCCCACTTCTTCGGCTACTAATGTGCCATTTGGACCTACAACAAACTGTGTACTGATGTTGTTAAAGTAAAGTTGTTGCATAGACGGCGCTCTAAAGCCTGAGCTTAACGCACCACGTAATGAAATATCGTCTGTAATTGCCCAGTTACCCGCTAACTTAAAGTTAACCGTGTCACCAAATCCTTTGTAGTTATCGTAACGAAGTGCGCCCGATAAAATTACGTCTTCAATAACATATGCTTCAGCGTCTAAATAAAACGAAATCACATCTCGAGATTCATCTACTGATGATGCAGGTGACGAACCACCAAAACCTTGCGTGCCGCCAGACGCGTTTTCGCTGCCAACACCGCCACTTAATCCACTGTAAATGCTTACGCCGTTATTTGTATCGTAATCACGATAAGCATACTCATTACCAGCTAAAATACGGTACTCGTCGGTACGCATTTCTGCGCCCATTGCTAGCGAGTAATCGTCAAAGTTTTGAGTAAAATCTAAATTAATTGTTTGCAGAGACAATTCCATGCCATAAGCATACGCTTCACGCGGGATGGTCGAACGAATGTCAGCCGCACTTAGACCCTGTTCGTAACGTAAAAAGTTAGCGTATGAAGCGTTAATTGTATCGCTTGTTGTGTAGTCGATACTGTTTTCACCGTACGTGTACGATAAATCAAGGCTTGAATCGTTATCAAACTCTGTTTTGTAACCAAAGTTGTAAGAAATATCATCAATGGTGGTGTTTATTTTTGGTAAAAAGCCAAGTGGAATTGTTGCGTCGCCATCTTGCAATACTGGGTTACCACCCGCATTAGCATTATGACGGAAAAACGCGGCAGATTCGTTGTCGCGTGTTGAATACGTGATAAATCCATATAATTCGCCATCGCCTAGTTCATAGCCCGTATTTACGGTTAAACCAAACTGTTGCGAATCAGCATCACCAATCCTAAATGTATTACGATCAGCTGTTAATTCACGTGGGTCACCTGCCAGCAATGTGCCATCGCTGAGTTCTTCACAGCCGTAAAACTGACACGAACCATGCAAACCTGCACGATTAGTTGGCGCACGATCACGGTAATTAATAGTTGTATTTAAGTAGCCGTTGTCACCGAGTGCAAAACCTTTGTTGAAATCAACATTAACTGTTTCGCCGTCACCTTCAGAGTATTCACCGTAGTTAATTGCAGCTTTACCACCTTCATTGCCATCTTTTAATACAATATTGATAACACCTGCAATTGCATCAGACCCATATTGAGCAGCTGCACCGTCGCGAAGAACTTCAATACGTTTGATTGCAGAAGCCGGAATAGCATTCATATCGGTACCCGCAGTACCACGACCAACCGAGGTATTAATATGGATAATGCTAGCTTGATGACGACGTTTACCGTTGATCAATACCAATGTTTGATCGGGACCTAAACCGCGTAATGTTGCAGGTCTTAATGCATCTGTACCGTCGCTGATAGATGAACTTGAAAAGTTAAATGAAGGCGCAATTGCTTGTAGCATACGGCCCACTTCAGTCTGGCCTGTATTTTCAAGTGCTTCAGCACTTAAAATATCGACCGGAACGGGTAAATCTTCAACCGAACGCCCTGCTACACGGCTACCAACAATTGCAATTTTTTCGATTTTTTCTTGGGCAACGTCTTCTGCTGCATTTACACCTTGAGAATTTACCGCCAGTAATGCCGGTAATACTGCTGCACTGACTGCTGAAAGCTTCATCATGTTGTTATCATTCCTGTTGATTTGTTTGAGTTTTATACTCAGTAATCCATTTTGATCAACAACCGCATCGAGCTCAGTCCCTACCAATAATGCCTCCAGCGCATCTAGTTGGGTATAAAATCCATAGACTGAATTTGCTTCATATTCTTTAGCTAACTCGTATGAAAACACCACGGTTTGCTTGGTTTGTTTAGCAAATTCAATTAAGGCTTTGTCTGCTCGCTGCGCTTTTATATCAAATTGCACCATTTGCCCGGTAGTTTGACTTGCGGCTTGCACACTTAGGCTAAACATAGCGGGTGCAAACACACATAAACCACTCAATAAATGCAATTGGTTACTGCGCACTGTATATAAACAGCTGGCAAACAAAAATCCTCTATGGTTTTGTTTCTTTTTTTTAATCTTTTTTTTACGTGTAGGATTTAAAGATGCAACTTTATCTAACATATGTCTGATTTGCATAGCTGCTTCTTATGATTTTGTATTTTGCGTAAGCGTTACTGTGTGTTTACCTTGGCGTTCATGACTAATAGAAAAGTTAGTGTGTAAACTTTCTAACAGACCAGTCACGTCGCCTGCTTTAAACACACCGGCTACTTTTATAGACGCAAGTTCTTCTGACGATAATTTAAAGCGTGTAGAGGTATAACGGCTCACTTCATTTAAAGCGTCGCTAAGCGGTTCACCATTAAAAACAAGCATGCCATTTTGCCAAGCTAAATCACGTTCAACATCATCAATAGAAAGCTGAGTGATTGGCTTAGTGATGCTTTTTTCTATAACAGCCTTTTCGCCAGAGGTAACTATATTGGCATTAATTTGGCGTATTTTTTCTGCATTTTTATCAGCTAACTGATAGGCTTTAAAGTCGCTGGCATCAACTGCTACACTCGGATCGGTGATCATTACTTTGCCTTCGGTTACCACCAGCTCTAAGTGGGAAGATGTATTGCGCTGAACATTAAATACAGTACCCAATGCTGTAAAACTTTTATTGCCAGCCATTACACTAAATGGGCGAGATGCATCTTTAGCAACGTTAAATCGACCTTCCCCCCTATTGAGCAATAGTTGTCTGCGGCCTTTGCTATAAGCGACTTCTAATAAACTATTTGTATTTAATTGCACAATGGTGCCGTCGGGTAATGCGTAAGTTGCTTGCTCGCCAACTTTGGTTTTATAAATTTTAGTGTAATTAACTTTTGCTAACTGTTGGCTATAACCGTTTTCTAAATTAATTAATAGATAACTACACACCATAAGTGCTGCAAATAAACTGGCTGCAATAGACGTTGAAACCAGCCATCTTTTTTTAGGTTGCTTACTATTACGATGAGGGAATAAATGACTGAGCTCGTTTAAAACAGATATTTCATCCCATAGGTGAGCTAGCTCGTAAAGTGCATCTTGGTGAGCGTTGCTTTGCATCATCCACAATGTAAACTGCTCTTTTTCATCTTTTGATAAGCCACGGTCAATGGCACTGATCCAGTCACATGCCGTTTCTAAAATTAAATCTTTTGAAGTAAATTGATGAACATTGCTCATTTTGCAACCCTCTTTACTGTTAACGGATGAAGAGAATTGTCGTGATTAGTTTTTGCCACTTGGCTTTGATCGTGTTCGCGCATGTAAAGCATGGTTTTTAATAACCCTTTAGCAATGTGTTTTTCAACAGTACTCTGACTAAGCTGCATCTCGCTTGCGATCTCTTTTTGGCTCATGCCATATACTTTTTTTAGTATAAAACATTTACGGGTTGATGGACTTAATTGCTCTGTTGCTCTGCAAAACAGTAAAAAACGCTCTTTGGACGTGTATTCGTCTTCAAGCTGCATTGACTTTAGCAACACAGGTAATTCGCTGTCATCATCAAGCGAATCATTAAATTTGTTGTCCCACTTAGCCACATGGTTTAATGCTAAATGTTTAGCGGTTTTTAACATGTAACTACGGGTGTATTGAATATCTTGTTTTAAATCAGCCTCGTAGCTTTTTATAAATGTTTCTTGCACAATGTCGTCTACGTCATCGGGCTGTACTATTCGAGAAACAAAGCGTTTAAGTTGGCTTGAAATATCAACAAATGTTGACGCAAATTTATTCTTTTGGGTCATGTTTAGTAAACACCTGTTGTTATTTTTGTTACCGTAAGATTACGAGTTTTGAATATAAAAAACTAGTTAAATGTAAATTTTTAGTTGTATAAATGTCATATTTTTTTATTAGGGGTATTCATGGGTAAAATTTTAGACTACATCCGACTGAGTTTTTTTGCTTGCGGGCTGCTTTTAGGCGTGCAAATACCTGCATTTGTCAGTGATTTTGGCCAAGCATTAAACGCTCAATTAGTTGAGGCAAATAATGCGATTGCACCTTTTCAAAAGGACGCCAAAAAATACTTTAACAACGACCTAACCAAATTAATAAAACACTATGAAAATTTAGGCGATGAAATTGTCGGTAAAGGTGCCAATCATATTCAAACTCTCAGCCAGCGTCAGCAAACGTTGGCAAAGGCTGTTGATGCGTTTTCAAGCTCGCCTTATCTGTTTACACTTACCAGCGAGCTACACACTATAAAACAGCAAGTATGGCAACGTTTTGAAGGGCAAATAATTTTAAAAACAGACTCTATTACAGCAGCAATTATCTTTGCAATAATCATTGCATTTATTGCAGAACTTACAGGCTTTTTGTTGATGGCTGTAATTAAGCGCACTTACCACCGATTAGTCGGTGCATGTGAATAACGATTTCATAAAATCAAAAAATACCTCTGTTTTTCGAGTTGTTAAACTATTTTGTGGCCGTAAAAACCATACAGGGGCATCGCTTTGTGCCAATACGTTTGGCATCACTTCTACTAATGCGCCATTTTTAAGTTCGTCATTTATGGCAAGTCTTGATTTTATAGCAATGCCATGACCCGCAATGGCAGCTTGTGTCATGTTGTCGGAGTTTGAAATAGTAAAACGTGTTTGTGCATTAAATGTGTGAATTTTTTGTTGGGCATCATAAAGCTTTAACTGGCGTTGCCATGGTAGGCAGACCCAAAAATGTTTTTCCAACTCAGTAATGGTTGTTGGCATTGAATGCTTTTTTATATAGCTGGGTGCGGCGCATAATATACGACTGTTATTGACTATTTTACGCGAAAGCAATCCTGAATCATTTAATTGCCCTACACGAATAGCCACATCTTGCGCATCATCAACCACGTTTACAAATTGATCGGTTATTAAAAAGTCTAGCTTTAGATCTGGAAAAGCGTGCTCAAATTCATTAAGCCTAGGCATTACATATTTAGAGAAAACCCAAGGTGGCATGGTGACTCTCAATAATCCACTTACTGATGAACTTCGTGCGCCAATACTGTGCTCTGCATCGCGTAATGCTTCAATTATGGCACCAATACGGGTATAGAATATTTCTCCCGCTGGGGATAAGCGAACGCGTCTGCTGTCTCTAAACACAAGCACAGTAGCTAGCTCTCGCTCTAATTTACTTAAGCGGTGACTCACCGTTGCAGGTGATAAACGCTGTTCACGAGCAGCTGCCAACACCCCTTTATTTTCAACCACGGCAATAAACGTTTCTAGGTCACTTAAACTGTACATAAAAAACCACAGTGTCTTTTCAATGTTTAATATTTTCGAATGAAGCTTTCAGTTTTGCAATGTTTATTTAAATATTTAAAACCATATACTTTTTATATAATTTAATAATTGATGAGACTAAGCCATGAGTTTAAAAGCACAAATAGATGCATTTAATGTTCAAAAAGAAGCTAATTTACCCGCAGACGTTTTAGCATTAATGAATACAACGAACGAAGAATTAATTGCTCAGGACATAAAAAACAATGCCCTACAGGTAGGCGATAAGGTAGAAAATTTTACCTTGGCAAACCATCTAGGCAAAAATGTAGAACTGGTAGATTTATTAAAAAAAGGCCCAGTAGTGATTAGTTTTTACCGTGGTGCCTGGTGCCCGTATTGTAATTTAGAATTAAAAGCACTGAATGATTATTTACCTCAATTTAAAACTAAGAGCGCCCAATTGGTGGCAATTTCTCCTCAGCTACCAGATCAAACCTTAACGACTGCCCAAAAAAATGAGCTCGAGTTTGATGTGCTCTCAGATGTTGGTAATAAGGTTGCACAGCAATTTGGCTTGTTGTTCACACTCGATAGACGTATTCAAGAGTTATATACCGGCTTTGGGATTGATTTTGAACAAACCTACGGCGACAAAACTTACCAGCTACCCCTTCCTGCAACCTATGTAATTAACCAAAATGGCATCATTACATACGCGTTCTTAAACGAAGATTACACATTGCGTGCAGAGCCGAGCGATGTGATGACCGCACTCGATGGAGAAAAAAAATAATGCCTTTACTAAAATCATTAAAATTACTCACACTACCCCTTACTTTAGCAGCTAGCTTATTAGTAAGTTCAGTAAATGCAGAAGAAAGTAAAGACAAACCAAAAGTACTTATTTTTGATGTAAACGAAACCTTGCTCGACCTAACCAGTATGCGCACCTCAATAGGAAAAGCATTAGGTGGCAGAGAAGATTTACTGCCTTTGTGGTTTTCAACCATGTTACACAACTCGCTGGTAGACACAGTAACCGGTGATTACCATGACTTTGGCCAAATTGGTGTAGCGTCACTAGCTATGGTGGCAAAGAATAACAATATTAATATTACCAACGAGGAAGCTAAAACAGCCATCGTTACGCCGCTGTTATCACTACCGCCGCACAGCGATGTGAAAGATGGACTGGCAAAACTCAAAGCGCAAGGCTATAAGTTAGTAAGCTTAACTAATTCGTCAAATAAAGGGGTTAAAACTCAATTTGAAAATGCAGGTTTGTTGTCATATTTTGACGCGCGTTACAGCATTGAAGATATTAAAATATATAAACCTGATTTACGTGCCTACGACTGGGTACTTAAAAAGTTAAACGTAGCACCCAACGAGGCTATGATGATTGCTGCGCATGGTTGGGATGTAGCGGGTGCTAAACAAGCGGGCTTACAAACAACCTTTATTGCACGCCCAGGTAAAGCGTTATATCCGCTTGCGAAAAAACCTGATCACGTTGTGAAAGATTTACATGAATTAGCCGCTCTACTTAAATAACGAGCGTTACTTACAAAATCAATACCCAAGCGGCCAATCTCAGGAAGAGTTTGACCGCTTTTTTATCACTAAAAACCGCGTATAAACAACGTATTTAGCGATTTTAACTGCTAGCAATTTACCCCTCACAACGCTACTATTTAAATATCACGTCGTGGAGATAATTATGAATAGTCAAAGATTAAGCGAGTTTGAAGAGTATTTTCAAATAAACGAGAGCATTAGGGTTAATTTGTTTGCTGTACCCAATGAGCAAGTACCTAAATCTCAGCTAGCACTTGATGATGATATTCCGCCTCTTTTTAGATTAGCTAATGAAGTGAGTGAACTTGAACAAAGCTCATTACGCCCACTTCGAAACTTAGGCGATGTAGCGCAAGAGCTTGCCGCGTTTTTACAAGCGCAATCGCGAAAAATAGATTTAATTATGAGCCACATTTTAGCCTCTGAACAAGCGCAGGAAAATGCTATACACTGCGATAGTTATGGCGGCGGCGGTATTAGATTTACATCGTCTGATGTATATTCAATTGGGCAATCATTTAGGACAAAACTTTTTTTGCATCATGAAGCATCAGCTGTGTATTGTTACACCGAGGTTGTAGCTATAGAAAAGCAAGACAACGATCATTACCAATACACCGTGCTGTTCACCGCTATCAGAAACACTGATCAAGAATTAGTAGTCAGAGCAAGTTTGCACGCGCAAACGCGCCAACTAAAAAAGCGCCAAGAACTAGAACAAACATCTGACGATTCAATCACTGAATAATTGTATTTGCAGTAAATTTAACTTGCTAAAGCAAACCGATTTTTCAAGTGACTTGGAAGTAACACAGCTGCTAAACTAGCAGTATCTCTATTTGTATAAAAATTCCATGAACTTTAGACTTTTACCTGAATGGGCCGAGCAAGACGCTGTTATGCTTACTTGGCCGCATGAACATACCGATTGGGCTGATAATTTAGCCCGTGTTGAGCCTGTCTATGTTGAGCTTGCAAAACATATAACACACTACCAATCGTTAGTTGTTGTTGCTCATAACGAAGCCTTAAAAACACATATTACTGCTCTACTCACTCATGCCTGTATTAAATTAGAACGTGTTTATTTTGTTGTAACACCTACTAATGATACCTGGGCACGCGATCACGGCCCACTAACGTGTGCAAATATAAGCGATGAGACTAAACTAAAAATCTATGATTTTACGTTTAACGGCTGGGGCAATAAATTTGAAAGCGCACTTGATAATCAAATCAATAAGGCAGTAGTTGAGCAGCTAAGCCACGCTAACAATGATTATCAAGCACTAGATATGGTGCTTGAAGGTGGCGGTGTTGAAATAAACGAGCACGGCGTATTGCTAACAACCAGCGAATGTTTGCTTAATAAAAATCGTAATCCTAATTTATCACCTAACGATATTGAAGCCTTATTAAAAACGCATTTAGGGGCCACCGATTTTTTATGGGTCGATCACGGTTATTTAGCCGGTGACGATACCGACAGCCATATAGACACGCTAGTCCGATTTGCACCAAACAATACACTAGTATATGTACAATGTGATGATGAAAATGACGAGCATTTCAGCGCGCTTAATGCGATGGAAAAACAATTAAAAGGCTTTAAAACGGCTAATAACACCCCATATAATTTGGTTGAGTTACCATGGCCAAAAGCCGTGTATGACGATGAAAAATCGCGCTTACCTGCAACCTATGCTAACTACTTAATTATTAATAATGCTGTGCTTGTTCCTATATACAACGATGTGAACGACGACCGTGCTTTAGCACAGATTCAAAAAGCATACCCACAGCACACTATAATCGGCGTAAATTGCCAACCCATTATTGAGCAATTTGGCAGCCTACACTGTATTACAATGCAATTACCACGTGGATTTTTAGCTGGAGCAGCACAATGACAAGCCCTGCAAAATTAACCGTTGCTTTAGTGCAACAAAGCAACAGCGATAACGCTGATGAAAATATGGCTAAATCAATCAAAGCCATTCGGGAAGCCGCAAAAAATGGGGCTCAGCTTGTTGTTTTGCAAGAGCTTCATCGCAGTCTTTATTTTTGCCAAACCGAAGACGTTGATGTATTTGACCTTGCAGAAACCATACCTGGGCCAAGCAGCAACACCTTAGGTGAACTCGCCAAAGAGCTCAATATTGTTATTGTGGCGTCATTATTTGAGAAGCGCGCTACAGGCTTGTACCACAATACCGCTGTGGTGCTTGAAAAAGACGGCAGCATTGCAGGTAAATATCGCAAAATGCACATACCTGATGATCCTGGTTTTTACGAGAAATTTTACTTTACCCCTGGCGATTTAGGCTTTGAGCCTATTCAAACATCGGTAGGTAAATTAGGTGTGTTGGTGTGTTGGGATCAGTGGTTTCCAGAAGCGGCGCGTTTGATGGCAATGGCCGGTGCAGAGCTGTTAATTTACCCAACCGCTATTGGCTGGGATCCGAATGACGACAAAGATGAACAAACACGTCAAAAAGATGCATGGGTTATTAGTCAACGTGCTCATGCGGTCGCAAACGGAGTACCGGTGATTAGCTGTAATCGTGTTGGCCACGAGAGGGACCCAAGCGGACATAGCAGCGGCATTCAATTTTGGGGTAACTCGTTTATTGCTGGGCCTCAGGGTGAGTTTTTAGCGCAAGCTAACAACATCGATGAACAAATATTAGTGGTAGAAGTTGATCAAAAACGCTCAGAAAACGTAAGACGTATCTGGCCGTTTTTGCGTGATCGCCGAATTGATCACTACAGCGACCTTACAAAAATATACCGCGACTAACTAAAAGAATGGCTCTTAGCTTATAAGAGCCAATCAAATGGAGTAATAAATGGCGTTTGAGCAATGGGCAGCCTTGCCTTGGGTAAAATCTCAAAAAGATAAAATTCAGTGGGGGCAGCTAAGCGGAAGTGGTTTAAGTATTGCCATTGCCGAAGGTGTTAAACAACAAGAAAACTTAGTATTAATTGTTACACCCGACACACCCAGCGCGCTGCGCCTTGAAACAGAGCTAGACTACTTATTACCTGATAACCCGGTGATGGTATTTCCTGATTGGGAAACCTTGCCTTACGATCATTTTTCTCCTCATCAAGATATTATTTCTGCGCGCTTAGCCACATTAAATACCCTAAAAAAAGAACAACAAAGCGTATTGATCGTGCCTGTGTCTACGCTGATGCTGCGCACCGCGCCTGCCTCGTTTATTTATGGTTCAACAATAAACTTTAAAGTAGGCGATAAGCTCGACACTCATAATTTTAGACAAAATCTAGAGCAAGCAGGTTACCTAAACGTACAACAAGTGATGGAACATGGTGAGTACGCCATTCGAGGCTCAATCGTCGATTTATACCCTATGGGTAGCCCGCATCCATTTAGGCTCGACTTTTTTGATGACGAACTTGATACGATTCGCTTGTTTGATGTGGAAACGCAGCGCTCTGACGAAAAAGTAGAGAAAATTGAATTACTGCCCGCACACGAATTTCCAACTAATGAGGCAGATATTGAGCGTTTCAGAATTGGTTACCGTGAAAAGTTTGGTGCAAGTTCAGAGCAAGACTCTGTTTACATGCAAGTTAGTAAAGGAAATTGGCCTGCTGGTATTGAATACTACATGCCGTTATTTTTTGAAAGCCTAGCCACGATTTTTGACTACCTGCCTGATAACACAACCGTTATGCAGTTAGGCGATTTAGAACACGCCGCCGACAATTTTTGGCACGATGTTAATGTTCGCTATGAAAACCGTAAAGTAGACCCACTGCGCCCACTACTTGAACCCAATGCACTATATCAGCCAATTGACGAGCTGTTTTCTAACTTAGGGCAATTTGCGCGTATTCGTTTATCGCTTGCCAAGCTAGGCACGAAAGCAGGTAATAAAAATTTATTGGTTAGTGAACTACCCGCAATAAGAATAGATCATAAACAGCACGAACCGTATGCTGCATTTATAAACTACGTCGCAGCGCAAAAGAAGAAAAAAAGCCGCATATTACTGAGCGTTGAATCGGATGGCCGTCGTGAATCGTTACTCAACATATTAAAACCCAGCGGTTTAAAATTTAAAGAGTTTGATACCTTTGAACAATTTACCCAAAGCGATAGTGATGTAGGCTTAATTGTAAGCCCGCTTGAGCAAAGTGTTGTACTTGGCTCTAAACCTACTTTATCGATTATTACCGAACAAGAGCTGCTAGGCATTAAAGTATCGCAGCGCAGACGTCGTAAACACAAATACGAAGCAAGCCAAGATGCACTGATCCGTAACTTAGCTGAACTCAAAGAAGGTCAGCCCGTTGTGCATCTTGATCACGGTGTTGGCCGCTATCAAGGTTTACAAACTATTGATGCGGCAGGTGTAATTACGGAATTTGTTACCATAATATACGCCGGTGAGTCTAAATTGTATGTGCCGGTGTCGGCTCTGCATATGCTCAGCCGTTACTCAGGCGGCGAAGAAAGCAGTGCACCACTGCATAAGCTCGGCTCAGACGCCTGGGAAAAAGCAAAAAAACGTGCTGCTGAAAAAGTACGTGATGTAGCCGCTGAGTTACTTGATATATACGCACAGCGTCAAGCTAAACCAGGTAATAAATTTACCCTAGACGGCCAAGCCTATCGCCAGTTTAGTGAAAGTTTTCCGTTTGAAGAAACCGACGACCAGCGTAATGCAATTGAAGCTGTATTAGGCGACATGCAATCAAAACAAGCGATGGATCGTTTAGTGTGTGGTGATGTAGGCTTTGGTAAAACCGAGGTTGCTATGCGTGCAGCTTTTGTTGCTGTTAACGATGGTAAACAAGTTGCCATTTTAGTGCCCACTACCCTCCTTGCGCAGCAACACTATGAAAACTTTAAAGACCGTTTTGCTGACTTTCCTATTGAAGTGGGTGTGCTTTCTCGTTTTAATTCAACAAAAGAGCAAAAAGACACCCTAGAAAATATGGCTAATGGCAAATTAGATATTGTTATTGGCACACATAAACTTATTCAACAAGACATTAAATTTAACGATTTAGGACTTCTCATCGTAGATGAAGAGCACCGCTTTGGTGTGCGCCAAAAAGAAAAAATTAAAGCACTACGTGCAGATGTCGATATTTTAACGCTTACTGCAACACCTATCCCTCGAACGCTTAATATGGCAATGAGTGGTATGCGCGACTTATCTATTATTGCGACTCCACCGGCCAAACGCTTGGCGGTTAAAACCTTTGTTCGCCAACGTGATGTAGAACTTATTCGCGAAGCCATTCTGCGTGAAATCAAACGTGGCGGCCAAGTGTACTTTTTGCATAATAACGTTGAAACAATAGAGCGCGTGGCGCAAGAGCTAAGTGAATGGGTACCTGAAGCGAATGTGATTACCGCTCACGGGCAAATGCGCGAGCAAGAGCTTGAGCAAATAATGACTCAATTTTATCACCAAAAATACAATGTAATCGTGTGTACAACCATTATAGAAACCGGTATTGACGTGCCTACGGCAAATACCATTATTATGGATAGAGCCGACAAGCTAGGTTTAGCACAATTACATCAATTGCGTGGTCGTGTTGGTCGAAGCCATCATCAGGCATATGCCTACTTACTCACAGGCGACCCTAAAGCGTTGTCAAAAGATGCAAGTAAACGTTTACAAGCCATAGAGTCGTTAGAGGACTTAGGTGCTGGTTTTGCGCTTGCTACGCACGATCTAGAAATTCGTGGTGCAGGTGAATTATTGGGCGACGATCAATCTGGACAAATGCAAACCATTGGCTTTAGCTTGTATATGGAAATGCTTGAACAAGCAGTTAATGCATTACGTGAGGGTAAAGAACCCACCCTTGAAAACCTATTACAAAAACAAACCGAAGTTGACTTAAAACTGCCTGCATTACTGCCTGATGATTATATTCATGACGTAAATGCACGATTGGGTATGTACAAGCGTGTAGCTAGTTGTGCTAACCTAGGCGACATTGATGAGTTACAGGTAGAATTAATAGACCGCTTTGGTTTACTTCCTGATGCAGCTAAAAACTTATTTAGTTTGCAACAACTTAAAATGCAGGCAAGTAATTTAGGGATAACAAAAATAGAAGCAAACCCTAAAGGTGGTTACTTTGAATTTAGTCAAAATACTAAGGTTAATCCTAGCTTCATTATTGGGCTGATACAAAGTGCACCGCATATTTATAAAATGGAAGGCGCAAATAAATTGCGCTTTGCGATTAGTGAGGCAAATGCCCGCGAACGCTTAAAAATGGTCACTGCTATGATTGCAGATTTCGAAAAAAAAGGTTAGCCATTAATGTTGCTAAAAAAATCGCTGGTAGTTTTATGTTGCTTATTTAGCAGCACTGCAGTTGCAGAGCGTTGGTTTGAAGCTGAGGTGCTGATATTTAAACAGCGTCCAGCCCCCTATTTACAAGAAGACTTTAGTTTAAAACACGAGGCTATTGAAGATAAAAACACGCTTGATTTGTTAACGCCACTTTATACCGAGCAAGCCATGCAAGCCTGTATTAACGGCGACACACGGTTTCAGACGCGTTCATTTACCGATTCGCTAGTAAACGATAACCCTCGCTCCGGTGTTTGCGACGCAAGTACCGACTATGTTCAAAGTTACGATACATTGCCTGTTACACCTGTGGCACCCGCACTCGATACCATGGAGCAAACCTACTTACTTGCCCCTGAGCAATTACAATTTAAAACGCAGTATGAGCAACTAGACCGTAAAGGCTTAACCCCTATTTTACATACTGGTTGGCGTTTTGAAGCAAAAAGTAAATCTCGTGCGCCAAGCATGCACTTATTTGCCGGTGAGCAAATTAAAACACGCGTTTTTGATGTGCCACGCTATTCAAACCCAGACTTTGTCAGCTTATTGGACCCACAACCTAGCCTATTTAATGAGCCCGATGAATCAACAAGTAAATGGGAATTAGATGGGTTATTTAAAATTCATTTACGCCATTATTTATTTATCACTGCAGATTTTGATATTAGCCAAAAACTTCAAAGTGGTGATGTAGAGTCGTCACGTTTTGCTCAGTTTAAACGTGTAATAAGTGGTGAAATACATTACTTTGATCACCCTCGTATGGGCATGATTGTCCAAATTAGAAAATTTAAACATTAATACTAAGTAGGATATAACAATGAAAAAACTCCTAATTATTGCAGCTACACTAAGCCTTGCAGCATGCTCTAAAGTAACAGTAGAAAACTACGAAAAGATTAAAATTGGTATGGATAAAGCTGAAGTTGAAGCCGTACTAGGTAGTGCAGATAATTGTGTAGAAAAAACGCTTCACACTAACTGTGTTTGGGGCGACGAGTCTAAAAATATAGAGATTACACTTGTTTCAGACAAAGTAACTTTATATAGCAAACATGGTTTAGCTAACTAAGTAACGCTTAAATAATTAAAAAAGGGGGATAGATTATATCTATCCCCCTTTTTTAATTATATGGCTATAAAACCTATTTTTTAGAGTAAATAAGCTCAATATTGACAATTTTACTGCGATTTAACGTAATTTTATAACGCTGATAAAGTGTTTTATCGCCCTCTGTATGTACCAGTACCATATTTAATTGATAACGTCGTTCTACGGCTTGTTTTGATATTTTGTTACTGTCTAAATGATAGAGCTTCCCTTCACCGCGCTTTAAATAGCGGGCAAATGGCGCTAAGTTAAATTGCAATGTTTGCTGTAACGTATCGTACCCTGGTAAAAACTCTTTTGCCGACACGCGGGTTTCACTTGCAAAATGCAGCCATTGCGCAGCCTGTTTATTTTGTTGACGACGTTTTGAAAAAATAGTTTGTACTTCTTTGGGGATTTTTTTAAACCGCGTATACTCAAGCCAAATAAACTGACTTGCTATTTTATCTTTGGTAATACTGTTTTTAAATGTAAAGCGCCATTTTGGCCGCCCTTGTACAATAGCACGCCAAATCACACGGGTTATGTCTTCTTTAAATATTTCACGCAGGCCATAAATAACACCCAGTATTAAAATAAGCGTGGCTGTGACCTCGGTAAAACTTGAGCGTGCATTAAGGATAACTAACATAACAAACGCCATTATAACTGCAGTCACCGTGCCTTTTACTAATCGCTTTAAGTAACTATTTAAAAAGCGAGTATTACGCTGCAGTATTACTCCATGCTCAATTAAACGTTGTAGCAAACGCATTTTGTTAGTGATGCGGTTAGCGTCTTGTAGTGTGGTTTCAGAGTTGTAATTTTTATCTGCTCGGTAAACGTTTTCGCTTTTACAAAACTGCAAAAGGTCGTTCCGCTCTTTAGCAAAATCACTACTACGCGGCCCTTCATCTAACAATTTTAAAAATGATTGTTCTACGTGCCAGCTAAGGTAGTTATCTGCATTTGTATAAAATGGCAGTAATTTTTCGTCATCGGGGGTATAACGGCGTAGCTTTTTTAATAACCCTTCGCTTTGCTCAAATAATTCATTTGCGCGATTATAAAACTCTTCTGCCTCATTTAATTTAAGTGCATCCTTAATATCAGCATCGAGCGCTAAACGCACTTGGTAACAAAATAAATTTAGATTTTGCCTGTAATCCTGCTGCTCACCTTTGTTTTTACTCACAAAACGGCTTCGTACTAGTGGCAAATGAATATTATTGGCGTTGTAAGCTAAGTGAGATTTAAACTGGTTATTGAAGTAAGATTCTTCACTTAACGTTTTTGGATTTATTCCCATTTCATTAGGAATAGAAAAATACAGATCAATACGCTGCTCTGAACGCGCATTTAACTCGGGCTCAATGACAAAAGATAAATTTTCGTCTTGTTTTAGCAATCAACTCTCCTTTTTTTGTTGTTTTTAGTTTACTTCCCTCGTTTACTTTGTTCAATAAAAAAGGCCCCGTAAACACGGAGCCTTAAAAGTTTTATACTTAACTTGAATTCGGCTATAAATAGAATGGTTAAATAGCGTTCAAGTTACTTACAGTTAAAACTTGTAATTAATACTTGCGAATACTCGTGAACCAATAACGTCGTAAATCTCTGGTACGGTGCCCATGTCATTACCGCCAAGGACTTCTTCAGGCTCTTTATCAAAAACATTATTCATACCACCTGTCACTTTCAGTGATTCATTTAGGTTGTACGTCATTGAAATATCGTGGTAAATAACATTATCAGTGCTGAACGACTCACCGTAATAATCACCACTCATACCACGAATAAAGCGTGCGTTATAAAGCACACTCAACGCATCAGACAAATCGTAATTTACAGACAAGTTAGATTTGATTTTAGAGTAGCCGCCAATGTTACCGTCAATAGTCCCTGTGTAATCAATATCATCTTGCTCAAATTCAACCAAGTAAGTGGTATCTAGATTGATGCGGTAGTTATCAGCAGTGTAACCAATGTTCCAGTCAATACCTGATGTTTTTTGAGAGCCAACATTGGTTAATGCAGAGCTTAAGTTTGATAAATCACCCGCTGGGGTAATATTTACCGAATCACACGATTGCGTGTCGCCCGCAAAACAGTTGTTCATTTCGTTTTGTACATCTAAACGCGTAATGGCGTTAGTGATGTCAAACTTCCAGTAATCAAGCGTTGTAGATAAACCTTCAACCACTTCCCACACCATGCCAAATGTAAACGAACGGCTTTCTTCTGCTTGTAAGTCAGCATCACTTGTGTAGTTCACTAAAATTTGCGCATCTTGCTCGTTACCCCACGGATCGGCTAGGTAATCGTATGAGCCCGAGTTACCACCAAATAGTTCAGCAACGTTTGGTGCTCTAAAGCCAGTTGCAAGTACAGAACGAACCATAAATGAATCTGTTACATCCCAAGTAGCGCCAAGCTTCCACGTTGTCTCACCACCAAACGTAGAATAATTGTCGTAACGTGCAGCCCCTTCAAGTGTTACAACTTCTAAGACAGGCATCGATGTTTCAAAGTAAATCGACTGTACCGAATAATCACCTTCAGTAGGATCTTGCTGAGCAGCTGTACTTTGGCCCAATTGTGTAATTAAATCAGGTGTGTAAAAACCACTTTCAAAACGGTTCTCAATACCTATAGCGTAACCAATATCGCTATCGGTTAGTGCGCTGTAACCTGCTGATAAGATAAATTGCTCATTTCCACCTTCGTTATTTTCGGTGTAAATAGAATCGTTAGCAGTTAAAAAGTCACGGCTAAGTGCATCACCACTAAACCAAAGTGCTTGGTTTGCGTAAATGCTTTGCTCTACTTGGCTTGCATTAATCGAGTTTTGTACTTTATCTTTAGAGTCGTTTCTGCCGTATGTAGCACTCACATCCCAGCTTGCATCGTTATCTAAAATGCCTTGTAATGCCACAGATGCACGGTATGTGTCTGTTGTTTGCTCGTATATACGCGGGCCAGCATCAACCATTCTTCTGCGGTACTCTAGCGAATCGGCAAGCTCACCGTCGGCGATAAACGCATTAGTGTATTCGCTATCAAGGTTTGCTGTAAGTAAATCTACACTGGCTGGTTGAGGTGCCAATTGCTGTGATGAATCACGACGTGTATACATTAGATCAACATTAAATGTGGTATCAGCGTCTAGCTCTTTATCAAAGCTTGTAAAAAGGCTGTACAAATCGTTTGGTGTTTGCGCATAACTCGATGTAGTAAAGTCGTACGACGTTGTTCTATCGGCAAATACACCATTACCTTCGTATGTTTTGCCGCCTAAAGTACCTTGTGGAATAAATGACGACTGTCCTGCAGGCACAAAGCTACGATCTGATTGAATCACTTCTCCACGGCTTGAAAACTGGGCACCAACTACTAAGTTACCATCGGCAATCTGCATGCCATGTAATAAGCTAGTACCGTAGTTATTACCATCACCTTTCGTTGTGCGGCTTCCTTCAACATTAAGCTCAGTACCTTCAAAATCTTTTTTGGTAATAATGTTAACAACACCGGCGATTGCATCAGATCCATACACCGCTGATGCACCATCTTTTAAGATTTCAATTGATTTGATCATTGCAACAGGAATGGTATTTAAATCAACTGAAGAGTCTGCACCGGTTCCAGAAGAAACCATACGACGACCATTTAGTAACACTAGGGTACGTTGTGATCCCATGCCACGTAAGTTAACAGTTGCAGAACCACCCGAACCATTATTACTTGAAGCACCAAGGCTTATACCCGCAGCAGAGGGTTGAGTTGAGAGAATATCGGCAACAGACGTGAAACCACTTTTTGCAATAAAGTCATCGCCAATAACAGTAATTGGGCTGGCTGTTTCCATATCAGTACGGTTGATGCGTGAACCCGTAACTTGAATTTTTTCGATTGAATTTGCAGCTTCGTCTGCTGCTAGTACATGTACACTTGAAAACATTGGGATGGCTGCAACTACAGCTAGACCAAGAGTCGATTTAGTCATGAAAGAATCCTACTTGTTGGAATTTACCAAGATTGGTAATGCTCATTTGTTATAAGAAGAATGAGTCGGCAGGCAACTTAAGCGCACTTAACTGAACGAAAACTTAACGCTTGAGTGCTTTTTAATAAAGGTAAAAAAGACCACCCTATAAAAGGTACAAAGGTTACTCTTTGTTTCATTGTTAATATAAAAATACAATTTAAAATTAATGATTTAAAAAAACTTATACACAATTAAAGTACAGATGAAATCAAACACCGCTACTTTGTAATCAAATGTAATTACTCCTGCTGATTAGTAATAATTCAGGTATTAACAACTTAATCACACGGCATTATTAAAAAGGTAAAACCACCTGATAGTTGCTAACTCATGAGAAAAGCCTATTGCTCATAGTCAATAACAAACACTCTTGCTTTGTTAGGTATGATTTTTAAATGTGGACTACATTGTATGGAGTATGTGTGCTTGTACAAATCAACAATTTTGGGATAAAACGTGATCGGTTGGCTGGCTAATTCGTAATAAAATAAGAGTTTATCAGTAGGTAACGTAGAAGTTATAGTTGAGGGTATCTTCTTTTGAAGTAGTTGTATTTATAACGGTTAACTCTAAGTTCCAAAGCATATTATTTTCTGAGCAAATGCCAACCATGGTTTCGCTTTTCCATAAGTCGCCTTGCTTTACAAACTGCTGCGGAATAAACCCCATATACATAGTGATGCCCTTCAACTTTGCTTGAGTTATTTTTATATCATCAGGCAGTTTACTGAAAATTGTAAAAGGTGTTTCAGGTGAAAGAGATTGATGACTAAGCCACACTTTCACATTATTCGGGTAAATACATTCTAAGTTAGGTTCGCAGTTTGAGTTTTTAAGGACCGTTGCGTTTTTATGCTCACCAGAATCACAGGCGGTTAACAGTAAAAGTAACAAAAACACAAAACAAAATTGGGTTGCTTTCATAAAACATGTCCTTCGAATAAAAGCAGATACTAATAATCAAGCTTATAAATGACAAGCATGGTGCACTAAATAACCAAAATTAGACACTAAGCTAATCAAAAAATAGACAACAAAGTCACAAAGTTTGATTGATGTCATAATATTACGTAATTGACCTATCTTTTTTAGGCCAAAAAATTTATTATTTCCCTCGCAAAAATTAGGGTTTCTCGAGTTTGTTTTCTGAAGCATTCATGCTTTGAACGTTTTAGGTAACATGCTTGTGAAGTAATAGTAGGCCCCACTTTTCAAGTGGGTAATTCATTTCTAAACGCATTTATTGCAGCGGAAGCCAGAAAATGAGCCAAACAGTAGCATCACAAACTGAGTATAACTATAAAGTTGTACGCCAATTCGCTATTATGACAGTGATTTGGGGCATCGTTGGCATGAGTATTGGGGTTCTGATTGCTGCCCAATTAGCTTGGCCAGCACTTAACTTTGATACACCATGGTTAACTTACTCTCGACTACGTCCGTTACACACGAACGCAGTAATTTTCGCATTTGGTACAAGTGCACTTTTTGCGACGTCTTATTACGTCGTTCAACGTACTTGTCAAACGCGCCTTTTCTCAGACAAACTTGCCGCAATTTCATTTTGGGGCTGGCAGCTAGTTATCGTATTAGCAGTAATTACTTTACCACTTGGTATTACAAGCTCTAAAGAATACGCTGAACTAGAATGGCCAATCGATATTCTAATCGCAGTTGTTTGGATTATTTATGCAGTTGTATTTTTTGGTACTTTAATTAAACGTAAAGTGTCGCATATTTATGTTGCTAACTGGTTCTACGCTGGCTTTATCATTACTGTTGCGGTGTTGCACATTGTAAACAGCATGGCTGTGCCTGTATCGTTAACTAAATCGTACTCTATTTACGCTGGTGCAGTAGATGCAATGGTGCAATGGTGGTACGGTCATAACGCTGTAGGTTTCTTATTAACCGCTGGTTTCTTAGGCATGATGTACTACTTTGTACCTAAACAAGCGGGTCGCCCTGTTTACTCTTACCGTTTATCGGTCGTTCACTTTTGGGCACTTGTATCTTTATACATTTGGGCCGGTCCTCACCACCTTCATTACACTGCGCTTCCAGATTGGACGCAAAGTTTAGGTATGGTTATGTCTATCATCCTATTCGTTCCATCTTGGGGTGGTATGATAAACGGTATAATGACCTTATCGGGTGCGTGGCATAAACTACGTACTGACCCAGTACTTCGTTTCTTAGTTGTATCGTTGTCTTTCTATGGTATGTCTACGTTTGAAGGCCCAATGATGGCAATTAAATCTGTGAACGCATTATCTCATTACACAGATTGGACTGTAGGCCATGTTCACTCAGGTGCACTTGGTTGGGTAGCAATGATTTCGATTGGTGCTATTTACCACCTTATCCCTGCACTGTTTGCACAAGGTCGTATGTACAGCATTAAGCTTGTTAACACCCACTTCTGGTTACACACTGTTGGTGTTGTTTTATACATTGTTGCAATGTGGATTTCAGGTGTAATGCAAGGTCTAATGTGGCGTGCAGTTAATGCTGACGGTACATTAATGTATAGCTTTGTTCAGTCTTTAGAAGCATCACATCCTTTCTACATAATGCGTTTTGTTGGCGGTGTATTCATCGTAACAGGTATGTTAGTTATGGCTTATAACGTTTTCCGTACAATTTCAGCTGAAAAAGAGTCACTGAAGTTAGACGCGCAAGCACAATTAGCATAACGGAGTGAGATGATGAGCAATAAAAATTCACAAAACAAACACGAAATAGTAGAAAAAAACGTTGGTCTTATGGCCATTCTGACTGTTTTTGCTATTAGCTTTGGTGCATTAGTTGAAATTACTCCACTTATGTTCCAAGACGACACAACAAAACCAGTAGATGGCTTACGTCCTCTAAATGCATTAGAAATGGAAGGTCGCGATATTTACGTGCGTGAAGGTTGTTATAACTGTCACTCACAAATGATTCGTCCTTTTCGTGACGAAGTTGAACGTTACGGCCACTACTCTGTAGCAGGCGAGTCAGTATGGGATCACCCTTTCCAATGGGGTTCTAAACGTACTGGTCCTGACCTTGCTCGTGTTGGTAAACGTTACTCGGACGATTGGCATTATGCTCACTTAGTAAACCCGCGTGATGTGGTTCCTGAGTCTAATATGCCAGGTTTTCCTTGGTTAGCAGAGAACACAGTTGATACCAGCTTAACTCTGAAAAAACTACAAATTTTCCGTGATACATTCGCTATTAACCCAGAAAACCCAAAACATCCGGGTTTAGGATACGGTAGCGATGAAGAACTAATAGCTGACGTTGCCAAAGTTGATGCAATGAATGACGGTAAAGGTGCAACAGAAATGCAAGCCCTTATCGCTTATTTGCAACAGCTTGGCACGCACTTGAAGTAATTATTATGGATTACGGAACATACAGAGGCATTTTAACTCTGGTAATTTTAGTATTGTTTATTGTGATTGTTGTATGGGCATACAGCAAGCGTACCAAAAATCGTTTTGACGACGCTGCTAATGCCATTTTTGAAGATGAAAAAAAACATAACAACACACTCTCTAACGAGGAAAAGGAGTCTGAAAAATGACTAGCTTTTGGAGTATTTGGGTTATTGTTTTAACCCTAGCATGCTTACTTATTATCTTTGGCCTATTAGTGTGGAACTTAAAAAACTACGCTGGTGTTGAAGAAGGTGAAGATTGTGGGCATGAGTATGACGGTATTACCGAACTGAACAATCCGCTACCTAAGTGGTGGACTTACATGTTCTTCGCAACATTTATATGGGCGGTTTACTATTTAGCGGCTTATCCAGGTTTAGGTAACTGGGAAGGGTTAGGTAAATGGACAAGCTCTAATCAGGGTATTACATCTTTAGCGGAATCGAAAGAAGCTGTTAAATTAGCAGCTGAAGAAGGCCGTTTTGTAAAGCTTGATAAAGAGTACGAAGCAGCAGAAGAGCGTTTTGGTCCTATTTTTAATCGACTTGCAAAAGTACCTGTTTTAGATTTGGTTCAATCTAAAATCGATGGTGATGCAGCACAGCAGCTAGCCCTTGAAAATGGTACTGAGCATGAACAAACAGATGGTCAATTAGCGTTAGAAATTGGTCAACGTTTGTTCTCACAAAACTGTGCGCAGTGTCATGGCTCTGATGCACGTGGCGGCATTGGCTTCCCTAATCTAACTGATAAAGATTGGTTATACGGTGGCACACCAGACAAAATTAGAGAAACTCTTCTAATTGGTCGTGTTGCAGCTATGCCTCCTTGGGGTGCAGCATTAGGTGAACAAGGTATAAAAGAAATGACAGCACACGTGCTAAGCCTTTCTGGTCGTACAGTTAACCAAAAAGATGCAGCCGCTGGTGCAGCTAAGTTTGCAATGTGTGCAGCATGTCACGGTGCAGACGGTAAAGGGTCGGTTGCTCACAACCTACCGTTTGGCGCGCCTAACCTAACAGATAACATTTGGTTATACGGCGGTTCTCAACGTGCCGTTGAAGAAACTCTGCTTAACGGTCGTGCTGGTGTAATGCCTGCATGGAAAGACATTTTAGGTGAAGATAAAATCCACCTTTTAACAGCGTACGTTTACAATTTATCGCAAGATAAATAAGCACGCTGTTAATAGAATGTTTATAAATTAATTTATTAAATTCAATAGATTAATCCAGATCAAAAAAGCCTCCACTAGGAGGCTTTTTTTTAGTCTTTTACGTACAATTACTATAAAATAACGTCTTCGAAACTAACATTAGAGTCACTATGCAACCTACTCCGTGGTATAAAAACTTTTGGCCTTGGTTTTTAATTTTTTTCCCGCTAGCAGCCATTGTTGGCTGTATTACTTTACTGATAACGGCAATTGGCAACGGCCCAGATATGGTTGTTGATGATTACTATAAAAAAGGTAAAGCAATTAATTTAGAGCTCAGTAAATTCGAGAAAGCTAAAGCGCTCTATTTACATGGTGAATTAGCAGTAACTAATGACCGAGTGAGTTTTAAATTTACCAAAGGCGATAGCAGTAATGTACCGGCTTTAAAAGTATCGTTTTATCACCGTACAATTAAAGCTCACGACTTTGAAGCGACACTTACAGCTAATGCAAACAAAGAATTCACCGCACTACTTGAAAATTACACTGAGGGTGCTTACTCCATTTTTATTGAACCTATCGATAAAACATGGAAATTAAAAGAAAACATTACCCTACCCACGGTTGAAACCGTTTTAGTTACGCCAAACTATAAGTAGTTATTACTATGTCTAACTCTTGCTTTCATTGCCTTGAGAGTGTGCCAAAAGGATTTAGCGCCACAGTTACAATAGACGATACCCCCCAGCCAATGTGTTGCATTGGTTGCCAGGCCGTAGCGCAAAATATTGTTGAGCAAGGAATGACTGATTACTACAAGTACCGCACAGTCAGTGCGGGTAAAGTGGAGCAACTTGTTCCTGAGCAATTGGCATTTATTAAAAGTTATGACAACGAAGATATTCAAGATGAATTTATAGCCACGAGTAACAATATTTCAGAAGTATTATTGAGTGTTGAAGGCATTACGTGTGCTGCATGTGCGTGGCTTATAGAAAAGCAATTATTGAGTTTAAACACCGTAAAGCGAGTGGATGTAAATACCTCAACTAACCGTGCAATGATCCAGTGGGACAAAACAGCGACACCACTAAGCGAAGTGATTACTGCCTTGGCCAAAATTGGTTACAAGGCGTACCCATTTCAGGCCGATACCGAAGCACAACAAAAGCAACAAACTGCCAAAGCATATATTCGCCGCTTAGGCGTGGCAGGCTTAATGACAATGCAAGTAATGATGTTTGCATTTGCCATGTATTTTGGCATGTTTTCAGGCATGGATAGTAATTTTGAACAGTACTTTAGATGGATAAGCTTAGTACTTGCTTCTCCCGTTATTTTGTATAGTGCCCTGCCCTTTTTAACCAATGCAATTAACGGCTTAAAAGCTAAGCAGCTTAATATGGATTTACCTGTATCCTTAGCCATTTTTGGCGCCTACGGAGCCAGTTGTTATGCCACTGTTATGCAAGTTGGTGAGGTATATTTTGAATCTATTTGCATGTTTACCTTTTTATTATTACTGGGTAAATATTTAGAATTTAGAGCACGCTTAAAAGCAAGTGAATACACAGCAAACCTTCAAAAGTTACTACCATTAACGGCTCGCACGCTTACAGATAGTGGTGAAGAACTCATTATTGCGGCTAAAAAGCTTAAACTTAATGATGTTGTGCTTATTAAAGCAGGTGAAACCATTCCCGCCGACGGCGAACTCATTAAAGGTAAAACGACGGTTGATGAATCAATGATGACCGGCGAGCACCAACCCGTTAACAAGTTTATAGGCCATAATGTGTATGCCGGCTGTGTAAACCACGATGGTGTTATTGAAATTAAAATAAACAAAATAGGTCAAAATACACTTTTAAATCAAATTATTCGCCTGCAGCACAATGCACTCACAAAACGCCCCAAACTGGTCGAAATAACTGATAAAGTCGCTCAAGGGTTTGTAGCTTGCTTGTTAGTATTTGCCTCATTAACCGCTATTGGGTGGTATCAAATTGATCCCGAGCACGCTTTTTGGATCACTATTTCAGTGTTAGTTGCAACCTGCCCTTGTGCCTTAAGTTTAGCAATACCGACTGCTTTAACGTGTGCAATTGCCAGCCTAACCAAAAAGGGAATTTTAATTAAGCAAGCTCATGTACTTGAAACACTCTCCAAATTAACGTTATTTGCGTTCGATAAAACAGGCACACTCACCCAAGGTAAATTTAGCCTTGATGAGGTCGATATTATCGACAGCCACTATTCAAAAGATGATGTAATGGCCATTGCAGCAATGTTGGAGCGTTTTTCTGAGCACCCGATTGCAACTGCTTTTGATGGTTTCACTCCAGCAAAGCATACGCTGCATAACATTGAAGTGCACGCAGGTTTAGGGATCAGTGCAAAAGATGAAACCTTTCATTATGCTATAGGTAAAAGTGGTTGGTTTGATAGTAAAAAAACAAACGCACAGGCCAGTTTGTACATAAACAAACGTGTTGTGGCACGCTTTTATTTTGTGGATAAAGTAAAGCACGATGCCGAAAGTTTAATTAAATCGTTACACGCACAGCAATTAACTTGCCACATGTTAACTGGTGATGCGTCAGATGCGGGCAACAAAGTAGCTAAGCAATTAAAATTAGACAGCGTGCAATCTGGTTGCTCACCAAAAGATAAACAAACCGCCGTAGAGGCATTTTCATCTCAAAATGAAGTAGTCGCTATGGTGGGTGATGGTATAAACGATAGCCCTGTATTTGCAAGTGCCCATTTATCTATTGCAATGGAAACCGGCGCTGATATATCAAAAAACAGCGCCGATGTTGTACTGCTAAATAGCGATTTAGCGTCTATTGATCACTTACTGAATATAGCTAAACAAACTCGGCGTATTATTAAACAAAACCTAACATTGTCATTGTTGTATAATGGCTCAATCTTACCGCTTGCAGCGCTTGGATTAGTTGCTCCCTGGATGGCGGTCATTGGCATGTCTGCCAGTTCGATTATTGTGATATGTAATTCACTGAGGCTATTAAAGTTATGAGCATAATTTACATTTTGATCCCCATTGCCATTTTGTTTGTACTTATTGCTATTGGCGTATTTTTTTGGGCAGTAAGAAGCGAGCAGTTTTCTGATTTAAACAAACAAGGCCACAGTATTTTGTTTGAAGATGACAAAGAGCAGCATAATAAAAGCAATGATTGACCCTTTATACATAAGCGCATTTTTAATGGGCTTAATTGGTAGTGGCCACTGCATAGCAATGTGTGGAGGGATTGCAAGCTCTTTACAATTAGCCAGCGAAAAGCGAAAAACACTCTCCTACTCATTTGCTTATAACATTGGCCGAGCATTAAGTTACATGGTTGCAGGCTCACTCGTTGCGGGTATAAGCAGCCAATTTGCTAAACAAAACACATCATTCTCTATAACGCTTTCATTTATTGCTGCCATTTTTATGCTTTTGGTTGGCGTTTACATAATGCGTTTAGGTCCAACATTGCAATGGCTCGAAAAAATAGGCAAAACGCTTATTTGGCAGCATATAGTGAAGCTTAATAAATATTTAATGCCCGTTGACTCAACGGTTAAAGCATTGGGTTATGGCGCATTATGGGGGTGGTTGCCATGCGGTTTGGTTTACTCTGCGCTAACATGGGCAATGACAAGCCCAACAGCATTTGATGGCGCAATAGTGATGTTATGTTTTGCACTAGGTACATTTCCAGCCATGATCACCGTAGGCATTGCGGCGCAAAAACTTAATAGCATAATAAATCATCCCTGGACCCGCATTGTATTAGGTAGTGTTATAATTTGGTATGGTATCTACTTATTGATTATTGCAACCGATAAGTTAGTACATTAATGTTTAAGGTGTATTAACCTTTCGAGGTTTATTTGCCCCAGTATATAAAAACTAAAACGGATAAAATTATGGATTTCACTCAAAGTCGCGCTAAAGGTAATTGTGCTATTAGCTGTAATAACTGCAGCATAAGCCAATTGTGTTTGCCATTTTCGTTAAATGGCCAAGAAATGGATAAACTTGACGAGATTATTGAGCGAAAAAAGCCATTACACAAGGGAGATTACTTGTTTGAATCGGGTGCTTCATTAAAAGCAATTTATGCAGTACGATCTGGCTCATTTAAATCATATACCTTGTCTGAGCAAGGCGATGAGCAAATTACTGGCTTTCATTTAGCAGGCGATTTAGTAGGCTTTGATGCAATTAGTAAAATGACACATCAGAGCTTTTCTCAGGCTCTTGAAACCTCAATGATTTGCGAAATTCCCTTTGACACCCTTGATGAACTTGCAGGTAAATTACCTAAACTACGCCAGCAAATAATGCGTTTAATGAGCAGTGAAATTACCTACGATCAAGAAATGTTGTTACTACTTAACAAAAAATCGGCAGAAGAGCGTTTAGCTAGTTTTGTTTATAACTTATCGGAACGATTTGGTGAACGTGGTTTTTCGCGTAAAGAATTTAGGTTTACCATGACCCGTGGTGAAATAGGTAATTACTTAGGCCTAACAGTAGAAACTATTAGCCGTTTATTAAGCCGCTTTCAAAAGGCTGATTTGATTAAAGTAGAAGGCAAGTTTATTACTATTTTAGATAATAACGCACTGGCTAAAACGGCAGCCATTGTTAGATAGATATACATTGATATAGAACAACAATTTATGTGCTAGGCCTTTAACTGTTTTGTATTTGAGTTACACTAAAAGTACACCAGTTAGGTAAATGGAGTAGCACATGAACACAATTAAACGCATTCTTGCGGTTATTGACCCTACCAAAGACGACCAACACGGTTTAGCGCGCTCAGTCGAGCTGGCAAAAAAATCTGGCGCAACCATTACTGCCTTTATGACGGTATATGATTTTTCGTATGAAATGACAACCATGCTCTCAGGCGATGAGCGCGAAGCCATGCGAGAAGCCGTTTTAAAAGACCGCGAACTTTGGCTAAACGATTTAGTTTCACCTTATAACACGCTAAATATTGAAACATTAGTTGTTTGGCATAACCGCCCTTACGAAGCCATTATTGAAACAGTTATTGATCAAAACTACGATTTAGTTATTAAAAGTACCCATCAACATGGTGCACTAAAATCGGTAATATTTACCCCAACAGACTGGCATTTAGTGCGTAAATGCCCTACTCCGGTGTTATTTGTAAAAGAAATGGCATGGCCTGAAAATGGCAATATTTTAGCTGCAGTTAACGCAGTGAGTGAGAATGATCAGCATATTGCGTTAAACAAACGTATAATTAAAGACGCGCAATTTTTATGTGAACTTGCAAACGCAAAGCTGAATTTAGTCAATGCATTCCCCGCAACCCCTATTAATATAGCGATTGAAATACCAGAGTTTAATCCTAGTCTTTACAACGAGTCAGTAAAAAAACACCATATAGAATCAACCAATGCACTGGCTACTGAGTTTGCTTTAACTAGTGAACACTGCTTTATCGAAGAAGGTTTACCAGAAGACGTGATCCCCGACATTGCTAAACGCCTTAACAGCGAGCTGGTTGTTATTGGAACCGTAGGCCGTACAGGATTAAGCGCCGCATTGGTAGGCAATACTGCAGAGCATGTAATAGATAGCCTAGACTGCGATGTATTAGCACTAAAACCAGATGGCTATGTAAGCCCACTAGCAAAAGATTAATAAATTTTGCTGTAGCTCCCGATATGCTAATAACATATAATACGCCCCTTTATTTCTAGCAAGTATTTTGCCGCATTGTTTACTAAGGGGGCGTAGTGTCTAACTCAGCTCAAGCCAAAGCTCAATATAACTTTAATAAGTTACAAAAGCGTTTACGCCGTTTAACTGGTCAAGCCGTTATGGACTTTAACATGATTGAAGAAGGTGACCGCATTATGGTTTGCCTCTCGGGTGGTAAAGATAGCTATACAATGCTTGAAATGCTGCAGCACCTTAAACGTGTTGCACCGATTAAATTTGATCTTGTGGTTGTTAACCTCGACCAAAAACAGCCCGGTTTCCCTGAACATGTTTTGCCCGAGTACCTAGATAAACTCGATGTAGAGTACAAAATTGTAGAAGAAGATACCTACAGCATTGTCACCGATATAATTCCTGAAGGTAAAACCACCTGTTCGCTGTGTTCTCGCTTACGCCGTGGTATTTTATACCGCACAGCTAAAGAACTTGGCGCAACTAAAATAGCCCTTGGCCATCACCGAGACGATATGATTGAAACACTGTTTTTAAACATGTTTTATGGTGGAAAACTAAAAAGTATGCCAGCTAAATTAATGAGCGACAACGGCGAGCATATGGTTATTCGCCCGCTTGCATACTGTAAAGAAGCTGATATTAGTAAATATGCATTTACTCAAGGCTACCCAATTATTCCGTGTAACTTGTGTGGTTCTCAGGAGAATCTGCAACGTAAACATACAAAAAATATGTTGGCGCAATGGAATAAAGATCATCCGGGTCGCATAGAAAGTATTTTTACAGCAATGCAAAATGTAGTGCCTTCTCACTTAGCCGATGCTCAATTATTTGACTTTGAAAACCTAAAAACGGGTGAAGTTATTGACGGCGGTGATATTGCACTCGACAAGCCAGATATTCCTAAAGTACCTATCAACAGCGATGCAGACGACGAAAATTCGGGTGTTGTTACAATCAACTTAAGTTAACTACGTTGTATTTTTGGGTTTGCTTAATAGCAAACCCAAAACCAGTTTAACCCTCGGCTAATCCTTGTAAAAACTCCAAGCTTAATTTTTCTTGTTCATTAGGTTGGTACGGCAGCTGTTGTAAACTGTCATAAGGAAAGTCATTTATATCAAAATGACTAACTTCACTGTTACCAAAACTGTTTCGCTCACCAGGACTGGGGGACATTCTTTCAATTACAAATCCACTCAATCGCATATCAGCCATACCTTGTGGCAAAATTGACCAGTGCGCTTTTAAATCAATAGTTTGGCTTCCTTTACTTAAACGTTGTTTACTCACCAAATGCGCAAGTGGTGTGTCGCCACTAAACAGATTTGCCCGAAGACGATACAAGCCTTTTTTAGCTACTTTTAAATTGGCGGGTATAAGCATGTTTTCATTTTGTGGATATGCCGATTCAAAACCAAGAAGTGTAGCACTTGGAGGCATATATTGGATTTGCGCCACCACGGGGATTTGTCTCCCATCAACATTAGCTTCAACAAATATTTGTAAATTTCGCGGGTAGTCTTCCTCTGCTTTAAAAATAACATTGGCTTCGCCCTCCCGCGCGTTACTTTTATAAGTTGTTACTATCTCTTTTGTATCTGTATTGGCAAGCTCTACAATCACATTTTTAAGGCCACCTGCGCTGACTTTTAATGTAATTTCTTCTGGGTAAACAAACCTATATTTACTCAGGCTGACTGTAACCGCATTTCCTTTGTCATCTATTGGGCTTTCAACAGGATAAAATTGATTAGGTTCTAAACGGTCTTCATCAAATTCAGACAAGGGTTGTGAATACGGCGGATATTTAAGTGCACTTTCATATTGAGTTGCAACCTGCTCAGCGGCTTTTGCTAAGTTGCTATTATAATCTGTTGTTACTTTATGCTTTTGTGGTAATTTATCGGGCAAATTTGCAGTGCTTTTTTGTAAGTTCGATTTATGCTCAGCGAGGTCAGGCTGCTTTACCTCAACAACAGAAACCTCAGTCTCTATCTCTTCTTGAGAGGGCCATACTAGTAAAGCAAATACAGCCATTATTGAAATGACAACGAAGATTTTTTTTATCATTTATACTTCAATCCTTATAAAAAGTGCAGCTTAAAAAAGCTGCACATTCAACGTTTATGGGATCACATTATAAATTAATGCAGAAGCACTCGTTGTATTTGAGTTTTTAATATAGCGATAGTTCTTTTTCCAAAACCACGTACCCGTTGTCTGATCAAATGTATTAAAACCAACATTTTTCCCATCAACATTTATATTATTCATAGCAATGGTTACATTACCTTTACGCTGAGCATTATGAATTTCATTATGGCTGTAACTGTCGCTCATCATCATAGGATAATGATTAGGCATAAAACTATTTACAGCATCGCTTTGTGATTTTAATCGACCATCAGTATCAATACTGCTACTACAGCTACCAAATGAACGCGCTGAGCTTGCACCGCATGATGAGTGCGACGCAACAACCGAATCATCATTACCTTTTAAAAATGCGCCTGTGATCCCTAAGTATTCATTACCGTCAGCAACAA
This sequence comes from Pseudoalteromonas sp. CR1, assembly GCF_019392235.1. NCBI lineage: Bacteria > Pseudomonadati > Pseudomonadota > Gammaproteobacteria > Alteromonadales > Pseudoalteromonadaceae > Pseudoalteromonas > Pseudoalteromonas sp. CR1. Next base: position 25,492 of record NZ_JAHXRM010000010.1, on the reverse strand, counting down.
AACGTAAACGAGGTGTACGCGCATCTGGAAATGGAGAAATTTTACGCGCATTATTTACTTTTAAATCATGTAACACGCCAACCGCTTCAGTAACATCGCTTCCTAGCCACCATCTAAGTGCTGCATCTATAGCAAAATTCCATGAGGCACCAGTTAGTGCGCTTACAGCAACATCAGCAAGTTCACTACCGCCACCAGCACCGGCTAAATCAAATGTAGCAACAATATTAAGTGGAGTAAGCCCTGCGTTTTCTAACCAGTTTGCTTGGTTATCAATAATATGGCGTGCAATTAAATCCCCCGTTGAGTGTGTCACTAATACACACCCCTCTGCGCATAAATTTGAGCGTGATAATTGCTTTAATTTAGGCCAAACCCAATCTGTTGCTATTTTACCTTCAACACGCTCGTAGGCAGGCCAATCAATTCGCTCATCTGCTCGGTTATTCCAATAGGACTGCCAATATGTTTCGCCATCGTTTACAACGTCGCTACCTGATTTATTGGTTATTTGAGAAACCTGCAAGCCATGGATTAATATTATTTTGTGATCTTTACTCGCAGCTGAAAAGCTCATTAGCATAGCAAGGCATGCGCCTAATATATGTTGTGGCTTTAGCCATTTGTGTGTGTTGTTCATAAAATTCCTTAATGTGTGTGTTTAATATTTTTAGTTAAGGTATTCATCGTCATTATTTTTTGTGCTGAACAGAAATAATTACGCATATGTGAGGCTTATATCTCACGTTAACGACGTTAAAAAATTCTTATTTAGAGCAACCAAATAGCGAATTTTTTGCTGGCTATCAACACGTTTATTCGCCCTCAAACTAGATCACTTAAATAAGCTAATTGGAATAAAGTACTTAGTTAAGCAATGTGTGTAACTCATCAGTCCAGACAATAACCAGTATTAGGAACAAAGTACAAAAATGCAACAATTTATTATCATTTGTAATAAATATAAATTTAATCCAATTAAATCAATATAGTAAAAGTTGTTATATTTAGGATTATTATGGGAGGCTTGTAATATTAAATATTGATGAGGCGCTAAAAATATACGGTACCAAACCTAAAAGATTTTAAGTTTGGTACACATTGATTGATGTTATAACAATTATTGACCTTTAAGCTCGCTTGTAAATTGCCCTATAGCATTTACAACTTCTTGAGCACCATTTTGAATTTCAGTCATTACATGTCCAGACTCTTTAGATAAAGCTAAGCCTTGCTCTGCTTTTTCTTTACCTTTTTCAATCACATCTACTGTGTTTTGAGTTTGAGATTGGTTACGCTGTACAACTTCTACAATTTCTTCTGTTGCTTTAGACGTGCGTGATGCGAGTAAACGAACTTCGTCTGCTACAACGGCAAACCCCCGACCTTGCTCACCAGCACGAGCCGCTTCAATGGCTGCATTTAATGCGAGCAAATTAGTTTGCTCTGCAATGCTGCTAATGCTTTGAACTATGCTCGCTATTTGCTGAGATTGTTGATCTAATGCCGAAATTTCACTTGCCGCTTGTTCCATATTAATTGCAAGCTCTGTCATTACTGCCACAGTGTCTTTAACTACTTCAGCGCCTTGCTCTGCTTTTTTATCTGTTTGGGTTGACGTGCTGTAGGCAATTTCTGCTGCTTTCGAAATTGCAATTTCTCGATTTACTTGCTCTGTAATTACCGTGGCAAATTTCATTACTTTATACAGTTTTCCAGCATCGTTAAAAATAGGATTGTAAGATGCCTCTAACCATACAACATTGCCGTGCTTATCTACTCGCTTAAATCGAGACGCAATAAACTGACCCTGCCTAAGTTTTTGCCAAAACGTTTGGTACTCTGGAGATTCAGCCTCTTCGCGCTCACAAAAAATTCGGTGATGCTGACCCAAAATTTCTTTTTCTTTATAGCTCATAGCGTCTAAAAATTGCTGATTAGCTTTTAAAGCATGCCCCTCTAAATCAAATTCAATAACCGCCATAGAACGATAAATTGCTTTAATTGTGTCACTTTGCTCACGAGATGCAGTAATTGTTTTGGTTAATACGGTACAAAAAATAGAAAAATACAAAAGCTGATCTTGCTCACCTTTTACAGGATGAACAATTAAGCGCAACCATTCAACTTGGCCATCTTGGCGAATAAATTGTAATGCACCGCCCCAATGGCCCTCTTTTTTAATTGCTTTTTGTAGGCTTTTATATTCTTCAGAGTGTTGGGAGTGCTCAGAAATAATATCTACAATTGGTGTATTAATAATATGATTTTCTCGATAACCCAACATTTTTAATAGCTGTTCATTAGCGTGGGAAATTCGCCCATCATAAAGGATATTAATCACCAGCATTTCACGATTAAGGCCTTCCCATACTTGTTGCAGGGGATAAAGCTCCGCTTTTAATGATGCTATTTCGTTTTGTTTACTATTAGAAAAAAACATTAATATCCTTACCAATATGCGTGATATAAAATTTATAAATTTAGGAGCCAATTTAGTACAAAATAACAGTTAACTGTCACTTTAAAGCTTAAGAGTATGTTTTGAATGTCATCAAAACCAACACTTTAGAATGGCAAAAATACATGTTAAACATAAATTTTTGAATATATATTACTTTAATATAGCCTACTTATAAGTCAAACTTTGAACTCGACTATTTTAATAAAAATGGTTGTTTACTCTTATTTTTCATATTTTTAATTGCAGCAATAACTCCGGCAATAATTTATCAATGCACTGGGCGCAGTCTTTAGATTTATGATTTAAGCACACCCAACCGTCTGTTCCCATTACTTGCAGTGAACTTATATCTTCGCTAACTATGGTTTTGTATTTAGAACACCACACCCCTTTGACTTTAAATATACCAAAATTAGTGGTTATACGGTTTATTGTAAAAGGGGTTTTCATAATGTTATTTCACTTGTAATCGCTCATATAAACCGGATGAACGCGATACGGTTTTGTTCATTGCCAATTGCAGTACTTTTTTGTCGGCAACTAGCTCAAACGTGTGCTTAGCACGGGTAATACCGGTATAAACAAGCTGGCGATTAACCCCTACACTTGCTTGCTGTAGTGGTGGTAAAACCATCGCGGTATAGCTAAATTCTGACCCTTGTGATTTATGTATGGTCATTGCAAATACTTTATCGTGGGCGGGTAAACGCGCCGGTGAAAATGCACGTGTGCTGCCCTGCTCGTCAATAAATATAGCCTTAAGCTGCCCAGCTTCATCATTCATTAAAATACCAATGTCGCCATTAAAAAGCTTTAATTGATAATCGTTTTGGCTCACCATTATGGGCATACCATTATAATGGCGCTGATTTGGGTTAACGTTTATCAACCCTTGTTGCTGCAGGGTACGTTCAATGCGTTGATTCAAACTATTAACGCCGTAGTCGCCCTCTTTTACTGCGGCCAGTAATTGATACCCTGCAAATGCAGCATGCACTTTAGCTACACTCTCACCTTGAGCAATTAAATTTAAATAGTGTGCATAATGTTTGGCCGCTCGGTTTACTAGGTTCTCTATTGGTTTACCTATAAAGTCGTAATCCAAAATAACATCATTAAAGCGCCCTTCAACACTCTCTTGCTCTACATAATTTAATAAACCACTATTGTTCGTGTTTACCGCTAATGCCAATTGGCCTATGCCACTTTTAGCGTCAAAGCGGTAACTGCGTTGTAAAAATGCAATGCAATCGGCTAGTTTAAATGGGCTATTTCCCTGCGGTGTTAATGTGGGCTGGTTATTAAAACAAAGCGCATTTAATTCATTACATCGTTGGTTTGAATAGCTTGGTGTGCTCCCAAGGGTCAGCCCTTGGCATATATCACTCATTACGCTGCCAGTATCAACTGAAGCAAGTTGGTCTTTGTCACCCAACAATATTAATCGAGCATGCGCAGGCAAGGCCTCTATTAATTTCGCCATTAGTGATAAATCCACCATGCTTGCTTCATCAATAATCAACACATCTAAATGCAGCGGGTTGTCTTGGCTGTGTCTAAATTTATTAGTAAACGGTTTTACCCCCAATAAACGATGAATAGTTTGCGCGGTATCAGGAATTAGCGCTTTAATATCATCAGGTATACTCGTTAACTGGTTTTTAGCCCCTAAAATGGACTCACTTAGCCTTGCCACGGCTTTACCTGTTGGTGCCACCAGCTTTATGCTTAATGGCGCCGACTTATAAAGCGATTGCAATATAGCCAGCAACTTAGTTACCGTGGTTGTTTTTCCTGTGCCTGGCCCACCAGTTATTACACTAAACCCTTTAGTTGCTGCAATGGCGCACGCCACTTTTTGCCAGTCAATGCCTGCCTCTGATTGCGCTTCAAAATAATGCTGCAATAGGGTTGCAAGAGTTTGGTTATCAACATTAAGCGGTCGCTCACTCATTGCTAACAAACGCTCTGCAAGTATTTGCTCATAGGCAGCAAGACGCGAAAAATAAAGGCGTTGGTCAAATAATTGTAGTGGCTTGGCATCTCCGACGCTTTGATGGTTTTGCAAGTAGGTAAAGACAGCTTGTTGGTCAAACCCTTGTGCAAATGGGCTAAATGTATCGGGAATATTCCCTTCAATTTTATTAAAGTCGCTTTGGCGCAAATTAAACGGATTAGCCCAATCTATGGTGTTTAATGTTAAGCAACTATGTTGGCTTTGCTGGGCTATACATAACAATAAAACAATATAAAACAGCTCATTATGGGTTGTTTCATGAGTATTTGAGAGTAATTGCGCAAGTTTTACGTCAACGACTCGTATTCGATTTTCAGCCAGTAAAAAATCCAGCAATGGCAGTTCAGTTACCACGCTGTTAGATACTGTCTTTTGCTCATAAGATGAAGACGTTTGTTCAACTTCATCATCTAGCGCGTCAAATAAACCCGGCTGCTGATTTAACTCGCTCATAGCATAGCTCCTTGGCTAAATAAGCCATCTAAAATAGTTACTTGCTCTAACGTCAATTTATTAAAGAAGACACCTTGCCCAGCTGGCATGCCTCGCAAAAAAGTGTAGTACACGCCTCCTAAGTGGCGTTCAATTGAGTAGTCACTAATGCGTTGTTTTAATAGTCTATGCAGCGCTACGGTATATATTAAATACTGTAAATGGTATTGATGGCTGCTCATGGCTTGCTCTAGCTGTTCGGGTTCATAATCCTTAGGCGTGTTACCTAAGTAATTAGATTTATAATCTAAAATGTAATATTTACCCTGGTAGCAAAATATTAAATCCACAAAGCCTTTTAAAAGCCCTTTAACATGAGAAAAATCCAGCTTACTTTGCACAAAACCAAAGTGCTTAATGAGCACTTCGTTAAGTTTGGGGGCACTTAAACTCGTCAGCGGTAAATTAAACTCCATTTCGACCAAGCAATCACTCGGCGCTAGTGTACCTAAACTCAAGTTACTTTGAGCATTTAATGGGCAATTGAGTACATCTAATATCCACTGCTGGGCAATCGGCTGCCATGTGTCGCTAATATGGTATTTTTCAAAGGCATGTTTTATCACCTGGGCTAAATTTTGTTCGCTGTTAGTTGGGTGCACAACGGGACTTGTGAAATCTATTTGTTCTAAAATCTCGTGCAAACAACTGCCTGGCTTTGCCCCTTTTGGAAAACTGAAAGGTGATGGGAGTTCGTCTTGTTGCACGGCAAATTCGTCTTTTTCGTGATCTTCATCGCTTCGCCCTGGCGCTAATTGGTCGCTGTGCTTTTTAAAACTCAAAGCACTGAAACTGGTTGCACGCCAATCGCGTTCAATATGAGCCGTACTGTTATTTACACTCAATGTTTGTTGGGCTGCCTCGGTATTAATAAATTGTAAAGCCCCCTGAGATTGTAAATCTTCAGAGGTAAATTGATGGTAAGCCATGGCTGAATGCGCTTTACAAAAATCAATTAAATGGGTGCGCCATATCTGACTACTCGTCACCTCTATCCCCGAAAATAATACGTGCCCTAATGCACTACTTTGAATCGCTAACCGGCTACTCTGCCCCTGCCCTATGTTATAAACACCCAAAGCACAAAAGTGCACAGCCCTGGTAAGCGCCACATACAATAAACGTAAGTCTTCTGCAAGGCGCTCTTTTTCAGCCTGTTGGAGTGCGTCTTCATCCTTGCTCAAATCATAAATGAGTTTGCCATTTTTATGATACAGCGCTTCTTTAGTTTCTCGATAGCCACTGGCAAAGGGCATAAATACCAATGGATATTCGAGCCCTTTTGAGGCGTGCATTGTCACAATTTTGACTAAGTTGGCATCACTTTCTAAACGTACTTGCACGGTTTCGCCATCTTGTTGGCTTACCTTTTGCGCAAACCAGCGCAGTAAACGCAATGTACCTTCAAGCTCAATTTGTTTTTGCTGCAATATTTCACCAAGGTGCCTAAAGTCGGTAAGCCATCGCTCCACGTTATAGCCTAAGCCTTGCCATTTAGCACTAAGCTGATTATGGCTTAGCAATCGCTCAAGCATGGCCATTGCCCCTTGTTTATGCCAAATATGGCTAAGTTGGGCAAAAAAGTTTAGGTGTTCTTGCCAAGCGTTCTCGTTATCGGCAAGCAAATATATATCGTTATAGCTTAAACAAAATAACGGTCCTGCAAGCACACCACGAAGCAATGACTCGTCATATTGACCATGTAATGCTGTTAAAAAATTAAGTAAATGATGACTTAACTCTTGGCTAAATACGCTGTCTCGCGATAAGTAAACACTAGCAATTTTAGCCTCGCTCAGTGCCTTTTTCATTATTTGCGCTTCAACGCGATCTCGTACCAAAATACAGATGTCTGCCGCACTGATTGGTGTGTTGCCAATGGACGCTTTGCCTTGCTTAGCGTGTTCAAGTAAGGTCACTATTTTATTGGCAAAATAGGTGGCTAAGTGTGCTTGGCCGACCCCTTTGCTGGTGGGCTTATTTTTTTCATCTGCGGCTTCATCTACAAACACGTTAAATTCAAAGGCAGTGGCTGGTTTACCATCAATTAAAAAAGAGTCTTCCGCTTTTTTACCTTTAGCGTTTACTTTATTAAACGGTATGGCGTCGTTATAAATAAAGCTGTTGTCGTGTTTACTAAAAAGGCTATTAACGCTGTTTACTATATCGCTGCTTGAGCGAAAGTTAGTGCCCAATGTAAATTGTTGCGGCTCGTCTACCGCCTCTTTTGCACCTATATAGGTGAATATATCTGCGCCCCTAAAACCATAAATAGCTTGTTTAGGGTCGCCTATCATGGCGAGTGTGGTATTGGCTTGGCCATAAATTTTACTAAAAATACCATACTGAATCGGATCGGTATCTTGAAACTCATCTATCATTGCAACCGGAAACAACTGCGCAATTTTTTGCGCAAGTACATCACCTTGTTCATTATTAAGTGCAGTGTATAAATTAGTGAGCAAGTCGTCAGGCGTGATTACACTTTGCTCTTGCTTGCGCTTAACAATGGCAGCTTTTACCCAGCGTGCGGCTTCTTGTACTAAAGCTATTTTTAAACCTTGGTTCATCGTGTTGTTAAGCGCTGATAATTTATCAAACTGACTCAATAGAGGATGCGTGAACAAGGGCTGATTTTTTTTGTAATTACCCGCATCACTTAAGTTTTCATTACTCCAAATTTCAAACGAATACTTATTGGTGCCAAATTCAAAAAACACCTCATCGTTTGCACAAAATGCATCAAGCGCTGCAAGGCTTGCTTTGCGAGCTGGCGTTTTAGCGCCACTTAAGCCAGAGCTTTTAATGGCATCGGTAAATGCACATTCTTGGCAATCTTTTTTAAACTGTGGAACAAGGTCGAGGTATTCATCACGAGCTTGCCATACATCGTCTAGCTTAATTTGCGGTGTAACGGTCGCATTGGCTTTATTTAAAATACTTGCCACCTGCGAAAATAAAGACTCTGGTGCTGCAAACACCTCTAATATGACGTTAGTCTTATCTTTACTAAGTGGGTATACAAATGCGCGCCAAAAATCTTTAATCGTTTCGAGCAGTATGTCGCGCTCATCTAAAATAAATTCTAAATTAAATGCAACACCTGACTCAAAAGCATGTTGTTTTAACATTCGCTGGCAAAAGCCATGAATGGTAAATATGGCCGCTTCGTCCATCGATTTTGCAGCGGCATCGAGTAAGTCAAACGCACGGTGTTTGTCATCTACTGCGGCTATTACGCCTTCTATTAACTCATCGTTTGGGTCTTGGCCAAGTAATGCATCGCGCGCAGTAATAATTCGGCTACGCACGCGATCTTTAATTTCTTGAGTGGCGGCGTCGGTAAATGTCACCACCAAAATTTGTTCCACGCTCAGAGGAAGATTGAGCTCACCCGGTATTTGCATACCAAGTAAATAGCGTAAATATAACCCGGTAATGGTATACGTTTTACCCGTGCCGGCACTGGCTTCTATTAAACTTTGCCCTTTAAGTGGCATAGTGAGTGGATTAAGCGCTTGCATGGTCGCTCTCCTTAGCATGCTCAAATAACGGCGCGAGTAGTTTTTCGCTCCAGCTAATAAATTCGTCCTGGCAGTCGTTAAGCGATTGCACCGTTAAGCGAATATAGGGGTTTTCACCTTCACCTCGGCCTATGTATTGCGGGCTAAATTTGTTCATGGCTTTTGCCATGTCGCCGCCACTTTTTATGTATTCGTAACCACTTACTGGATAAAATGCCACGGGCTCTTTTCGCAAAGCTTTGTATAATTCAAACCAATCAGCCAAAATTAAATCAGCATCGGCTTTGCTCATTGGCGCAAAACTAATTTGTTTATCAAGCCCCAGTAATAACGTTTCCAGCTCATACCCCAAACTTTGTGCTACAAGGTGATAGATAAAGCCTTTAATCATGTCTTTGGCTTTAATACTCGCGCTACGATAAAACACCTGCTTGTGCATAAAAATATGGTTAAGCCAGCCTTGAATTTGTGTACCCTCAATATTAAACGACACCTCAAAAGGTTCACTTTTACCCGCTTTTATTTGCTCTTTTACTTGCCCTGCAAGTGCGTCAATACGATGTTCCATACTTTGTAAAATTAAGCTGCCCACATTTGCTTGCGGTAAAGCCCCACGCTGTAAAATTTGTTCAGTACTAATTGGGGTATTACTTATGTTGGCTTCTAAAATTTCATCTAAGTAAAAGTATCGGCTTAATGCATCTAGGCTAAATGGTTCTTCATCTTTTGCCACTTCGTTAAATTGCGGCAAGCGTAAACCCAAGGTTTGACTGTAAAAGCTCTCTTGCGCGTTGCAAATACTGCGTATAAACACATCAAGCTCTAGCTGCTCAGGGGCGTTTACATCAAGTGCGGTAACGGGCTCTGGTAAAACAGGCTCATTTGGCAGCCAAATTGGGTTATAACTATGATTGCTGAGCACGTTATTTTTACTATCGTCAGCTTGGTAGTAGTGGCTGTTAAACGGCTGCAAGTGTTGCTGGCTAATTAAACATGCAGGCAAGGTTTTAGTTGAATCGTCATTTAGCGTAAAGCTACGCCCTATGTATTCTAATAATTCGCTCACCAAGGTTGATGGCATTCGGGGTTGGTTATCAAAGCACGAGCGACCAATATAGCTTATATAAAGATTATCGCGGGCACTGAGTAGCGCTTCTAAAAACAGGTAGCGGTCATCTAATTTTCGTGATCGGTCACCTTTTTGCTTTTTAGAATGCGGCACTAGATCAAAACCAATAGGTTGCACGTTACGTGGGTAATCAGCGTCGTTTAAACCTAGCATACACACCACTTTAAACGGCACAGCGCGCATAGGCATTAGGGTACAAAAGTTGACTTGCCCGACCAAAAATCGCTGGCCTACGCCTTTTTCTTGTATACCTTGTTTTATTAAATAGCTAACTATACGCTGCGACACCGCTTGATTGTAGTCGCCGTTATCGTGATGCTTTTGAATATCTTCAAGCACTTTTTGCAGTACGAGTAAATCCCAACTATCGTCGCTTTCACTTTCATATACAGCACCTAGCAGCTCGCTTAAAATGTGCGCTTTATTAGTAAGGGTATCGTCAGGGGTAAGCTTGGCTTTGAAGTTTTGTAGTACATCAATAAAATCGACCAGTTTATTAAGCGTATCAAGTGCCATTCCTTCTACTTCATCTGCGCTGTAAATACCATTAAATGGGCACTGTTCGTCTCGCATGGCAATACCCAGTAATAAACGGTTTAAACCATGCTGCCACGTATTTAGCTCAATGGAAGGTAAATCAAAACTGTGTTTATGTTCGCCGTTTATGCCCCATTTAACACCTACGCGCTCAAGCCAATATTGTATTTGCTCGTACTCATGGGCTTCTAAACCAAACTTTTCGGCTATTTGGGTGACCTGCAGTAAATCTAAAATATCTGATACGCCAAAGCGCGAGAACGGTAAGTTAGCTAAGCTTGCAAATGAGCTTAGCACGGGTTTTTCTTGTTCTATTGCTAAATCCGCTAATGCGAAGGGAATGTATCGGCTGCCCTGTGCGCCACCAAATACCGCCTCGATATAAGGACTGTATGTGCCTACATCAGGCATCATTACAATAATGTCTTTGGGAGTAAGCGCCGGGTCTTGGTTAAATAAATTAAGTAGGTAGTCGTGTAATCGCTCAACTTCTCTAAGCGGGGTATGGCAATCGCTAAGGGTAATACTGGTATCGTTCGCACTTACTGGTAATTTACCTTCATCGTTTATAAACCACTCTTTGTTATCGGTAAGCGATTCCCCTTTAAACGCAAGTTGATAAATTTCGCTTTGCACTTGCCCAAGCAATGTATTATCAAACGCATCGATAAAACCATCAATCCAGCGGGCATCTAGTTGTACTAATTGCTCAAAGTAATCGCGACCTAATTTCCCCCACGACGATAAAAGTGGGTTACCTATAAAGTAATAGTCTTCATCGGGGTTAGTTTGCTTTTTTTGCTGAGCTTCTATAAGCGGCATTTTGGCATATTTAGCATTTATTTTTGCCGCTGTTTTTTCGTCAATTATGTCGCCCCAGTAATGTTCACTCGGGTTAAAAAAGAATAAAAACACCTCTGTTTTTTTGCTCAATGCTTCAAACACATCAAGCTGAGAATTAGCAATGGCCGATATACCAAATAAACTAATGCGCTTAGGCAATAAGCTGTTGTCCATATCGTCAAGTGCACCGAGTAGCTGCCCTTGCATGTTTGCGCGATGAAATTGGCTTTGGCCTAGCTCTTTGCTTAATTTTACAATTCGGCGCCATAAATCTGGTTGCCATGGGGCAATGGTTACGTCTACATCATCAAGTTCATCACGGCCACTATCCCACGTGGCTATCCAGTGTGGGCGGTACATTAAGTATTGGTCGTACACATCGGCTATTTTTTCGCATAGAGCAAAGGTTTTTTGGCCATCAATATCGCCCTCTAAATAGGTTTTTAGAGGTAAATACAACGGCTCGTCAATACAAGTAGGCAAAATTGAAAACAATTTCCAAGCAAGGTTTGGCTTATTAAAAGCCGACTCTTTAGGCACATTAGGCAGTAGTTGCTGGTAAAGTTGCCAAATAAAACTCGATGGCAATGGAAAATCAACCTGCGCTGCTACCCCTAAATGTTCGCTCAAGCCAATTTTTAACCACTGCGACATACCCGGCGATTGCACCAGCACCACTTCTTTGTCGAACGGGCTTTGCAATGGGCTTACTTTTAACAGTTGATGAAACTGTGCTTGCAGGGCTTCCATACGGTTTGATTGAATAATATTGAGCATACGACACGGTCCTTACTTGAAGTAAAACCAGTGTAAGATATTTTCAATTATAGGGGTAGCAATAAGGGAGAAATGGCGTTAATAAAACAGCAAGTTAGCGTGTAGTTAAACAAAAAGTAAACGCACAGAACTTACTTTAATCACTTTTTAATCACTGTGCGTTTGTTGTTTTATAGCGCTGTTATTTATAAGGGCTAATACTTGAGAGGCCAAAGTTACTTTGCATAATGACTTTGCCGTCTATGCCTTTAAGTTTTAGTGAAATAGCCGGGTCGGCTTGCTCCCAGTCTATGCTTAAATCGCCATAATTTACGTTATGAGTGAAGTCGCCTACACGGTGTTTATTTGGGCTAACGTCTTTCCACTTTTCAGTTAAGCCTGAGCTGGTCATTTCAATAAGCGGGTAATCTAGGTTTTGATCGTATTTAGATATTTCGCCCCAATGCGTGTCGCCACTAATGATCACCACCCCATTGACCTTATGTTTTTTTATAAGCGCAAATAACCTATTGCGATCCTCTGGAAAATTAGCCCATGATTCCCAGCCAGTAAAGTCAGGCAATAATTGAAGGCTTGATGCAATAAGCTTAATTGCGGCTGGCTTTTTAAGCTCAGTCTCGAGCCATTGCCACTGCGCCTCACCTAGCATAGACGCTCCTTTAACCTCTGTTGGGCTATAAGGGCCTTGGTTATTTAACTTACGCTTGGTGTAATACTCAAGCTCGCTTACGTGATTAAGTGTGTCACGGTTCCAGCGTAAATCAGGCATGATCACCTGTACAGTTTGCTCGCCTTTCCCATACGTATACGAGGTGTAAATACCGTCTGAACGTGTTCTGCGCTCAGAGTTTGCGGGCTCTTCCCAAAAGTCGAGCATAATTTGGCGCGATTGCTCTTTATGCGGGTATTCTTTTCCGGCATCGTTTTGACCAAAGTCGTGGTCGTCCCACATTGCAATGATGGGTGTATTTTCTTTTAGGGTTTTAAAGCCGGATTTTGCGCCTAATTTTTGATATTTATTGGCAAGTACTGACATATCGTTGGTGTCCCCGTAGATATTGTCGCCTAAAAATATAAATAAATCGCCCTGCTCTTTGTTTATAGTGTCGAATAATGGAATGTCTTTGTCTTGATGCCCGCACGAGCCAAACAATATTTTTGATGGCGCAGCCATCGCACTTGAGCTTATAACTAACGCAAGTGTTGAATATAAAACAGGTTTTAATCGCATTTTCATTTTAAGATCTCTTTAATAGCGGGTGCCATATTCGGGTTTATTTTGTGGGGGTGTAGCCCAAGCGCCTCAAGCACCGTAGCCGCTATTTGCACTTGTTTAACATTGTTAATTTTTATTAAGCCATTTCCTTTAATTGCAGGGCCAATTGCGCCAAGCCAAATATGCTCTGAACCAATAATCCCTTCTGGAAATGCTTTTTTACCCTGCGCTGATTTAGCTAATGCCTGTTTAGAACTATGATGTTGCCAATCGTTTGCATTACTACCACGGCCGTGATCGGTTGTGATAATAAGCGTAGTTTTATTTTTATAACCCGGGGTACTTTGAATGGTTTGCCATAAGTCTTTTAAAAATGCATCGCTTTGTTTGGCTGATTTTAAGTAGGCGTCGTAGTGACCATCGTGGGCAAAATCATCTGTTTCACCTAAGCTTATTACCAGCAACTTGGGTTGTTTGGACAACATGTAGGCTTTAGCAAAGCGGTAGGTAAAACTGTCTAATCGTACATTGACCCACGGGCTGGGGATCTCTTTTTGCAGTGCATTTAAAAGTGGGGCGTTATCAAATAAATTGTTTTCAATCGGCATAAAGCCTGCGTTTACATAAACGTTACTGCGCTGGGTATTTACAATGTATGGAAACACATCCCAGCTACCAAACAATGCGGTGCTGTTTTTAAATTCAGGGTGTGTGTTTAAACGCTCTAAAATGGTTTTATTAGGGTTATAAACTTTATCGTTGCTGTTTATGTTTACATCTACTTCGCCGCTTAAAATTTCGTTATAACCGGGGTACGAAAAGTACCACGGATTACTTACCGACATTGTAGAACCCTTTTTTCTATCGCCAATAATAACGCCCTCTTTTGCAATCGTTTGCGTTAAAAAAGGCATTAATAATTGCTGACGTTTTTGAGGGTTTTCATCCCAAAATTCATCGTGTAGTTGGGTCGGCTGCTTAACAAAGTCTTTATTGCTAATGAGGTTTTTATCAGCACCACTAAATACCTCTTGCCAGCGCACGCCATCAAGGGTCACAAGAACAACGTTTGTGTCACTCGCGCACACAGCGTTGGCAAGTAAAATAAAGCTCGCTGCAATTACTTTCAATATTGTTTGCATGGTTTTCTCACCTTGCGTTTAATAAAAAGCCCATCAATGTGATGGGCTAATATTAACGTTATTGATTATTTAAAAAGTTGCGGTAAAGGTAACCGCCGCCGTGCGTGGCGCACCAATAAAGTAAGTAGTGCCGTTGCCTGTACCGCCAGCTAAATAGCTTTCGTCGGTCACGTTATAAACAACAAAAGCAATATCAATGGCTTTAAATGGACCCGCATTAACATCGGCTGCGTAACCTGCATTTAAATCAAGCACGGTGTAGCTATCTACGTCGCCACGCTCACCTGTGTACTTAGCCGACAAACCAAAGCGGAAATCGCCACTGTAGTAATCGGTTGAAAGCACAAATAAGTCATCTACAGAGTCAATAACCTTTTCACCGGCTTCAAAACCAGGTGCATCCCCTTTGTATTCAGAATTATTATTTGTATACGAGCTATAAAAACTCCAATCAGGGCTTAACATGTAACTTGCTGAAAGCTCTAACCCTTGTGATTCAATACCGCCTACATTTAAGTAAGAGCCATTTGTACCAATGGTGTAGTCAATACCGCCTGTGTCACTGCCCGGTGCTATAAAGGTAATACGGTTATCAAACTCTATTGAATAGGCTGTAGCGGTCAGTTTAAGTGCGTCGTTTTGGTAACGAACGCCTAGGTCAATATTTTCAGCCGTTTCGGGTTCAATCGCTGATAAATCGGAGCTGTCGCGCTCAAGTACACCATCTTTTATGGCTGCAAAATTTTCGCTGTAACTGGCAAATAACTCGGTTGAGTTATTTAATTGATACACAACACCGCCACTAAATAGCACGTCAGAGTCGCTATTAACTTTAGCGGTTGTGGCATTTTGGTAATGGTCAAACTTTTCAATATCAACAAGGTATTTTTTTACACCCACGTTGAGTGTTAAATCGTCAAATATCATTGAGTCTTGTGCGTACCATTTTAGCGTATCTGCCTCAAACGTATTTTTGTATTGAGTCCAGTATGGCGTGCTATCAAAATGGTGGTAAATGCTGGCATTAATCACTTTATGCCAATCACGCGACTCGTCGCGGTCACTTTGCTCATACCAAAAACCGGCTTCTATGTCGTGCATACCAAAGGTAGCTTGGTAGTTGGCTGTTACACCTAGGCGGTCTTTTTTGTAATGGGTGTGACGATACGACATAACCGGTGTTGCACCGGCATCGTAACACGCAGGGTTTAGACCAGGGCCCGACTCCCACGGCCAACTTAAACTAGCGGTACAGCCGTCGTTAGGCGCAAGCGGATTGCCATCGCTATCTACAAAACCATACGAGCCCGCGTTAGTACCGCCCTCAGTTGTTGGATCACCGTTTTCATCTACTGGGGTTGTTAAATAAGGTGGGATCCAATCACCACGCCCTGAGTTTTTATGATAATAAGGGCTAACAGTAAGTAAAGATGTTGGCGAAATAGCGTATTCAAACTTTAAATACGCTAGCGTATTTTCGCGAAGTGTGCCCCAACCTTCTGCAAACATTTGGTCAAAATGCGGAACGCCCGTCCAATTCCACGTCAGTTGATCCCAGTCAGGCGTTTGCTCAAATTGGGCCAGACTTACACTGTTATAATTTGTTTCGCTAACGTCATCGTATGATATGCGCCCAGTGATGGTTAAATCACTTAATGTGGTAACAAATTTAGCTTCGGCGTGTTGGTTGTCTTTGCCACCATTACTACCCGAGCCAATCCAACGGCTGGTATCGGTTTGTGAGTAACTAACGTAAGCTTGGGTGTTATTAAACAGCGTACCCGTTTCGTGTTTTAAATAGTATCGTGTTGCATCGTGACTACCTGATGTGTACGCAAAAGTAGTGCTTTTTTCAAGGCTTGGTGCTTTACTTACAAAGTTAAATGTACCGCCTAGCGCTTCAAGTGATGCCGATTTAATATCAGAGGTGCCTTGGCCAACCTCAACGGTTGCAAGGTTTTCAGAGTCTAGGTAGCGATTTGCTTTTGCCCCGCCGCCATAATTAGAGCCGCCATTTGGAATACCATCGACTGTCATACCTAACTGTTGCTGGTTTGAGTCAATACTAAAACCACGCATGGTAATGGTGGTAGACCAATCGTCACCGCCAAATGCATCACCTTCGTTTATGCTAATGCCTGGCAAATTATCAATAACCGACAAAACACTTGAAACCGTGCTTTGCTGCTCTAACATAGCAGGTTCAATCACATTATTAGCGTAACTGGTTGGCTTTGCCACAACAGTAACTTCTTCAATAGTGGTGTCGTCGTTAGCATAAGCAGATGTTGATACCGCCATGGCAATGGCCATGCTCAAAATCGATTTACTCTTTAAAGCGTACATTGTTGTCCCGTTTGATTTTATTAATGGTTTATTATGAAAACGGGCACAGTATGATTTTAAAATATGACAATAACGCTTTGTTTTATTGACATAAAGATTAAACAAATATGAGAGAACGATGGCGAAAATATGTAAAAAAAAAGACACTTAATAACCTATTAAGTGTCTTTTTCATTTAATTACTACAAATTACTTAAGCTCAGCCAGCATCTCGTCGCTGTAAGGCACTAACTCTTCGCCGTTAGTTACTTTGCTAATATAATCTGGGTTTGCAATTAGTGGGCGGCCAATCGCAATTAAATCAAACTTACCTTCATTAATTGCGTCTTTTGCTGACTCAAAGCTGTAGCTACCTACGCCTACCAGTGTTCCTTTGTATCCCGCACGTAAAAACGCTGAAGTTGTTTTGCCTTCAAGCGATTCGAATGTTGTGCTGTCATCAAAAATACCACCGTGCAAATAAGCAAGATCTCTTTTTTCGAGTTCAGGTAATAGGTAATCAAAAACCGCTTTGTCACGGTTATCTTCGCTCATATTAAAGTAAGCGCCAGGTGTTACACGCAATGCTGTACGCTCGTTACCTACTGCGGCAATAACTGCATCGGTGACTTCAAGGGCAAACCTAGCCATGTTTTGCGGTGTTTGGCCATACTCATCTTCACGTACATTGGCTTCGTAATGTAAAAATTGATCAATCAGATAGCCGTTTGCCCCATGAATTTCTACACCATCGAACCCAGCTTCTATTGCATTTTCGGCGGCTTTCGCAAAATCTGCTATCAACGATTTAATATCGTCAGTTGTCGCGGCTTTTGGCGTGATGTAAGTAAGCTCACGCATACGGGGTACCGAACCCTCTACACCTATTGCTGAAGGGGCAAGTACTTCACCATCAAAAAAGTGTGGATGTGCAACACGGCCAACATGCCACAGTTGAGCAAACATTTTACCGCCATTTGCATGAACAGCGTCAGTCACTTTTTTCCAACCTTGAATTTGCTCGCGTGTAAACAAGCCTGGCGTTGTTGGGTAGCCTTGCCCGTCTGGGCGAATAATTGTCGCTTCGCTAATAATTAATCCTGTGTCTGCGCGGCGTGCATAATACTCAATCATATCTTGCGTTGGCACTAAATTTTCGTCAGCCATACAACGTGTAAGCGGTGCCATTAAAACACGATTTTTAAGTTCAATCGTGTCGTTTAATCGATATGGTGTAAGTAAATCTGTGTTCATTTTATAAATCCTTGATTAAGTGTATGCATACTAAGTGTGGCCTTTTTGACAACATTCAAGATCAATTTTGAATGTTTGCTCAAAATATACTGACTTACCTCTAAAACGGATCTACATAACAAAAATAATTGTGAAGTTTTCAACACTGTGTCACATAACTCGATATACTTGTAGCCTATAAATATAAATTGACAGCAACAAAGTGAGCCCATCATGACAAGCGAAAATGCAACCGACAAACACGACGTAATTTTAGGCCTAGGCGCCAAAAAGCGTCTCGCGTTTATGTTTGAAATCGTTCAGCAATACAAGCAAGTATGGATTTTAAATGACGACGACGGCTGTGTAATGCTTACCAATGAAGATGACGACTGTGTACCTGTGTGGCCAACGCGGGAATTTGCCCAAGCATGGGCAACCGGTGAGTGGGAAGGCTGTACACCTAAAGCAATTCCGACCGCTGATTGGTTTAGCCGCTGGACACCGGGCCTTGAAGAAGACGACCTACTTATTGCAGTATTCCCAACCGAGGAAGACGACGGCACCATTTTATTTCCTGATGAATTTGAAAAACAGCTAAAAGCACCAAAGAAAAAATACTAAATAACATCCTTGTTAGGTGTATAAACGCGGTGTTAAAATAGCCGCGTTTTTTATATCTGCTTTCTAAAATTTAAATAAGCCTGAGTGATTGCCTTAGCATCTTCAACTTGAGGGTAATGCCCCAGATCAGCAAACCCTTGTACCCGCGCATTAGGTACTCTCTTTTTATAGTGCTCAAGCATGTGTTTACCTGAAATTGGGTCTTGCTCACCTGCAATAAATGTAACCGGTATATCGCTATTAATAATGGCCCCAACCCAGCGCTGCTCGTTTTGTTTTCGCTGTGTAATGTAATTAATAAGTTTGGGCATAACACGCAAACCATTATTATGATTTAATAGCGCCCAAAACGTATCAATTACCAAAGGAGCTGGTGGCGTGTTTTTTCCAAATATAGTCGTTAAGTTTTTAGCAAATTTTTGTTTGCTCATTAGCTTAGGGACTATCCAACCAAGTTTTGAAAGAAGTAGCTTTTGAATAAATAACGGTTTATGTACGTGTGGAAATAGCCCACCATTTAAAAAGCACACACTGTGTATACGTATTTCACTTTTAGTAGCAACTTGCCTTGCTAATAGCTCTTGCGCTACGGTATCACCATAATCGTGGGCGAGTATGTGTACATCGGTAATATTTAAACACTTTAAAAATTGCGTGTATAAATCAGCCTGCTCCGTAATTTTATAAGTCGCGTTTATTGGTTTATCCGAAAGCCCAAAACCCAGCATATCAAGTGTTACTAAAAAGTAGTGTTTAGTAAGTTCATCCCACATACCTTCCCAGTCCCAGCTAGCACTTGGAAACCCATGAATTAAAAGCAGCACGGGTTTATTTGCAATCCCTGCTATTTTAGTAAAAATTTGCTGGCCGTTGATATTTAAAAACTGACCGCTTGATTGCCATTGTGTGAGTGTATACATGTTGTTAGCCCTAATAGGTGGTTTTAAATGTTTTAACACAATTACAGATAAAGTCCGAAAAGTAGTCTAAAAACAATACAACCTATAAATTTAATGCTTTATCATTAAAAAACGTCAGCTTACTTATATTTACTGCCACTAAAAAACTCAATTACACTGCTGAACAACTTACTATTTAACAAGGCGTTTAGTTTGTTTTTAACTTGTAACTTAACTATTAAATGCTATATTGAAATGTATAACGAGGTAGCATAACTTCAACTAATATCATGCAAAAGGATTAATAAATGGCTTTGCAAAGTAGAGCTAATAAAGGAGTGATACTGGGTACTTCGCTTCAGGTTTTAATCCTCATTATAGGTGTTGTTTTCACCTACTTCCAACAAATACAACATCAACAAACATTAGACACAAAAGTACTAGCGGCTTTAAACAACGAGCTAACAAACTTATCTGTGGGCATAAACAACAGAATGGAGCTATATCAGTACGGGCTATTTAGCCTGAAGGGTTTTATACAAGGTATTGGTATTGAAAACTTAAACTACAACACAATCAAACGTTACTCAAACGCAAGAGATTACGCACAAGAATTTCCGGGAGCTAACGGCGTTGGGTACATAAAAAAAGTAACCCAGAGCGAACTACCCGCTTTTATAACTAAAGCAAAAAACGAACGCCCCGATACCCTATTTAACTTTAAAACATTGTCTGAAAACAAAAGTGATCATTTTGTAATCCAATATATTTTTCCTGAAAGTAACAATAAACAAGCAATAGGATTAGATATTGGCTCAGAAACTATTCGTAAACGTGCAGCATTAAACGCAGTTTTTGCAAATGCTGCTCAATTATCTGCACCTATTACGTTAGTACAAGCAGATAAAAAAGCTCATCATGGTTTTTTGATTCTATTACCTATTTATAATAGTAAGATCACGTCTGCATCTAAAGATGAACGGCTAGAAGCGCTCCATGGCTGGGCATATTCCCCTTTGCTCATAGATAATATTTTAAACTCATTATTTGATATTAATGAAAACTACTTAGCCATTAGCGATCTAAACGATGCAACTAATGTGGCCTTTTTTACATACGGCGATAAAACAAGTAACACTGAGTTTAAAGTATCCACTGTTACTAATGTGATCGGCCGTCAGTGGCAAATAACTTTACATGGCTCTCATGCGTTTATAGAAAACCTGCATTTGCCTTATCAATATCAAGCACTCGTAAATGGTATTTTTTTGACGCTAATTGCTATGTTAATTGTGCTTGCAATCCAGTTACAATTTTTTAGAAAAGCCCAAAAAGAAAATTTAAGACGTGAAGCCGAGCAGGCACATAAAAATATTCTTGAACAAGCCAATTTGAAACTAGAGACTGATGTAAAGCTACGAACCCAGCAAATAGCCGATATTAGTATGTTGCAGCGCAGCATTTTAGACAGCGCTAGCTACACCATTATAGCTACCGACATAAACGGTTTAATTACCGAGTTTAACCCCGCTGCAGAGAAATTGCTGGGCTACAAAGCAAATGATGTCGTAGGCAAAAAAACCTGTAGCATATTTCATTTAGAAACAGAGCTGATAAGCAAAGCAAAACAACTTAGTTATGAGCTAAATAAAATAGTTAGCCCAGGGTTTGAAACATTGATTGTAAAGGCAACCCCCGCAGAACCCGATGTTAACCAATGGACCTTTGTAGACTCTAAAGGTAGGCATATTCAAGTCAGCTTAAGTGTTACATCACTGCTTAATAACAGGGCTCAAGTTGTTGGTTTTTTAGGTATAGCGTTTGATTTAACGCAGCAAATAAAACACGAACAAGCACTTGCCCGCGCAAAAGAACTCGCAGAGCAAAGCGCTAAAACTAAATCGGAGTTTTTGGCGAATATGAGCCATGAAATACGAACTCCCATGAACGGTATTTTAGGCACTCTGCAGCTGCTGCAAGAGCAATCAATGAATGAAAAATCAACAGAGTTTTTAAAAAAAGCACTCTACTCTACCCGCTCACTAACCACCATTATTAACGATATATTGGATTTTTCAAAAATCGAAGCTGGTAAACTCACTCTTGAGAACAAAAGCTTTGAATTAGATGAATTAATACATCATTTAGAATCTGATTTGTTAGTACCCGCTCAAGAAAAAAATATTTATTTGCAATTTAAATCAACAATAGAACATAAGTACTGGTGTGGTGATGCTGTTAGAATAAGGCAGGTTTTTTTAAATTTAATATATAACGCAATTAAGTTTACGCATAAAGGAGGCGTCACCGTTGAGTTTAAACTTACTGAGAATGAGCAAGTTTGCGTTATTGTTTCAGACACAGGTATTGGCATACCGCAAAATGTAGTGAACAGGTTATTTGAGCGCTTTGAACAAGCCGAGTCTTCAACAACGCGTGAATATGGTGGAACCGGGCTTGGGTTGCCAATCACTAAGTCACTCATTAACCTTATGGGCGGCGACATTAAAGTAACCAGCAAAGAAGGGATTGGTAGCCAGTTTTATGTTTATTTACCATTAGAGAAAGCGCAAAAAGCGTTGGAAAATGAAACCCTAAATGATTTAGCGCTTCCCGATCTAACCAATAAAGTTATTTTAGTTGCTGAAGACAATAAAATTAATCAATTAGTTGTAAGCGCCATGCTTGAGCCTGCCGGCGCGCACATTGTCATTGCTAATAATGGCCAAGAAGCCGTAGAGCTTTATAAAGAACGATTGCCTAGTATAATTTTAATGGATATTCAGATGCCTAAAATGGATGGCTTTGAAGCATGTAAAATTATTAAAAAAATAGATGAATCACAAATTATAATTGCACTGACTGCTAATGTGCTTTCTGAACAAAAACGCTTATACGAAGCGCTTTTTGACGGATATGTATCTAAGCCTATTGAAAAACAAAAATTAATAAACGCATTGCATATTAAAAATAGCCGATGAAACACTGTTATATTGGCAATATATAAACGACAGTTATAAACAGTAAGCTTTATGAGGGGTAACATGCTACGGTTTTTATATGTTTATTTGTGCTTGTTAGCATACTTACCTTTTCACGCTAATGCACAAATGCTTAATTTACAACAAAGCACTGAAGTGAACTCGCCTATATGGCGACAGGTTAACTTAAATACGCCTAAAACCGGTGAGCAAGTAATTAATGCTTATCTTGGCACCCAAAATTCGCTTGTTTCTTTATCGGAAAAGCGAGGGCCCGCAATTGCAAAAATACCACTTTCAACGAATACGTCTACTCGTTGGTTTATTTTGCCCAACGCAAATTACCTCGATGAAGGATATGCTTATTGGCAGGATTCAGAGGGAATTCGTTTAATTTCAGACTTTTCACAAGGTAATTTATCTCAGTCAGCAATCATAATGCATGGCCAAGCGTTTCAACTAAACCTAAAAGCAAACTCCCAAGGCGTACTATGGCTTTATTTAAATGCCAACCATTATGCTAAACCAGTAAGCGTAGCAATTATTGATGAGCCAACCTTTATTTATCAACAATTCTTTGTAAATTCACTGAGCATAATGTCCATCACCATTATGCTTACCCTCGCCTGCATGGCACTCATTCTTTATTTAAAAACAGGTCAAAATGTTGCGTTATATTGCGCAGGTTATATTGGCTTGCACGGTATTGGTTGGGCGTTTGCCGCCGGCGTTTTTGGCGTGTTTTATAGCTTTAAAAGCATAAACTCGCACTATCTTGGTATGTATATTTTTTCGTTTGCAATATCTTCAGCCAGCGCATTTGCTTATTACTTATTTAATTTTCACTCGGTTGAAAAAACACGAATAAGCCAATTTTTAAAGTATTTTTCGTATGCCGCGTTTGTTAGTGGCTTTATAAACCTTGTGTTACCTTTTCATTGGGTATTTTATTTAGCACACACCTTAGCAGCAATATGGGTGGTGCTAACGCTAGTACTTGGCTTTAAAATGTTGAGCCTAAACGATTTTAGAGCAAAGTATTTTTTAACCGGTAATATTATTTATAGCCTTTCTCTTGTCGTGTTTATTTTAGCTCACCTTAACTTAATCGTAACCGCCTCGGCTGAGTTATGGGTTTTAATTGCACTCGCGATAGATTGTATTTGTATATTACTTTCACTTTCTGAATGGTTAAAAATAAAGCAAAACGATTATATTGATGCCCTCGAACAATCCCGCATTGACCCGCTCACAAAAGTAGGTAACCGATTATTACTACAAGAAAAGCTAAATACTATTGGCACGTTTTATTTAATTGTATTTATTGATTGTGATGGTATGAAATCAATAAATGACCAATTAGGTCATGCCAGTGGCGATGAGTTACTTATTAACGTTACTAAGTTAATTAAAAAAGGATTGGCTAACTTAGGGGATGTTTATAGAACCGGTGGGGATGAATTTATCTGTTTATGTAATGCCGACTCTTTAGAAAACCTTGCTGTAATCGAAAGCAACACGGCTAAGGCACTCAATAAAGTACATATTCAGCTACAGCAAAAGTGGCCAGAATCAGGATTAAGTTTTGGTATTGCCAGCAGTAATGAATGCACTGATTACAAAGCGTGCTTTACCTTAGCTGATGAACGAATGTATGCAGTAAAATATGCCCGAAAAAATAGCACATCGAATAGCCAACAAGCCACACAGCAAACTTAGTGCACAAAAAAGGACGCCATAAGGCGTCCTAATATAGAATGATGGTGGAGGAAGAGGGATTCGAACCCTCGTTAGGGGTTAACCTAAACACACTTTCCAGGCGTGCGCCTTCAGCCACTCAGCCATTCCTCCACAGTGTTGCATTGCAACAGCGCGTTATAGTATGAAATAGGTTACTCAGGTGCAAGGCATTTTTAGTATCTGGCTTTTAACTGCTCACTAATCATACCAATTACATCAACACGTTGAGTTTCAATGACTATAACTCTTTTAGGCACAAAAAAAGGGACTGAACTTCAGTAACCTTTTTATTAATAGTGCGTTTTATTATTTTGCCATGTTAGCTGTAAAATCTAGCATGCGATTAAGTGACTTAAGTGCCCCTTCACGCAAATCCATATCTACAAATACTTCTTTACCTTGAGGGTCTATTAAAGCCTCCTCAATCGCTTTTAAGCCATTCATTGCCATCCACGGGCAATGTGCACAACTTTTACATGAAGCGCCTTCACCAGCCGTAGGAGCTGCAAAAAACTCTTTCTCTGGGCAGAGTTGCTGCATTTTATAAAAAATACCTCGGTCAGTCGCTACAATAAACTTTTTATTAGGCATTGTTTGCGCCGCTTTTATAAGCTGGCTTGTAGAGCCAACCGCATCGGCAAGTGCAACAATTTCAGCAGGTGATTCGGGGTGAACTAACACGCCAGCATCAGGGTGCAGCGTTTTCATGTCTTTAAGTGCTTTAGTTTTAAACTCATCGTGAACAATACATGCGCCATTCCACATGATCATGTCTGCGCCAGTATTTTTTTGAATATAGCTGCCTAGGTGCTTATCTGGGCCCCAAATAATCTTTTCACCTTGCTCGTCTAAGTGCTCAACAATCTCAAGGGCACAAGACGACGTAACAATCCAATCAGCACGTGCTTTAACCGCCGTTGATGTGTTTGCATAAACTACAACTTTTCTGTCTGGATGCTGATCACAAAATGCTGAGAACTCATCAATTGGACAACCAATGTCTAACGAGCAGGTTGCTTCAAGTGTTGGCATAACAACTGTTTTATTGGGGGTTAATATTTTTGCTGTTTCACCCATAAAACGTACGCCTGCAACAATGATCATGTCAGCGTCATGTCGCGCACCAAAACGCGCCATTTCTAAAGAATCGGCAACACAGCCACCTGTTTCTTCAGCCAGTGCTTGAATTTCAGGATCTGTATAATAATGCGCTACGAGTACCGCGTTTTTATCTTTAAGTAATTGCTTAATACGTGCTTTATATTCGCTCTGCTCGTCTTTCGTTAACGGTGCTGGCTTTGGAGGGAAAATATAGCCTTCAGGCATAATAGTTTGCGCTAAACTCATGTTCTCGACCACTTATGTACAGTGTATAAATTACGGCGAATTATACGAGAATAAAAGCATAAATAACAGCAAACTGGTTAAGCTGTTTATAAAAAAGAGAGTGGAATTTTAAAAAGGAATATAACAAATGGTGGGTCATGATGGATTCGAACCATCGACCAATTGATTAAAAGTCAACTGCTCTACCAACTGAGCTAATGAC
>NZ_JAHXRM010000100.1:0-328 GCF_019392235.1 Pseudoalteromonas sp. CR1 | reverse complement strand
CGAAACCGTTGAGCACCTTGTTCAGCAGGCGTTCCCCCAGGCTGATGGATTCGGAGCGGCGTTGCAGTTTGAGTGCGTGGCGGATGTGTGTCCGCGCTTTACCCGTGACCACGAAGTTGAGCCAGGCCGGATTCGGGCGCGCGCCAGGTGCACTGACGATCTCGACCGTGGAGCCGCTTTGCAGCGGTTCGGACAGCGGTGCGAGACGACGGTTGATCCGGCAGGCAATGCAGCTGTTGCCGACATCGGTGTGCACCGCGTAGGCAAAGTCGACCGCCGTGGAGCCTTTGGGCAGCTCCATGATCCGGCCTTTGGGCGTGAATACGTA
>NZ_JAHXRM010000099.1:0-330 GCF_019392235.1 Pseudoalteromonas sp. CR1 | reverse complement strand
CTTCCAGGGCCAGATCACCCAGCGCGAGGATCGGCGCGCTGCTGTCCTGCCAGGTCAGCAACGTCTGGAACACCGGGCTATGGGCCAGGCTGCGCAGCGGCCGGGTGATTTCCACCACCTGCTCGAACGGCAAGTCCTGGTGGGCCTGGGCGTGCAGCGTGAGCGCCTTGACCCGCGCCAGCAACGCCTCGGTGCTCAACTCGCCCGACGTGTCGATGCGCACCGCCAGGGTGTTGACGAACAGGCCGATCAACCCTTCGATTTCGCTGCGATTGCGGTTGGCCACCGGCGAGCCGATCACCACATCGTGTTGCCCGGACAACCGCGCCA
>NZ_JAHXRM010000098.1:0-331 GCF_019392235.1 Pseudoalteromonas sp. CR1 | reverse complement strand
CCGGGCAATTCCGACGGCCTGCCCTTCGACATGAGCCACATCTACGCCAGCGGCAACATCGCGGCCGACATGTACTGCAACGTCGCCGCCGAGGCGACCGGACGGATCCTGGCGGTCCGGCTCTACAACGCCACCAACGATGCCGGCATGCGCGACATGTGGAGCTTCCTCATCGCCCGGGACACGATGCACCAGCAGCAATGGCTGTCGGTGATCGAGGAACTCGGAGGGCACGCGGGCACGCTGCCGATCCCGAACTCCTTCCCGCAGAGCGAGGAGAACCAGAAGTTCAACTACAACTTCTTCTCGACGTCGGCGGACGGCTCGCCGC
>NZ_JAHXRM010000097.1:0-334 GCF_019392235.1 Pseudoalteromonas sp. CR1 | reverse complement strand
CCTCCTGGAGCAGGCGACCCTGCGGGAGCTTCGCAATGCGCTCGGCGTCACCCAGGAGAAGCTCGCGAAGTCGCTCGATGTCGCGCAGGAGAACGTGAGCCGGCTGGAGGATCGAAACGATCCGAAACTCTCAACGCTTGCCGCCTACGTGAAAGCTCTCGGGGGCACCCTGGAGCTGCAGGCCGTGTTCCCGGACGGATCCACGGTAAAGCTCAGGCGCGCCTCGGCCGCGATCAAGAGGGCTGGCGCCCGCCCGAACCGCGTGAAGATCACGCCCGCGGAGCCTGTTCGCACAGGTCACGATGAGGCTGTCGCGTGAGTATATTCGTGGGAG
>NZ_JAHXRM010000096.1:0-341 GCF_019392235.1 Pseudoalteromonas sp. CR1 | reverse complement strand
GCAGCGATTCGAAGGTGCGTGCGATCAAGTCTTCACGGCCCTGGGTCAGCACCTGGATAGTGGTGTCCTCGGGGATGTGGTTGTCTTCGATCAGGGTGCGCACGAAGTCGAAGTCGGTTTGCGAAGCGGCCGGGAACGAGGCCTCGATTTCCGTCACGCCAACGGCGACCAGCGTCTTCCAGAAGCGCAGCTTTTTCACCGCGTCCATCGGCTCGATCAGCGACTGGTTGCCATCACGCAGGTCGGAACTGCACCAGATCGGCGCTTCGGTGATGGTTTTCGACGGCCAGGTGCGGTCGGGGATATCGATGGTCGGGAACGCACGGTACTTCGAAGACGGG
>NZ_JAHXRM010000095.1:0-343 GCF_019392235.1 Pseudoalteromonas sp. CR1 | reverse complement strand
GAGTCCATCAACGCCAGGGTGGGCGCCAGCGGGTACACGCGAAAGCCACACATCGAGTCGCGAATCTGCAGCGACAAGGTATTGATCCACACCCACACATGTGTCAGGTAACGTGCGTACAGGCGGCCCTTGGGCACGCTCTCGTCGTATTCCGGGTAGCCGCAGATTACCGCGTCCGGGTGCATGCGGGAGCTGTCGAGGAAGCACTCGACTTCACGCAGGTCGTGCTGGCCGTCGGCATCCACTTGCAGCGCGTGGCTGAAGCCCAGGCGCGCGGCCTCACGGAAGCCGGCCATGACCGCGCCGCCCTTGCCTTGATTGTTCGGCAGGGTCAGCAAGGTGA
>NZ_JAHXRM010000094.1:0-348 GCF_019392235.1 Pseudoalteromonas sp. CR1 | reverse complement strand
AAGCGCCAACAACAGCGTTTCGGTAAATTACTGGCCGAACTGCTGGGTTGATTGACGCTTCCCAAAACCGCTGCAAGGGCTTTACATTGGCACTTGTAGCGGTTTTGCGAGGGCCTGCGAAAAAACAGCGCTTCCCTAAACGCTGGTGATTTTTTAAACTGTTTAGTCCGCTCGCCCAACCGGGCAGCGCGCATCTTGCATTCGCTCCGAGGAATACCATGGCCCGCGTAACCGTTGAAGACTGCCTAGAACACGTGGATAACCGCTTTGAGCTGGTCATGCTCTCTACCAAGCGTGCCCGTCAATTGGCCACTGGCGGCAAAGAGCCACTGGTCCAGTGGGAAAACG
>NZ_JAHXRM010000093.1:0-348 GCF_019392235.1 Pseudoalteromonas sp. CR1 | reverse complement strand
TTTTGACGGGCGGTGGGATGTTTTTTGTAGGGCGGGGGAAGTGGCCTTCTGGGGCGTAAAAATGCCGGGACGGTGCAGGGTTTTGAGGCGTTGGTGTGGCGGGTAGCGCCTTCGCGAGCAAGCCCGCTCCCGCATTTGGATCTGTGTACATTCGTTGAATCAGTGTCTGCAGCAGAGAAGACCTTGGGACGCCAAGGTCTTTTTTTGCCTGCTGATCAGCTCAGCAGGTGCTTGGAAATGATCCGCGAGATTTCCACAATCGAAGTCTTCCCCGTGAATTCAAACTTCACTTTCCCCAGCGACGAAAAGTAAATCTCCAACTCCGAATCCAGGTCAAACGTGCCGGAG
>NZ_JAHXRM010000092.1:0-349 GCF_019392235.1 Pseudoalteromonas sp. CR1 | reverse complement strand
GTAATGGCTGCTATTCGTGCAGCAGGAGATAGTGCAGCTGCAGTCTTCATAAACTATTTATTAGACTTTCTTCTATTAAAAAAATACAGAGAAGAAGCTATGAAAGCTCTGTTTAAGTTTGGCCCACAAATGATTAAGACCTTACGCATTATGCTTCATAAGGGCTCTGTAGCAGAAAATGCAAAGCAATTTATACCTGCAATAATGGCTAAATTTGAAACACAGTCTGCTGTAGACGAGTTATTTAAACTCCTAAGACATAAAGACATTGTGTTAAGGTTAGAGTCTGCCAAAGCATTAAACAAGATTAAGAATAACAAACCAAAACTAACATTTAGTAAACGTAGAA